>SHYY01000129.1 GCA_009692555.1 Myxococcales bacterium
TCCTGCAACTCGCCTTGGAAGACACTCGGCGACAGGCCATGGAGCTGCTGACCCGCATCGTGGAGATGCTCACGCGCTTGTGCCGGAGAGGTGATCCCCCGCGCGAGAGTGCCCCTGAATCGACTACGACTACGACTACGACTACGACTTGAGCGGAGGGGCCCCCTTCTCCGTTAAGCACCCCCGCCCGGCTAAGCACTTGACATCAATCCGTGCCACCTCCAGACTCCGTGCATCGGAGGTCTGCCGCGAGCGGCGCCGGAAGTTCGACGGCAACGAACCGGCTCGCTCACCACTCGCTCCCGACAGCAACGACGTGGGCCCGAACAGCGGGCGCCGCACCGGCCGCAACCGCCTCAAGGCCGCGCCGTTCGTCTCCTTATCCAGCCTTTCGGAAACGCAGCGCCCGACGGCGCTCCCGAGGATAACCGCATGTCCAAGCCGAACTACCGTGTCCTTCTGTCCTTCGATGGCGAGCGCAACCTGTTTGTCGCCCGCGCCCCGGAGCTGGAGCATTGCGCCGGCGAAGGGGCCACGCGCGGCGAAGCGCTGGCGAAGGTCGAGGAGGAGATCGCCGCGCAGATCCAGAACATCCACGCCCACGGCTCGTCGCCACCCGCCGCGGTGGACGAGGAGGAGTTCTCGGGCGACCTCACCCTCAAGGTCTCGCGTAACCTGCACCGCGACCTTGCGTGGCAGGCGCGCAGCGACGGTATCGAACTCGATCATCTGGCATCCGAACTGCTGGCGGCGGGGCTCGAGGGTCGACGGGGACCGGGTCGCGGGCGCACCGGCGGACGGGCCCACGGGCAGGGGGGCGAGCACGGTGGGCGGGACTCGATCGGCAACGAGCGGGGAGTTGGCCAGCGTCCGCGGCCGGGGTACAGCGGCGGCCGCAACACGGCCATCCTCGACGACCGCGCGACCTTCATCGAGTACGTGCGCGGTCTCGAGGGCGGGAACGGACCCGGCACGAACGTCGGCGGCGGTCCCGCCCGCGACAACAGTGGCGGGGGTGGCCCGGGCGGCCCAGGAGGTCGCGGACGTCGTCGTCGGGGCGGACCCGGACCTGGCGGGCGCGGCGGCATGCCCGGTGCCGGCGGCAACGGAAGCGGCGGCCCAAAGCTTTGAGTTTGTAGCCCCGCCGAAGGCGGCTCCCCCACGCCAGCGCCGCGAAGTGTTCGCTCGCGCACCACAAGGGCGTAACCGAAGCGGGCGGCGCGGTGATATACTCTCCGGCCGGATGACCGAGCCGCTGACTCTGCCCCAGTCTCTCGGCCGCTATCGGCTGATCGAGCGCATCGCAGTCGGTGGAATGGCGGAAATTTACCGCGCCACGCTAGCGAGCAGCCACGGCATCGAGAAGACCGTAGTCATCAAGCGGATCCTGCCGCACCTCGCGCGGGAGCCCGAGTTCGTTTCGATGTTCATCGACGAGGCGCGGCTGATGGTCCAGCTGGCGCACCCGAAGATCGTCCAGGTCCTCGAGTTCGGCGAGACCGACGGCAACCTGTTCATGGCGATGGAGCTGGTCGAGGGCGTGGACGCGCTCGCGCTCCTGCGGGCGTGCGCGCGCCAGAACACGCGCCTCCCGGTGCCGCTGGCGATGTTCATCGCGTCGGAGATCCTCGACGCCCTCGAGTACGCCCACACCGCCGTCGGCACCGACGGGACGGCGCTCCAGGTGGTTCACCGCGACATCTCGCCGTCAAACATCTTCATCCAGAAGCGCGGCTACGTGAAGCTGGCCGACTTCGGCATCGCCCGCGTGGCCGACGGCGCACGCAGCTCGAAGACCCAGGGCACCACGCTCAAGGGCAAGTACGGCTACATGGCGCCCGAGCAGGTGGTCGGCGCGCCGCTCGACGGGCGGGTCGACGTGTTCGCCGTCGGGATCGTGCTCACCGAGATGCTGATCGGCCGCCGCCTGTTCTCGGCGCCGAACGATCTCGACGTGCTGCTGATGGTCCGCGAGGCCAACATCGAGCGGCTCGATCGCTACGGCTCCGATCTCGCTCCCGAGGTGCGGGCGATCCTCGACCTGGCGCTGCAGCGCTCTCCGGCGGCGCGCTACGCCTCGGCGGGCGCGTTCCGGCGTGCCATCCTCGACTGGGGGTTCCGCAACCAGTACCGCATCGAGAGCGCCGATCTGGCCAAGTTCCTCGAGAGCGTGATGTCGGATCAGCCGATGGCGCCCGGTGCCGAGGCGCCCGATGCGGTCCTCGACGGCCCATCGACCAAGGCGGCCCGCGCGCAGGCGGCGAGCCTCCACCGCGCGGTGCGGGCTGCGGTGCTCAGCCCGGCGGTGGTGGAGAAGGCAGCGGCTCTCGGCGACACCACCAAGAGCTTCGAGCACGCGGTGCGCCCCACTCCCTCGACGCGCTCCTGGAAGGCGGACATCACCGGCGACCTGATCTTCACCACGCCCGCACGGCTGATCGCGCGGCTCGCCTCGGACCTCGAGACCGGCCTCCTGCTCCTCGACAAGGGGGCGGTGTCGAAGGAGGTGTTCCTCGTGCGCGGCGAGCCGGAGTTCGTCGCCTCCAACGTTACCAAGGAGCGCTTCGGGGAGTACCTGGTCGAGAACCATGTGATCTCGGCGGGCGAGCTGTCGATGGTGCTGGCGGTCATGCCCAGCTTCAACGGCAAGCTCGGGGACACCCTGGTGGGCCTCGGGCTGATGCGACCGCTCGAGGTGTTCCGCAACCTCTCGAAACAGGTGCGGATCATCCTCACCGAGGCGTTCAGCTGGACGGAGGGGAGGTTCTGCTACTTCCGCGGGCGGCTGAACACGCGCGAGGCCTTCCCGCTGCGGCTCGATCTGTTCGAGATCCTCGGGGCGGCGGTGGCGGGGCTGCCGCTCGAGGTGGTGCGCGAGCGCCTGCTCGAGGCAGCGACGGCGCGGGTGCAGCGGCTGGAGCGGATGCGCCCGACCCCCGCCGACTTCTGCCTCGGCAGCGGCCCGGGTCAGCTGTGGGAGCAGCTCGACGGCCGCCGCACCGTCGCGGACTGGATGCGGGAGTATCGCGATCCCGCCGAGCATCTGACGCTGTGCCGCACGCTCTACCTCCTGATCGAGACCGGCCTGGCGACGCTGGAATAGGTCAAGCCAAGGCGGGCGAGAGCGACGGCGCGGGCGACGGGCAGGGGCGCGGTGATCGCCACCTCGCCGCCCGAAGGGTGGGGGCAGACGATGCGCACGGCGTGGAGGAAGTGGCCCGGGGCGTCGGGGAGCGCGGGCGGGCCGCCGTAGAGGGCATCCCCGACGAGGGCGTGGCCGGCGTGGGCGAGGTGGGCGCGGATCTGGTGCATGCGCCCGGTGGCGATTGTCACGGCGAGCAGCGTCATCTCGTCGCTGCCGTCGAGGGCGCGCAGGCGGGTGGTCGCCGCGCGCGCATCGAGACGGCGCGCCAGGGCGGGATCGGCCACGCCGATGACCCGACGGTGATCGCATGGATCGTGCGCCAGCGGCGCGTCGATCACGGCCTCGCCGTCGACCCGCCCGGCACAGAGCGCGAGGTACTCCTTGGTGACTCTGCCCTCGCGAAAGGCGCTGCGCAGCATCGTCCACGCCTCCTGGGTGCGCGCCGCGAGGACCACGCCGCTGGTGTCGATGTCGAGGCGGTGGAGGAAGCCCGCCTCCCGCGGATCGTCGCCGACCAGGCGGCACTCGGGGAATCGAGCCACAAGGGCGCCCGCCAGCGTGCCGCGCTCCCCGGGCTGAAGCGGGTGGATCGGGACGCCGGGAGGCTTGTCGAGGGCGATCAGCAGGTCGTCGGCGTGCAGCACGACGAGCGGTTGCAAAGGCTCCGGGAGGGGGCGCAGCGCCTCGGCGTCGGGAGGCGGCTCGGCGACGGTGATCCGGTCGCCGGCGCGCACCGCCAACCCCTTCTTCGCGAGCCGCCCATTGACCCGTACCTGACCGGCGTCGATCACCCGGCGCGCGGCGGAGCGCGACGAGCAGGCCTGCGTCGCGACGAGGTGATCCAGGCGCTCCCCCGCCTCCGACGGGGCGACCACGAACTCGATCGGCGGGCGCTCCGGCACTCAGATCGACTCGAGGAGCAGCGCGACCACGCGGGCGCCCGCTTCCACCAGCCCGGCGCACTCGGGGATCTCGAGCAGCGCGTTGACCCCGACCAGCGAGCGGAGCATCCCGGACCCCTGGCGCGGGTTGGGACGGGCACGGAGCACGTCCCCGTCGCGGCGGACGGCGGCGCGGACGTAGTGGCGCCGCATCCCCTCGTGGCGGTAGGGCTCGTCGAGCAGCACCGGCGCGCGTGGACGGGAGGTGACGCGATGCCCGCCCAGCCTGCGCAGCGCCGGGCGCACGAACAGCTCGAAGCCGACCATCGATGACGCGGGGTTTCCCGGAAGGCCGAACAGGGCCCGCCCGTCGAGGGTGCCAAAGGTGATCGGCTTGCCCGGCTTCATCGCCACCTTCCAGAACTCTTGCTTCACGCCGAGGTCGTCGAGGGCGTCCTTGACGAAGTCGAAGTCGCCCACCGAGACTCCGCCCGACGAGAGGACCACATCGGCCCGCAGCGCCTCGGCCAGCGCTGTGCGGATCGCGGCGCGGTCGTCGCGAACCAGCGGCAACATCGCCGGCAGCGCACCGGCCTCGCTGCACTGAGCGGCGAGGGCGTAGGCGTTCGATCCGACGATCTGTCCCGGACCTGGGGACCGATCGGGGTCGCACAGCTCGTCGCCCGTCGAGACGATCGCCACCGTCGGGCGGCGGTGGACATGGCACACGGTGCGGCCGAGCGCGGCGAGGAGGCCGATCTCGCCCGGCGCGACGCGATCGCCTGCGCCGAGGAGCGGAGTGCCCGGTCGGACATCGTCGCCCGCGCGGCGGATGTGGGCGCCAGCGATGGGGACGATCCGGAACGCCGCCGCGCCGTCGGCTTCGTCGGTGTCCTCGCGCATCACCACCGCGTCGGCACCCTCGGGGATCGGAGCGCCGGTCATCACCCGCGCGACGGTGCCCGGTGCGAGGGGCGCCGGCGCATGGCCGGCAGCGACGGTGGCGGCGATCGGGAGCGGCTGTCCGATCCGCACCTCCCTGGCGCGCACGGCATAGCCATCCATCGCCGAGTTGTCCCACGGCGGAAGCAGTCGCTCGGCAAAAATCGGCGCGGCCAGCACGCGTCCCCGCGCCTCGGCGAGGAACACCAGCTCGGCACCCAGCGGCGCGACCCGCGAAAGGATCCGATCGAGCGCCTCCTCGACGGAGATCACGGCGCCTCCTCCGGGACCGCCTCCGGCCTCGTCGTCCCGATCGCGCTGGCGGCGCGCGAATCCTGGTCGCCCCGCGAGGGTGCGAGCGCGGGGGCGGCGGGAGCGGAGCCGGTCTCGATCGGAGGCGGAGCCGGCCCGGTTACCCCCGGCTTCTCCGGTGGAGCCTTCACGTCGTCGTCGTCGTCGTCGGGGGCGGCCTCGGCGATCGAGGGGGTCAACGCCCTCTCCGCCGCGGCCCGCTCGGTCGCGCTCATCGCCACGTACACGGTCACCTTCTGGCCGGCCTTGAGCTCGATCTTGCGGCCGAATCGGTTGATCCGCTCCATGTCCCCCTCGGTCAGGTCGTGGCGGGCGCCGATCCGCTTCAGGGTATCGCCCGCCTTCACCGTGTAGGCGATGCGCTTGCGCCCCCTCCGCGCCTCGACGAGATCGAAGAACTCCTCGCTGCCGGTGCTCACCACGCGCACCCGTGCCGGGTCGAGCAGCGCCGCGCGGCCCTCGTCGAAGTCCGGCGCGACGAAGAGCTGCAGCACCATCCGCGAGGTGAACCGGGCGTCGCCGTCGAGGCTGTTCCAGCGCGCGAGATCGCCCGGCGCGACGCGGAAGAAGGCGGCGACGTCGCGCGGGGTGTCCGACGGCAGCGCGCGGTAGAAGACCCGCTTCTTTCCCGGCACGACGAGATCCTTGTCGCGCACCGCGACGATCGCCACCGCCTCCACGGGCGGCAGGGGCAGCGGCGCGCGCCCCCCGGGGACGAGGAGGGTCAGCCCCGCCCGCACCTCCGCGGTGTCGTCGATCCCGTTCAGGCGCTTCAGCTCGCGGGCCGACGCGCCGCACTCGCGTCCGATGTCGTCGAGCCGCTCGCCGAAGCGCACCAGGCGGTGCTGTACCTTCTCGCGATGCTGCTCGAACGCGGCGGCGAAGCGCGGCCCGGCCCCGCGCGGCACCCGGGCCTCCCATGGCTCGGGCGGCGTGCGCGCGCGCTTGAGCTCCGGGTTCAGCAGGGCCACTTGATCGACCGGGACGCCCGCCGCACGCGCGATCGCGGCGAGGCTGGTCGAGGTCGGGACGCTCACCCGGTCGAAATCCCACGCCGGATCGGTCGGCAGATCGCGGAAGCCGAAGACCTCGCGGTTCTCACCGACGATCGCCGCGGCGAGCGCCTTCGGGACGTAGAGCGTGGTCTCCCACGGCAGACCGTCCTCGTGGCGGCACAGCTCCCAGTAGTCGTTGGTGTTGTACTTCGCCACCGCGTTCAGCACCGCGCCGTAGCCGGCGTTGAAGGCCGCCAGCGCGAGGTGCCACGAGCCGAAGCGCGCCTGCAGGTCGCCGAGGTACCGCATCACCGCCTCGGTCGCCTTCTCCGGGTTCTTGCGCTCGTCGACCCAGTGATCGATCCGCAGCCCGTAGATCCGCCCGCCATCGGGCATGAACTGCCACAGCCCGGCGGCGCCCGCCGACGAGCGATCCTGCGGATCGTAGCCGCTCTCGATCATGCTCACATAGAGCAGCGCCTGGGGCAGCTTGTAGCGGGTGAGGGCCTCCTCGATCAGCGCCCGGTAGCGCCCCTGCCGGCGCAGCCACGAGGCGATGATCGCCCGTCCGCGCCGGTCGCTCTTGTAGAATTCGAGGTAGCGGATCAGCCGCGGGTCCCAGCGGATCGGCAGGTCGGGTAGCTTCAGGCCGGCCAGCCACGGAATCGCCGGGGCCACCGCCGACGTGCGTTCACCGTCGAGCTCCGCGGCCGACACGAGATCGGGGGAGCGCAGCGGCGCGGGAGGCGTCTCGGCCGATGGGCGCGCTGCCGGCGCCTCCGGGATTCCGCCCTCCTCGCCGCTCACCTCGCCCGGTAGAGGGAGGTACACCGTCGCGCGCGGGAAGCTCTCCTCCTCAAAGCGCCGCAGCTCCCGCAGCTCCTCGCTCTCGCGCTGTGACTCCACCGGCGCGCCGCGGACCGCCCGCCGTCCGCCGAGGTCCTCCGGCAGCGGATCGGCCGACGCGGTCCGGAGACCGGCGACGAGCAGCGCGGCGGCGACGGGAAGGCGCATTCGAACGAACTCTAGCGCGCGCCCGAGGGTGTCTCAAGTTTCCGGGCGGGGAACGGGAACGGGAACGGAGCGGACGATCAGCAGCCTCCGAAGGCCTTGACCGGCTGGGTGGTTCCCGACAGGGTCTCGCCTTCGGAGAGGTTGACGTCGGTGGTGTAGGCCGAGCAGCCGCCCCCGCTGTCGTACTTCACCGTCACGCCGTAGGTGGTGAAGGCGGCGCCGTGGAGCACCACCAGCACGTTGGTGAGCGGGGTGGCGCAGCCGAGCTTGGCCTTCATGAGATCTGCGGTGAACTCGCCTGCCTGGCCGGGCGTCATGGTGAGGCGACCCTGATTGGTCTCGAGGGTGACGGAGGTCGGCAGCGCGTCCTTCGATGCCAGCTGGACCTTCACCGACTGGCAGGAGGGGACCGGAAACTGGAGCGCGATCCGTGCGGTAAGCGTCGGTGGGGGCAGATCCGAGGGCGTGGGCGACCCGGCGGCGCAGCGAAATCCGACCTTCTGGCCGGTGGTGGCGCGCGTGCGCAACCCCGGATCGGCGGCGCACGCCGCGAGCGCGACGCCTCCGCCCTTGTACATCGGGCTCCCCTTGCCATCGCCCGCCCCGCCGCCCTTCACCGGGTGGCTGGTGTAGTGCAACGGGTCGGTCGCCGCCTCGGTGGCCGCGCCGCAGAACTTTACCGCGGTGCCGTCGACGCAGCCGTTCACGCAGCCCGCCTTGTCGGCGGTGCAGCGGGTCGATGTGCAGGTCGGGCTTCCCTCGCACAGGGCCGCGTAGGTCGTCTCGCCTGCGCAGCCCAGCGAGGAGGTGTAGTCGTCCTCGACCCACTCCGGCAGGTTGCCGCCGAGGTCGCTGATCTCGGTGTCGGTGCGATCGAAGACGTTGGTCCCCACGTCGCTGACCTCGCGCTCGCCGGAGCAGTCCTTCGATGGCACCTGGTCGCAGGGCAGGGGCAGGTCGCCCCACGGAAACGCCTGGAGATCGCCGTTGCTGTTGCTCCGCGCCGCGATCTCCCACTCCGCCTCGGTGGGCAGCCGCCGGCCGATCGCGCGGCAGTAGGTACGCGCTTGATCGCGCTGCACGGCCACCGGGCGATTCTTGCGGCCGAGGTCGGTGTCCTCCTCGATGTGGACGCACTTCTTCTTCGCGACGCAGGCCGCGTACTGGTAGACCGTCACCTCGCGTTTTTCGATCTGGAAGCCGCGCGTGAGCTTGACCTCGCGCGGCAGGCGGTCGGCGGCGCAGGAGGAGCCGCAGGCATTGGTGCTGCCGAGCTTGAAGGTGCCGGGGACGATCGCCACCAGCGCGCTGTCCGACGGCTCGGGCAGGCCCTTGGCGCAGCCGGCGAACCCCACCAGGGCAACGGCGATGATTCCGGGACAATGTGCAGCGCGTCTCACTTGGCCGCCTCCTGCCACTTCGTCGGGAGGATGCGGAACGGGCGCCCCTCGCTCACGTGACCGCGGTTGACCACCACCTCCATGATGTAGCCGAGGAGGGCCACCGCCGCGAATACGCCGGCCCCGATCTGCCCGTAGAACTCGAGCTTGCTGTACAGGTTGAAGTCATCGGTGCCCTGGAAGCGGTCATTGGCGACGAAGTGTCCGGCAAGCGCCGCCGCCTCCGCGCCCGCGGCGAGCAGGGTGAAGCCGACGCCGAGGGACAGCCAGCCGTGGGTCGTGATCGGGCGGACCTCACCGAGGTAGGCCTTGCGGTCGCCGGCGATCAGGTTCACCGCGCCCTCCGAGCCGCGGTACCCGTCGCGCTCCATCCGCACGCCGTACAGCCCGGGGGGCAGGCGGAGGCGGGCGTGTCCGTCGGCGGTGACGGTATCGTTGTTGATGAAGATCGTCGCCAGCGGATCGCCGGCCGAGAGGTCGAGCTCTCCGTCGACGACGCGCACGGAAACCGAGGTGGGCGATCCGCCGGTTCCCGACGGGGCTCTGGGAGGCGGGTTCTTGGGTGGCTCGGTCACCGACGGCTTGGCGTGATCGATCTCCGGGGGGCGCGCGGGGTCGAGGCCCGCGGTGCGAGTGCCATCCACCGGCTTGGCTCCATCGGGGACCTTGGTCCCGTTGGTGACGGCGTCGGGCGGCTTGACCGGATCCGGCGGACGGTCGCTATCCGGCGGCGGCGGCAGCGGCAGCGCCGAGTTGGCCTCGAGCGCGGCGGAGATCATCGACATCACACCAGGCTCGACGGTGACATCGGCGGTGTGCGAACGGAAGCCGGCGTGGCTGAGGTAGACCCGGTGGAGCCCCTTCGGGAGGTCGGCCTTGTCGAACGGAGTCACTCCCAGCGCGGGCCCGGTCTCGTCGTCGATCCGCACCTCGGCGCCGGGCGGGTCGGTGTTCACCTTCAGCCGTCCGGGCTGCACCATCTTGGGCCGGCACTGGGCGATCGCCGAGGCCGCCTCGGGCTTCGGGCTCTTCTGGCGCTGGAGGTACTCCTCGAGGTAGGCCAGCGCCTCGCGACAGCGATCGGTCGCGGCGTAGGCCAGGCCCAGCCCGAGGTAGGGGCCCGAGGACGCCGGCACCAGCTTGCGGGCGACGTTGTAGCGGGCGATCGCCTCCTCGTATTCGTGGCGCGCGAGGTGGGCGTTGGCCTTCTCCATCTCGATCGACGCCTCCTTCCGATCGCCGGCGAGGACCGGTGCGGCGAAGGCGAGGAGGGCGGTGAGCGCGAGGGCGGAGCGACGGTCAATCATCGAGATTGATTCCTGGGGAGCGTTTGGTGGGAGGGATCTTCTGGAGCACTGCGCGTACCATCCCGTCGGCGCGGTGCACCTCGACGCGCTCCTCCCGGTAGCCTCCGAGGCGCAGGGAGAGCGGGCCGGCCGCGTCGAGCTGGGTGTCGAGCGGGGTGACGCCGAGGGAATGTCCGCCCTGGAGCACCTGCGCTCCCCTCGGCAGACTCTCGATCCGGATCTTGAAGGGTCCGGCGGGCGGGGCGGTCGGGGGTGGCGCGTTCGCCGGAGGGGCGGCCACCGGGGGAGCGACGGCGGGCGGCTCCGCGATCAGCACGGCCGGAGGCTGTACCGTCGGTGTGGAGCGTCCCTTGAGCACGAAGAAGGTGGCGACCACCGCCACCACGGCGATGCCGAGGAGCGCGGCGACCGGGAGCCCGCCGCGACGGGGGCGCGCCGCGGGGGCGGGAGCCTCTCCCACCTCGGTGTTCGGGCCGCTCATCTGGGTCGGCCCGCCGTCGAGCGCGGTCTGTGCGAGCACGATCTTTCCCGTCGACGGCACCTTGGCGGGAGCGCCCAGGAGCGGCGTTCCTCCCATCCAGATCACCTCGGTCCCGAGCCCGCCCTTCGCCAGCAGCACGGCGAGATCCGCCTCCACATCGACCATCGTCTGCGGGCGGTCCTCGGGAGCACGCGCCAGCATCCGGTCGATTTGCACCACCAGCTCCTCGGGCAGATCGCCGCGGATGAGGTCGAGCCGCTTCGCCGTCTCGGTGAGCTGCCGCAGGAGCGTGGCGGTGAAGCTCTGCGCCGCGAAAGGGACGTCGCCGGCCAGCATCCGGTAGAGGAGCACTCCGAGCGCGTAGATGTCGGCGCGGGCGTCCACCTGATCGCCGCTCGCCTGCTCGGGCGCCATGTAGCCCGGCGTGCCGAGGATCATCCCGCTCTTGGTGCGGCGGTCGTTCTCGACGGCAGCGTCGCCCTCGGGCGGGGAGAGCTTGGCGATCCCGAAGTCGAGGATCTTCACGAAGTCGGTCTGCCCGGCGCGGCGCAGGAGGAAGACGTTGTCGGGCTTGAGATCGCGGTGGATCACGCCGCGCGCGTGGGCGGCGGCGAGGGCGCTGGCGAGCTGGCGTCCCACGTCGACCACGCGCGCCGGGGAGATCGCGCGGGTGGCCTCCAGGGCCTTCGCTAGCGACGGGCCGTCGAGCAGCTCCATCACGAAGAAGTTCTGCCCCTCGGGGGTCTTGCCGAAGTCGAAGATGTCGACGATGTTCTCGTGGCCGATGATGTTGACCGCCTTGGCCTCGTCGAAGAAGCGCGCCACCACGTCGGGGTTTCCGTTCAGATGGGGGGCGAGGAACTTGATCGCCACCTTCTTTCGGATCTCCGGCTGCACCCCGAGGTAGACCGAGCCCATCCCGCCTGCGCCGAGCAGCTTCTCGACGACATACGAGCTGATCCGGCGGCCGATCAGCGGGTCGGTCTTGGGGGTTGGCGCCGTCACGGGATCGCTCACGGAGCGGTAGTGTAACTCAAAATCGGAGGCGCGGCTGCGGCCGTCGCGCACCCGATCGCCACCCGGGGTGATCACTCCAGGCGCTCCTCGATCCGGTCGGCCAGCGCCTTCAATATCTTGATCCGCGCGAAGTACTTGTCGTTCGCCTCCACCAGCGTCCAGGGCGCGTGCGCGGTGCTGGTCCGGTCGACCATGTCACCGACGGCAGCGACGTATTGATCCCACTTCTCGCGGTTGCGCCAGTCGTCGGGGGTGATCTTGAACTGCTTCCACGGCGTGCGCTCGCGCTCCTGGAAGCGCCGGAGCTGCTCGTCGGGGCTGACCTGCAGCCAGAACTTCACCACCAGCGTGTCGTTCTTGACCAGCTGCTCCTCGAAGTCGTTGATCTCGGAGTAGGCGCGCATCCAGTCGGGCTCGGCGCAGAAGCCCTCGACGCGCTCGACCAGCACGCGCCCGTACCACGACCGATCGAAGATCGCCATCCGTCCCCGCGCGGGGATGCGGCGCCAGAAGCGCCACAGGTAGGGGCGGGCCTTCTCCTCGTCGCTGGGCGCGGCGATCGGGATGACCTCGTAGTGGCGCGAATCGAGCGCCCGCGTGACCCGCCGGATCGCCCCGCCCTTGCCCGCCGCGTCGCACCCCTCGAAGGCCACCACGATGGAGATCTTCGCGAACTTCCTGTGGCGGCTGAGCAGGTTCAGGCGCCCCTGCTGCTTCGCCAGCTGGTCCTCGTAGTCCTCCTCGGAGGCGAGCTTCTTCGTGAGGTCGAGGGAACCGATCACATGCACGTCGTCCACCGGTGCGATCAGGGGCGGCGCGCGCACCACGGCGGGCGGTGAGGCGTGCGAGAGACGCTTTTTCAGCGCCCCCAGGATCGACCGTCCGACGGTGAGGCCCCGGTAGCGCGCGTCCGCGCCGTCGACGATGATCCAGGGAGCCTCCCCCGTGCTGGTGCCCTGCACCACGCGCTCCGAGATCTTGCGGAAGCGATCGTAGAGCGCGAAGTGGCGCCAGTCGGTATCGGTGACGCGCCAGGCGGTCTTCTTGCTCGCCGCGAGGGTCTCGAGGCGCCTCTTCTGCTCCTTCTTGGAGAGGTGGAACCAGAACTTGAGCAGCAGCGCGCCCTCGTCGGTGAGCATGCGCTCGAAGCGCGCGATGTCCTGGATCCGGCGGGTCAGCTCCGCGCCGCCGATGTCGCCGTAGACGCGCGCCAGGAGCGGCACGGTGTACCAGGAGCCGGCGAAGATCCCGATCGCACCCTTGGGCGGCAGCGCGTTCCAGAAGGGCCACATCGGCGGGCGATCGCCCGGCTCCTCAGGCAGCGGCCGCAGCGCGTTGGTCTGGATGTGGCGCGGGTCCATCCACTCGCTGAGCAGGTTGACCGTCTCGCCCTTGCCGGCACCGTCGACGCCGCCGATCAGGAGGATCACCGGGAAGCGAGCGCTCTTGACCAGCTCGTACTGCGCGGCGAGGAGCGCGCTGCGCAGCTCCGGCACCTCGCGCGCCCACTGCTCCTTGTCGATGCGGTGATCCAGGTCGGCGGACTCGAACATGGGGGCGAGGATAACCGGTTTCTACATCCGCTCCAGCACATCGATCCCGAGCAGCGAGAGGCCGTCGCGGAGCACGCGCGCGGTCAGTTCGGTGAGCACCAGGCGCGACGCCCGCAAGGTCGGTTCGGCCTTCAGCACCGGGTGATCGGCGTAGAAGGTGGAGAAGGCGGTCGCCAGCTCGTAGAGGTAGTCGCAGAGGACGTGGGGGCGGCAGGTGCGGGCGACCGTCTCGACCGCCTCGGGGTAGGCGAGGATGCGGCGGGCGAGGTCGCGCTCGACGGTGTCGCCGAGGATCACCGTCGCTGACGGCGAGGGCGCCTCTCCGCTCTTGCGAACGATCGAGCGGATGCGTGCGTAGGCGTACTGCAGGTAGGGGGCGGTGTTGCCCTGCAGCGAGAGCGCCTTGTCGAAGGTGAAGGTGACCAGCGTCTGGCGGTCCTTCGAAAGATCGTTGTACTTCACCGCGCCGATGCCGACCACGCGGCCCACGTCGCGCCGCTCCTCGTCGCCGAGCTCCGGGTTGTGCTCCCCGGCGGCGACGGTGGCGCGGCGCTCCGCCTCGTCGAGGAGGTCGGCGAGGTGGATGACGTTGCCCTCGCGCGTCTTGATCGTGCCTTCGGCCATCCGCATCAGGCCGAACCAGATGTGCTCGACCGGAACGGTGACGCCCATCCGGCGCGCGACGGCGAAGAGCTGGCGGAAGTGGAGCTGCTGCCGCTCGTCGGTGACGATCAGGATTCGCGAGGCGCCGAACAGCCCGAGCCGGATCGCCAGGGTGGCGACATCGGTGCTGGCGTAGTTGAAACCCCCGTCGGACTTCTGGACGATGAACGGCGGCAGCTTCGCGTTTTCGATCGGCGCGCGTTCGGCGGCCAGCACCTCGCCCTGCTCGTCGAAGAAGATCACCTGCGCGCCGCGGCTGTCGCGCGCGATCCCGCGGCGCCGGAGCTCCTGCACCACCGTCGGGAGGAGGCCGTTGTAGGTCGACTCGCCGAGCCAGTAATCGAAGGTCACGCCGAGGCGGTCGTAGATCTCCTGGAAGGCGTGGCGCGAGTCCGCGATGAACTTCTGCCACAGCGCGTGGTTCTCGGCGTCGCCGGCCTGCAGCTTGACCAGCTCCCGTCGCGCCTCCTCGAGAATCGGCGGAGCGGGCCCCTGCACCTCCTCCTCGTCCGTTGCCGGTTCCGTTGCCGTTGCCGTTGCCGTCGCCGTCGCCGCGACTTCCCCGCGCTCCCTCTTCTCCTCCACCGAAAACGCCACGTACAGCCGCAGCAGCTCGGTCACCGGATCCGCCGCGTAGGCTGCCTGATCATTCCACCGTCGGTACGCGACGATCAGCTTCCCGAACTGCGTCCCCCAGTCGCCGATGTGATTGTCGGCGATCACGTCGTAGGCGAGCGCCTTCAGCGTACGATGCAGCGCCGCACCGACGATGGTCGAGCGGATGTGGCCGATGTGCATCGGCTTGGCCACGTTGGGCGCCGAGTAGTCGATCACCACCCGCTGATCGCGCCCGACCGGACGCAGCCCGAGCCGCGGATCGCTCATCCGCGCTGCCACCCGGTTCGCCAGCCACCCGTCGGTGAGGTGCAGGTTCACGAAGCCCGGTCCGGCGATCTCGATCTTCGCCAGCGCCTCGTGACCGGTCAGCCCGCGCACCACCGCCTCGGCCAGCTCGCGCGGCGGGCGCTTCGCCTGCTTGGCGATCTGGAGGCAGGCCGAGATCTGGAAGTCGCCGAACTCGGGCTTCCCGGCGCGTACAACGGGCAACTCCGCCGGCAGTCCGTCCACCGCGCCCCCCGTCGCTGCCAGGTGCGTCGCCAGCGCGGCGGCGGCGCGCCGTCCGAGGTCCGAGAGCAGGTCGAGCATGGGTCGGGAGCCTACGGTCACCGACGAGGGGTGTCAACGCGCGCGTCGCGGGCGGCGGTGCGACGAAGAGGCTACCCTGATCGGGAAGATGCGCGACCGCCCCTACTTCCTGTGGGATGTGCAGATCACCGAAGCGGGGCTGCGCGAGCGCCTGCGCCACCCGGATCCCTACATCCGCGCACAGTGGCAAGGCCGCGTGATGCGGGAGGCACGTCCCGACGAGGTCTGGGCGTACCTGACGCTCGACGAGATCCTGCGCGACTGGAACTACTTGCAGCGACATCTCGGTCGGAAGCGACCGTTCTGGGAGTTCCTCCTGCGAGGGTGGCGCGAAGATGGACTCCTCCCCGCCTAGCCGCCTCACGCCGCTGCAGAGCGATCTGCTCGCGGCGTTCTTCGCGCGCGAGCAGCGCTTCTTTCTCACCGGCGGCGGCGCCCTCGCGGGCTTCTACTTCGGCCACCGCACGACCGAGGATCTGGAACTCTTCTCGGCACCGGGTCCCGATCTGGCTGACGCCGCCCGCGCCGCCGAGGAAGCCGCCGCACCCGTCGGTGCAGTGGTGGAGGCGCGGAGCGTCTACAACGACTTCCGCCGCTACATTGCCCACCGAGGCGATGAGGAGTGCATCCTCGACCTGATGATCGACCGCGCGCCGATGATCGATCGGGAGAAGACCGCCTTCGGCGCGGTGCGCGTCGACACGATGCGGGAGATCGCCGCCAACAAGATCTGCACGCTGCTGAGCCGCTGCGAGATCAAGGACCTCCTCGATCTTCGCGCGCTCTTGGGTACGGGGATCGAGCTCGAGGCGGCGTTCGCCGACGCGGAGAAAAAGGAAAAAGGAGCCGAGCCCGCGACGCTCGCATGGATCCTTGACGAGCTGCGTATCGGGCCCGAGGCGGCCCTCCCGGGGGACGCTGACCCCATCACGCTCGATGCGTTCCGAGGCGATCTGATCATCCACTTGCGGGCGCTGGCCTTCCAGCGCGCCCGCCGCGGCCTCCCGTAGTCCCTACGCCGAGGGCACGACGATGAATAGCGCTCCGTCGCCGCGCTTGACGCGCAGGAGATGGCCGCCCGGGCGCGGGGCGCGGAGGGCGCGGGTGGCCTCTTCGACCGTGGCAACGCGCTGCCGATCGACCTCGACGATCAGGTCGCCCTCGCGGAGGCCCGCCTCGGAGGCCGGCCCGTCCGGGCGAACGCCGGCCACCACCACGCCGCGCAGGTCGCCGACGCCGAGGCGCTCCGCCAGCTCCGGAGTGAGCGATTGCAGCTCCACGCCGAGCTTGCCCTTCTCCGTCGGTGAGCTGGCGCCGGAGGCCACCTTGGCGGGCGCGTCGGCTGGGTTCTGCGCGGTGGTCGCGGAGAGGGTCAGCTCCTTGCCGGCGCGCCACACCTTGAGCGAGACGCCGTCGCCGAGCCGCTTCTTCAGCACCGCGCGCTGGACCGCCTTCGAGCCGTCGATCGGCTGGTCGTCGACGCGGGTGATGACGTCGCCCGGCTGCACCCCGGCGCGCGCCGCAGGCGAGGTGGGCTCCACCTGGCCGACGATCGCCCCTCTCGCCGGGGCGCCTCCGCCGAGGCCCGCCGCGAGCTCCGCCGTCACGTCCTGCATCAGGATCCCGAGATAGGCGCGCCGCACCTGGCCGCCATTCATCAGCTGCTCCGCGATCGGCCGCGCCATCGTCGACGGGATCGCGAAGCCGATCATCGTCCCGATGCCCCGGATCGCGGTGTTGATCCCGATCACCTCGCCGTCGAGCGACAGCAGCGGTCCACCCGAGTTGCCCGGGTTGATCGCCGCGTCGGTCTGCAGGAAGTCCTCGTACGGCCCGCCGCCGACGCCGGAGCGCCCCTTGGCGCTGATCACCCCGACGGTGACCGTGTGATCGAACCCGTAGGGGTTGCCGATCGCGATCACCCACTCCCCGGGCTGGAGCCGCTCCGAATCGCCGAAGCGCGCCGCCACCAGGCCTTGGGCTTCGACCTTGACCACCGCGAGATCGGTCTTGGGATCGCTGCCCGAGATCTTCGCGCGCAGCTCGCGCCCGTCGGAGAACTTGACCTTGATCACGTCCGCGCCCTCGACGACGTGGTTGTTGGTGAGGATGTAGCCGCGCGCGTCGATCACCACGCCCGAGCCCGCGCCGACCTGCTTCGGCATCTCGAAGCCGTCGCCGTCCCCTTCGGGGCCACCGAAGAAGCGCTCGAAGGGCGTGCCCGAGAACGGGTTAATTTGCTGCCCCTGGGGACCCTGGGGCGCGGGTCCCTGGAAGCGCCGCGATCGTCCGTGCGCCGCCGCGGGACCCCCTCCTCCCTTCTCGACCAGAATCGCCACCACCGACGGGCGGAGCTGCTCCGCGACCTGCGTGAAGGTGCGCGAGAAGGCGCGCGCATCGGCCACCTGGCTCGGCGTCGGGGGCGGCAAGAGGGGTTGCATGCTGCCGGGCGGGGCCGCCTGCGCGCGGCGGTCAAAGCTGACCTGGATCCGCGTGGCCCCCACGGCGGCGACCGCGCCGATCGCGAACAGCGCCGCGCCACCGATGAATCGCCTCCTGAACATCATGGTTTCCTCCACACCTGCTAC
>SHYY01000130.1 GCA_009692555.1 Myxococcales bacterium
GCGCGGCCAAGTGCGGCATCGGCGTGTGCACCAAGCCGTTCGACGACTGCAACAAGAACGCGGCCGACGGCTGCGAGGTCGACACCAACGCCGATATCAAGAACTGCGGGATGTGCGGGAAGCCCTGCCCGCTGCCGATGAACGGCTCCGCCATCTGCACCCTTGGTGTGTGCGGCTTCAGCAACTGCGGCGGCACGGTCAAGGACTGCAACATGATGTCCGGCGACGGCTGCGAGTCCGACACCGCGAAGGACCCGAAGAACTGCGGGGCCTGCCTGAAGGTGTGCGGCGCGGTGATCAACGGCCTGCCGGGCTGCGCGGCGAGCGTGTGCGGGATCGGCTCCTGCACCGCCCCGTTCAAGGATTGCAAGAATGGCGTGGCCGACGGCTGCGAGATCAACAGCTCGAAGGACCCCCTCAACTGCAACGCGTGCGGAGTGGTCTGCCCGGCGGTGGCCAACGCCACACCCGGCTGCGCGAACGGCGCCTGCGGGATCGGCGCCTGCACCGGCACCTTCAAGGATTGCAAGAACGGCGCGAACGACGGCTGCGAGACCGACAGCGCGAAGGATATCGCCAATTGCGGCGCCTGCGTCAAGGTCTGCGGTGCGATCACCAACGGCACCCCGGGCTGCGCGGCCGGCGTGTGCGGAATCGGCACCTGCACGGGCGCATTCAAGGATTGCAAGAACGGCGCGGCCGACGGCTGCGAGGTCGACAGCTCGAAGGACATCCTCAATTGCGGCGCGTGCGCGAAGGTCTGCGCCGCGATCCCCAACGGCACCAGCGGCTGCGCGGCGGGTGTCTGCGGGATCGGCGCCTGCGCCGTTCCGTTCAAGGATTGCAAGAACGGCGCGGTCGACGGCTGCGAGACCAACTCGTCGAACAACATCCTCAACTGCGGGGCGTGCGCGAAGGTCTGCGCCGCGATCCCCAATGGCACCATCGGCTGCACCAACGGGGTGTGCGGGATCGGCATCTGCAACGGCACGTTCAAGGATTGCAAGAACGGCGCGGCCGACGGCTGCGAGACCCAGAGCGCCACCGACGTCAACAACTGCGGCATGTGCGCGAAGGCCTGCACCGTCACCAACGGCGTCGCGAAGTGCACCACCGGCCAGTGCGACGTCGCCTCCTGCACCGGCAGCTTCCGCGACTGCAAGAAGGCGATCCCCAACGTCGACGGCTGCGAGAGCAACATCATGACCGACGCGAAGAACTGCGGCGCCTGCGGCACGATCTGCGCCCTCGGCGTCTGCTCGAACGGCAAGTGCCTCTACGCTCCGGTTGGTCCGCAGAACAGCATCGCCGTGACCACGGTGACGAACTCCGGCTGGACCCAGTGCTACCTCGACAAGTACAACGTGAAGATGACAACCGCTCCGGTGCTCGCCGCCTGCACCAAGGCGCGGCTCCTGGTCGCCTGCCGGGTGGCCAATAATGCCACCCTCGCCACGCTCGCCTGGGCGCCACGCTCCGACGTGATCTTCGACACCGGCATGACGAATACCCCGCACAACGCCAATGGCACCGGGTGGTACTTCAGTTCGACCTTTTCGTGGGGATTCGCCATGCAGGGTGACGCGCTGGCGCGCAATCAGTGCGACACGGGCGCCGCCAATCCCGCGCAGCGGCTCTGCTGGCACACCGGAATAAATTTCGGTGGCTGGCGCTGCGGCACGGTCACCAACCTGAACGACAGCACCGCCTACGATCGCATCGTCTACCAGGCCGACTGAGGCTGATCGGCCCGCCGAAGGCGGCTCATCGGCGTCCCCCTGATGCGGGGACTGATCGTCCCCACCGACGGGGCGGCACCCGGATCACCTGGGTGCCGTCCCGCTCTCCATCTCCCTACGCCGCCCGGTCAAGCGCTTCGAGCAGCTGGCCGAGCTGGACCACCTCCACCCCCTTCCCCAGCGGGTAGGAATCGCGGACCGGCGCGACGACGTAGGCTTCCCGAATGGCGAGGTCATCGAGCGCGGCGTAGAAGCCGCGTGTCACCGTCGGTGCGCTGCTCGCCTTGCACTCCACGGCGATGCGACGGCGACGCCGCTCCAGCACGAGATCGAGCTCCTCGCCCTTCGCGGTCCGATAGAACGAGGCACGCCATCCGCTGGCGTGGGCCAGCACCTGCTCGACGACGAACCCCTCCCACGAGGCCCCGAAGATCGGATGGCCGGCGAGGTCGTCGTGGGTCTCGAGGTCCAGGAGGGCGTGGAGGAGGCCGCTGTCGCGGAGGTACATCTTCGGCGACTTGACGAGCCGTTTGCCGAGGTTCGCCGCGAGCGGAGGCAGCGATCGCAGGACGTAGGTTTCGACCAGCATGTCGAGATGGTGCCGGGCGGCGGTGTGGCTGGTGCCCATCGCGCGGCCGAGGGCCGAGAAGTTCTGCACCTGTCCGTGGAGGTGGGCGCACATCCGCCAGAAGCGGTCGAGCGTGGCCGCAGGGACGCGAAATCCCAGCTGCGGCAGGTCCCGCTCCAGGAAGGTGCGAATGAACTGCTCACGCCAGCGGAAGCTCGCTCCATCGTCCGCCGCGAGCAGGCTGTCCGGAAAGCCGCCGCGCAGCCACAGCGATTGCCAGGGTGTGTAGCCGGGATCGACGACCTCGGGCCAGAGGAACGGGCTGAGCTCGAGGAGCGACAGGCGGCCCGCGAGGCTCTCCGACGACTGCCGGAGCAGGGCGGGGGAGGCCGAGCCGAGGAGGAGGAAGCGGCCCGGGCGGCGGTCGGCATCCACCAGCGCGCGCAGCACCTCGAACAGTCCCGGGGCGCGCTGCACCTCGTCGAGGCACACCAGCTGGTCGGCGTGGCGCGCGAGGAAGGTCTCGGCGTCGCGGAGGCGGGCCAGGTCGGAGGGGCGTTCGAGGTCGAGGAGGAGCGGGCTTTGCCCACGCACGCGCAGGCGCTCGACGGTCATCCGCGCGAGCGTCGTCTTGCCGCATTGCCTGGGTCCGAGGAGGGCGACCACCGGGAACTGACCCAGATCGCGCTCGAGGGAGGCAGCGATCAGACGCGGGACTGAGTGCATTTTGAATGCTTATCATTCAATTTGCACCGATGCAAGCGGGGAGACCAGCCCGACGACAGCCCGACGCGCTGCCCGCCCGAGCTACTTGACCACGCAGTTGACCCCCTGCGCGCTGTCGGCTTCGAACGCCGCAGCGGCGAACAGGGCCCACTGGCCGCCCGGCTCCTTGGCCCCGCGCACCGGCGGGCAGACAAAGCCCACCTCCACCGGATCCTTCCCCACCAGCGTCGCAGCGAGCCGCTCGCTGTAGGTGCAGGGGATCGCCGTGCCGAGCACCGCGCTGGTCTCGCACATCCGGACCAGCTGCGGGTTCGCTCCGTCACCAACGGTGCAGGAGACCTTGAGCTGCGCTCCGGCGGTGCAGTCGAAGGTCTTCTGCAAGGCGAAGCCGCAGTCGCGCCGCGGGCCGATCTGGCCGCGCGTGCAGGCCGCGGTGACCAGGCCGCCGCCGCGCTTCGGCACCGTGGCGTCGACCGTGCCGGCGTTGTTCTTGTCCCACCCCGGCGTGTAGGTGCACAGCGGGCGATCGATCGGCTTGCCGCTGTCGCTCTTGAACGCGGTCGGCTCGAACATCTGCTTGCCGTCACCGTCGAGGACCGGCGTCCCCTCGCACAGGAACTGATCGGGGTTGGAGGTGAAGGCGAGCGGCGCCTTGACCTCGCCGGCCGCGGTGTCCAGGTCGGTGACGTCGATCCACTGGCACTCGATCCCGGCGAAGTAGTCGTCGCCCCAGCCCGGGCCGATCCCCTGGAAGCTGCAGCTGTCGTAGGGGACGGTGAGCGGCGTGCTCTCGTTGTTCAGGTAGCGGTTGGTGCTGAGGATGCAGAAGGCGCGCTTGTCGCCCATCACCCCGGCGCCGAAGCGGAAGTCGCCGTAGAAGCGGAAGTGGTAGTGCTTGTGGCAGGCGCTGAACTCGTAGATGTTGTGGGCGTTGAAGGCCGAGCTGTCGACGGCGCCGATGTGGAGCGGCTTCCGCCCGACGTTCTTCAGCGTGGCCTCGAACTGGAGCAGGCGGCGCCACCCGCTCCCCTTCACGCACCCCTCGACGATCGTGCACGAGTCGGGCGGGATGTAGCGATAGACCACCCGGTTGATCGCGAGGTGATCGGCCGCCACCTCGAGGTCGGGCTCCATCGCGGTGGCCGCCATGCGAACCTTGTCAGCGACGGTGGAGGTCCACGGGAGCCGCTCGAAGTGCAGCTGGACGTCGACCCGGCCGATGGTGGCGGTGAGCGCCTCCTTGCAGCTGACCGGCCAGGTGGGCGTGGTGTGGTGGCAGTTGGTCAACCCGTTGCCCTTGGCCTGGCAGAGGTCGTCGTAGTAGACAAGCGCGTTCTCGCCGTCGACGCCGTGGGGCTCGTCGGCGGCCTCGCGCTCGCAGGCGTAGCCGATGCGCTGGAAGAGCAGGTCGGGATCGACCGGCAGCGAGAAGGGCTCGTCCCACACGCCGCCAGCCTCGAACAGCGCCGGCTCGGAGTTGATCACCGATTCCGTGTCCGAGAGGAGCGTGCCCTTCATGGTGTAGGCGGTGGCCACCACGTCGTGTCCATCGACGGTGGTGCGCTTCGCACCGCCCGGGGCGAGAGTGAACGTCCACTGCTCGCGCGGCGGGAGCGGGAGCTGCCCCTTGAACTCGCCGCTCAGCGCCGAGTAGTAGCGGCGATAGCCGAGGCGGAGGCGGGTGGCGGAGAGCTGTTGCCGGGCGCGCTCGATCCAGAACGACTCGGGGCGGGCGAGCGCCTCGGTGGCCGCACGATCGCGCAGCGCGGCCGGCAGATCCTCGAGCAGAACACCGACCTGGCTCTCGACGGTGACGGCGATCAGCGCGCCGGGATCGACGCCGGCGTCCGCGGTCACGGCGGGAGCGCCGCCGCAACCGGCGACGGCCACCGCGAGTGCGAGCAGGCTGGATCGATCGATCATGGGCGACTCCTCATCCGGGCGCGGAGAGTCAACCAGAAACCGGGCCGGCGGACAACTCACGGCCAGCGGCGGCGCGCCTCCTCGGCGGCGCTGCGGTCGGGCCCGGGCGGCAGCCCCAGGGCGGCGTGGTCGAGCAGGGTACGCGCCTCGTCGGTGAAGGTGCCCTGCGCCACCAGCGCCAGGCCGAGCAGGAGCTGGCACTGCGGTGCGGCGGGATCCAGGCCGAGGCAGGCGCGACCGGCGGAGAGCCCCGCGTCCCGGTCGCCGGCAGCGAGCGCCGCGCGGCCCTGGAGGTAGCGCAGCCGGGCATCGCGGGGAGTGAGGAGGACCAGCCGCGCGAGCGCCTGCGCCTCGGCGGCGGGATCGTGCTGGGCCTGCGCGAGCACCGCCGCCAGCATCACCAGCGAGGGTTCGTCGGGGGCAACGGCGCGGCCCGCCGCCAGCGCGACGCCAGCGAGGTCGATCCGTCTCCGGCGGAGCGCGAGATCGCCGCGCAGCGCATGGGCTCGCCCGAGCCCCGGCTCGCGCGCCAGCAGCGCGGCCAGCGCCGCCTCGGCCTCCTCGACCTGGCCCAGCGCCGCCAGCGCGGAAGCGCGGGGGAGCTCGTAGTCGGGTCCCCGGCCACCTTGCGCCAGCGCGCGATCGAACAGGTCCAGCGCCAAGGCGGTGCGGCGCTGTGCCATCCGCACGCCGCCCAGGTTCACGCACGCCTGGGGCGAGCGCGGCTCCATCTCGACCGCGTGTTCCCACAGCGATTCCGGATCGCTCCAGTTGCGCTGCTCAGCGACGGTGCCGGCGGCGAAGAGCAGCGCCACTGCCGCGGCGGCCACGCCCGCGATCCGCGGCGGCAACAGGGAGAGACCGGCGGCGGCGGCCACGGCCAGCCCGATCGAGGGCAGGAGCGCGAAGCGATCCGCGAGGTCCGCGGCGATCGGCACCAGCTGGAGCACCGGCAGGAGCGTCACCGCGAACCACACCATCCCGAAGCGCAGCCCGGGCGTGCGTGCCCGCAGCGCCGCGAACGCGCCGATCGCCACCACGAACAGCGACGCCGCCACGCGCAGCCCCGTCGCTGCCGGAGCAACGTACGCGGGGTGATGGCCGAGGGGCGCGACGCAGATCCGGAGGTACTCGACCAGCAGCACCGGCGCCTGGAGCAGCCCGTGCGCGAGCGTCGTCGCGGTGGTCTCAGCGTGGCCGAGGCTTCCTCCGCGGATGTGGGCGTGCAGCCAGAGAAAGCCGGCGGCGAGCAGGGCGTGCGCGACCAGCAGCGCCAGTGTTCGCGGGACGAACAGCCCCGGGAGGCCGCGCCGCGCCGCCCATGCGGCGAGCAGCCCCCCGAGGGTGATCGCGGTCTCCTTGGTCCCCATCGCCAGCGCCGCGAGGAGCAGCGAGAGCGCAGCGGCCGCGACCAGCCAGCGACGACGACCTGCCCCTTCCGTCGCCGCGCGCGGGTCGCCGTCGATGTTTCCACCGCCGATCACCAGCGCTCCACAGGCGAGCGCGCAAAGCTCGAGCAGCAGCGACAGGTGGTCCCCGAGGGCGGAGGCATACACCACCGGCTCGACGTGCACCGGGGCGAAGGCCCACAGCGCGGCGCCACCGAGCGCAGGCCAGGGCCTACCGGTGACGCGCAGCGCGAGCAGCAGCACCAGGGCGATCGAGAGGCCGTAGAGGGCGCGATTGGCCACGCCGAACGCGCGCGGCGTGACTCCGCCGATCCGGGCGACCGCGCGCAGCGCCAGCGTTCGTACCGGGCGGTAGGACTGGAGCGCCAGGTAGGGGCGGGAGGCGTTGGTCCGGCCGTCGAGGAAGTAGGAGGAGAGGGGCACCCCGTCGACGACCGCCCGGTTGAAGACGATGTAGGAGTCGTCGTCGAGGTCGAACGGATGGTCCAGGACGGGCGCGGTCAGCCCCAGCGCCACCATCACGAGCAGGCCTCCGAGCGCAGCCAGCCGACGCCGGGACATGGGCCACGATACCATGCGGTCCCGGGGGCGCCTGGACTGCGGTAGGCTGCGGGTAATGAGGCTGCCCAATCCATCGATTCTGCTCCTGCTCGCGCACGCACCGACGATCGCCCTCGGGCAGCCCGTGACCGTCACGCTGGCGACGCACGTGCCCGTGGGGAAGAAGCCGACGATCACCGTCAAGGCCGCCACCCGGGTGGTCGACCTGGTCCTCGATCTCACGCGCAGCGAGGACGGCGGCAAGGTCACGGCGCGGCTCCCGGTGCTCGGTGCCGGGCAGTCGCGGGTCTTTCCGCTCGGCGACGGCGCCCTCGGGAGCGCGCACTACGACGGCACGCTGACGCTCACCTACGGCGCTGGCGAATCGTGGAACAGCGGCATCGCCATCGACACGATGGTCAACGCCGAGATCAAGATCGGCTACCAGCGCGAGCACCTCTTTCTCGATCGCCATGTGCTGGAGTTCCAGATCTCCCGCCCCTCGAAGCAGATCGAAGCGGAGCTGACCGTGCTGGGCGACGAGGGTCAGGAGATCGGTCAGGGGAAACAGAGCTTCGCCAACGCGGCGGCGGGAAAGTGGCTGGCGATCCCCTGGGCGCCGTCGGCGGAGGGCGCGGTGATGGTGATGAAGCTCCACGTCAGCGACGCGGGCGGCTGGGCCGACGAGACGCTGACGCCCTGGAGCATCTCGATCCCGCACGAGGAGGTGAACTTCGCCACCGGCAGCGCGGTGATCGGCGAATCGGAGCGGCCCAAGGTCGACGCCGCCTACGCGCTGATCATGGCCGAGGTGGCGAAGGCCAAGCGGCTCGACGTGCGCTGCAGCCTGTTCATCTCCGGCCACACCGACACCGTCGGTACGCGCAGCCACAACCAGAAGCTGTCGGTCGAACGCGCGCAGGCCATCGCGGGCTACTTCCGCAAGCAGGGCCTGACGATCAAGGTCTCCTACGAGGGCTTCGGCGAGGACCGCCCGAAGGTCCAGACCGCCGACGAGACCGCCGAGGCTGCGAACCGGCGCGCCGACTACGTGCTCTCCGCCGAGGCGCCGCCCTCGCTGGGACAGGTGTTCCGCTGGAAGGAGGTCAAGTGATCCTCCCCGGCCGCGTGCCCGACAGGTCGATGGAAAGGTTCGCGATCACCGTGTTGCGGGCTACCACGGCCAGCCGTACGATGCTCGAATGAATGAACGTGTGCCCGGGAAGGTGCGCGCCTTCCGCGCCCGCTTCGCCGGGGTCGCCGCCGCGGAGCGGAGCGATCGTGGCCCCACGTCACCCGAGGAGCGGCTCCAGCGATGTCTGGAGTTGCACGGGTTCAATCTCCAGCTCGCCCTGCAGCGCGTGATGGCGCGGCTCGGCACCGAGGATCCCGCGGCCGCGGTCGCGGAGCTCAACCGGGAGCGGCTGGCGCGCTCTCCGATGCCGCGTTCGCTCGCCGAGCGCGCGCGTGAAATCGCACATGGCCCGGCGACACGACCCGAGTGAGTTCCAGCGCGTTTTCGGCGAGACCCTCGACGATGCGACCTCCGGGTTCGAGGCGCTCGGCGCGCGCTACATGTTGATCGGCGGTCTCGCGGTGGGCATCCGCAGCCGGGAGCGCGCCACGAGGGATGTCGACTTTTCGCTCGCCGCCAGCCCCGCCGAGACAGACCGCCTGATCGCCGCCATGGCCGGGCGCGGCTATTCCAGCAGGCTCCACGGGGCGGCCGGTCCGGGTGCGGTGGTCCGCTTCCACCGCGTCTCGGAGGACGGGATCGACCGCTGGATCGACGTGCTGGTGGCCGGCACCGAGTTCGAAGAAGAGGCGCTCGGCCGGGCGCTGCCGGTTCGCTTCCTGGGCCGGGATCTGAGAGTCGCCACGGCCGAGGACTTGATCGTCTTCAAGCTGATCGCGGGCCGCCTCCAGGATCTGGCCGACGTCGGCGCCCTGATCGAGGACAACGCCGGCGCGCTCGACCAGGGCTACCTGGACCGCAAGAGCGACGAGTGGGGCGTCCGGGAGGCGCTCGACCGCGTTCGCGCGGCGGTCGGCGGCTGACCGTTCATCGGTCGCCTGGCGATCCGGCCGGACGCGCCGGAGGGACTGTCATGATATGCGGACAGTCTCGATCCTCGTCCATTCCCGCCCTCCCGGAGCTTCCGACGAGATTGTCGAAGAAACATCAGCCCCAGCCGCGATCGAACAGCGGGCCGAAGCGGCGGGCGATCCTCCGCGCCCCCTCCTCCTCGGAGGGCGCGGGGAAGTGCTCCGGGTGCGGCACGGGAACGAAGATCGAGCCGTAGCTCTTCCACCGGGTGTCGTGGGTGATCCCGCGCACCGCGTCGGCGATCGAACCGCCTTTCCTCTTCTGGAGGAGCACCGCCTCGCACGGGAGGAGGTAGCCGTGCGCCCGGCCGAGCATCTCTTCGACGATGGCGCCGAGCCAGGCGCGGGCGGCGGCCTGGCCGACCGGCGTGGCCAGGGTTGTCGGTTGGCAGGAGGAATTTGTTGCGGGAGGAAGTTCGATTGCCGTCGCTGCGGACGGGACGACTACGACTACGACTACGACTACGACTACGTGACGAGCAAGAGCCAGCAAGAGGGCCCCCTCCGCTGTGAAGCACCCGGTGACGAACGGCTCGTCCTCGCGGGCGATGAGGTCCTCCTCGTCCTCCTCGAGGTGCGCCGGGATGCGCTGGGTGGACTCCCCCACCGCTATCGCCAGGGCCCGTAAGGGCGCTAGACCACCGACGCGAGGAGGGAGAAGCCGGGGGCCTGGTTGGGCTGGAACTCGATGGTAGGCGCCCGTTCGTTGAACGGGTCGGGATCGTAGCCACCGGGCAGTTCTTCTCGTGGTCGTAGGCCATCCGGTCGGCCCGGAGCGGGCCGTTCAGCGGGATGTTCTGCGGCTCTGCGTCGGAGAAGGTGGCGCGAGGCCATCGCGTGACCTTGGTGCCCATCGGGGCTAGCGTCTTGGCAGTGTCGATGGTGGCAGCGAAAGCGCTATTCCGGGCGATGGAAAAGGCCGGCGATGGCCTGCGCCTTGTGTGGCGCCGAGGACTGCATGCTCGGCGCCCGCGTTCCCATCGATATCCGGCCTCAACTCGGGCTTGTCCATCCTGACAAGAGGGGCATGTCGGCGACGCCCGACGATCCTGCCCGCTTACCGCTTCACTTCCGGCCGCTCTCGCTGGGCCGCAACGGAAGGGTGCCGGTGTTCAAGATCGCGCTGGCCGATCTGGGGAGAAACCTGCGCTGAGCGCCGGACTTACGGAAGCCCGAAAAACATGGGGTTGTTGAACCTGCGGCGACCATGCCACTGGAAACCTACCAGACGGCACCCTGCGGAACGAGATCAGCCCGGGAGGAGCATCCCTGATCGTGGGAGCCGAGCGTCGTTACCGAGAGTTGTTGACCGAGTTGCTGCTTCTGCGCGAACTCGCCCACGGTGATCTGCCCACGCGTGAAGAGGCGCGTTTTGCGGCGGCGATGGATCGCTCCTGGCAGGTGATGACGGACGAGGAACAGGAGGCGGTCGAACGTGATTTCGCTCGGAAGGCGTTGACAGGCGCCCCGCTGCGGTTGAATGAGATCGCTGCGTCAGTCCAGATCGGCTCGCACGATACACCTCGACGAGCCAGGGCCGCGTAGGTGTATCTCACTGCACATCGCGTCCGCACCGCCGACGGTGGCGAGGGCGTGAACGCGGTTCTCTATCGACATCCGTTCGCTGACTGGGTGGTTCCGCCTTCCGAACTCCCCGACGACGATCCGGGAGAGCTGACGCAAATCTTGGATCCGGACCTGATCTGGGAGGATGGCACTGAATGGGCGGAGAGTCGTCGTGACTTCATCACCTTCGCGGCTGGAGCGCAGCAGCAGCCTCTTCCCTGGGAAGGCGTCGTCGGCCGGTGTTTGTTTCGGATGGGCTTTGATCGGGGCATTGCGTCGGGCTGGTCGCATGAGATGGCGATTCTCTACAGTCACTCCGAGCGCGTGGTTCACCTCGAATGGCCTGATTCGTAGCGCCTGCTCGGCGGCGGAGGATCGCTCGCTGCCACCGACGGAAGGGGGCCTGAGCCGGCGGCAGGATCGCGGGGCTGGGGCGCGTGTCCACTTCTCGTCTCTTCGCGGGCTGAGGTCGCCGGGCCTGCGGCGCGCGCTGCGGAAATCGAGATGGTTCTTGCGATCTGCGCGGGGCGAATGCACGGCGGCGCCGTCAAGGTGTTGCCCTCGGATCCGGTCTGCGAAAATCGGTGCTGAGGTGATCGTCGCGGCGGTCTGGGCGGCGCTGATCGGCGAGCCGGTTGTCGCCGAGGCGGAGCGTGCGGAGCGAAGGAGTTGTCGGGGCGTTCCCCCGATGGAACGGGGTGGACTGTCAGGATATGCGGACAGTCTCGATCCTCGTCCATTCCCGCCCTCCCGGAGCTTCCGACGAGATTGTCGAAGAAACATCAGCCCCAGCCGCGATCGAACAGCGGGCCGAAGCGGCGGGCGATCATCCGCGCCCCCTCCTCCTCGGACGGCGCGGGGAAGTGCTCCGGGTGCGGCACGGGACCGAAGATCGAGCCGTAGCTCTTCCACCGGCTGCCGTGGGTGATCCCGCGCACCGCGTCGGCGATCGATCCACCTTTCCTCTTCTGGAGGAGCACCGCCTCGCACGGGAGGAGGTAGCCGTGCGCCCGGCCGAGCATCTCTTCGACGATGGCGCCGAGCCAGGCGCGGGCGGCGGCCTGGCCGACCGGCGTGAAGGTGCGGCTGCGCGGCTCGGTGCCCTCGGGATCGTCGAAGCACTGATGGACGCCGTGCGGGCGGCGCGCACCGAGGACGCCGGCGGCCGCGAGGGCCGCCTGATCGACCAGACCGCGCAGGGCATCCCGGTCGGCCTTGATCTCGCCGACCTCGTCGGAGGGGGCGCCGCGCATGCCGAGGAGCAGCGACCCCGAGGCGATCACCGGCTCGGTCTGGCCGGTCAGCTCGATCCGCAGCCGCGCGGGGAGGCCGGGGACTCCCGCCAGCGTCAGGTCGAGGGCGATCGGATCGTGCAGCACGTCCACCACCCCGTGCTCGTCGCCGCCCCCGAAGCGGTGCACGGCGATCGGCGATTCCTCCCTGGACCTGGCCCTGGCCGCGGCAACGAGCGCCGCCGACTGGGCTCCCCAGCGACGGAGGAGCGCGTGGTGGCGCTCGATCTCGACCTCGCCGAACACGCCGCTCGGGATCGCCCCGCGGAGCTGGTAGAGCGGCGCGCGCTGATCGTACAGCGCGATCGGATCGCCCCCGTCGCGGAGGGCGGCGACGAAGGCGCGGCGGCAGAGCATCACCTTGTCGAGGAGCCCGGTGACGAACGGCTCGTCCTCGCGGGCGATGAGGTCCTCCTCGTCCTCCTCGAGGTGCAGCCAGAAGCGCGCGTAGCCTTGCATCGGGCACTCCAGGAACTTGCGCAGCGACGGGAGGGTGATCCGCAGCGTGGCGACCGCATCCGCCCCCGGCTCCCGCCCCTCCGGCGCTCGTGCGGGATCCGGGGGATCGACCTGCCGAACCCGATCGTGCACCCGCGCGAGGAGGCGGGCCGGGAGCTGGTCCGCGAGGCGAGCCAGGAGATCGTCGCCGCTGCCGCGCTGGGGGCCGGTGAGGCTGCGGAGATGATCGCCCAGGGCCAGCGCCTGCGCCTCGCGCCGCGCCTCGGGAAGCGCCGACGGCAACGGGGAAGCGCCCGCGAAGAGATCCGGGAAGTCGCTGCGATCGAAGCGCCGCAGCCGGTGCTGGGTGGTGCGCGCGCCGAGCGCTCCCGGACCGAGGTAGCTCCTCTCCAGCATCTGCGCCAGCTCGAGCACCACCGCCGACGGGGCCAGCTCTTCGCCGGTGAGCGGGTCGCGCGCCACCCACGAGAGGTAGAGCCGCTCGCGCACCGAGAGCAGCGCCTCCAGGAACATGTACTTGTCCTGCTCGCGCGGGCTGACGTCGCCGGGCCTGCGGCGCGCGCTGCGAAGATCGAGATGGTTCTTGCGATCGGCAGCGGGGAAGCGCCCCTCGCCGAGACCGGCCAGGAAGACCACCCGGAAGGGGATCGCCCGCATCGGCAGGAACGACGAGACCACCACGCCATCGGCGAGGTAGCTGCCGCGGCTGCCGGTGAGGCCGGAGAGGGCGGTGCGCAGCAGCTCGGCGGCGATGCGGTACGAGACCGGGCCGCCCTGCGCCACCAGGGAGAGGTCCTCGGCCGCGCGCAGGCAGCGCAGGAGGTCGCTCTCCTCGTCGCTGGAGCCGCCACCGACGTAGGCGCGGATCAGAGACTGAAAGAAGGTTGCCCATCCGGTGAGGGGGAGCCTGGCGGCGCGGGCGAAGCGGGCATCGGCGCACAGCGACCGCACCAGCAGCGCGAAGCGGCCCGCGCCCGGAAGATCGGACTGCGCGAACTCCTCGGGGAGGTAGCGCTCGCCGTCGAAGTCGAAGGTGCGCTCGTCGCCGCTGCGGGCGCCGGTCATGAACGCGCCGAGGGCGAGCCTTCGCATGCCCTGATCCCAGTTGAGGATATCGCGCTCGATGTAGGTGGCGAGATGGTCGGCGTGATCGGCGCCGTGGAGAACGCCGAGGCGATCGCTCCAGGCGATCCACTGCGCCACGTCGACGTCGGCGTGGCGCGCGGCGACGGCGGGATGGGTGGCGATCCGCAGCAGATCCTGGCGCGTGAAGCCGGAGAGCGGCAGATCGAGCAGCAGCGTCAGCGCCTCCACCACCCGGCTCTCCGACGCCAGCGGCAGATCGATCACGTGGTGCGGGATCTCGCGGCTCTCGCGGAACACGGCGGCGAGGTGGGTGAGATAGGCGTCGCGATCGCGGCTGGCGACGATCACCGCGACGTCGTTCCAGCGGAGCGGCGGGCGCGCGGGGTCCTTCGGGCGCTGCTCGTCCTCCGCGATCAGGCGCCAGATCCGCGCGGCGATCACCTCGGCCTCCCGGCGGATGCCGGGGCAGGCGAGGAGGGTCACGCTGTCGTCGCTGGCGAAGCGACTCCTCACCTCCTCCGCGGCCTCCGCGGGCTCGGGTTCGCGGCGCAGGATATCGTGCTGGATCTGGTGGAGGAGTGTGGCGCCGTCGTCGAGCGGATCGCGGAAGTTCGCGGCGAAGTCGCACTCGGCGAGCGCGTTCAGGAGGCGGATGTTCTCGCGGCCGGGGCGCCCCCACAGGCGGAGGGCCGGCGGATCGCTCTCGCCGGTGAGCCGGAACGGGTCCTCCTCCTCGGAGAGCAGCACCTCCTCGCCGCGCTCGCGCACCGCGCGCACGTCCTCCCAGAACTCCTCGCACGGGTTGAGCGCGTAGATCCTGAGCTCCACCGCGCCGGCGAGGGCGGCGAAGATCCGCTGGAAGGCGGTCGCCACGTAGGAGAAGCCGAGGACGTGGATGCGCGGCGGGAGGGCGAGGGAGCGGAGCGGGATCGGGGCGCCGGGATCGAACAGCTCGGGCAGGGTGAGCCAGTGGATCCCCGTCGCTGCGGTGCGCCGCGCGATCGCGCCGCCGGGGCCGAAGAGGTCACGCCACAGGCGCCTCTGGCAGCGCTCGGCGTCGGCGTAGGAGGTCTTGCCGAGGGAGAGCTGGTTCTTCCTCCAGGTGGCCAGCATCTCGGGGCGCGAGTAGCCGTACTCCTCGAACAGGTGGGCGAGCTGCGCCGAGAGCTGGTAGCGCCGGAGGTCGACCGCCAGCTCGTCTTGCACGGAGTCCCCGTCGCCGGCGTGAAGGTAGTCGCGCACCGGGGCGAGCTCGGGCGCGGCGAGGCGGCTGTCGTCGAGCAGCGCCTCCAGCAGCAGACCCTGAAGAACCGGCCCGTCGATCAGCCGCACGCGCTCGGCCAGCGGCTCCACCAGCGACGCGACGAAGCGCTTGAGGAGGCGCACCTCGAGGTTGGCGGCGATCCCGGTGGCGCGCGCGAGGCCGAGCTTGACGTAGGTCTCGACGTTGCGGTTCGGGACGACCAGCTGGACGCGGTCGAACAGGCTCGCCCCGGGGCGGGCGCGCGCCGCGGTGAGATCGCGCGCCAGCGCGGCGACCAGCTCCTCGGTGCGGTTGGAGTAGAAGAGGTGGATCATCCGGTGGGCGAGACTATAGCCCCGGTCACTCGATGACGCAGGAGGCGCGCGTCTCCGTGCTGGCGGGGGCGGCCTGATTGTTCCGATCGAGGGTCAGGGCGAGCCCCTGGGGAGAGGTCGAGCAGAGAGGCTTCTTCTCCAGCCGCCAGCAGGGATAGGACGACGGCTTTGGATCGGCGCACCTGGCGATCTCCGCGATGGTGATCGATCCGTTCGCCTGCGTGGTGACGTCCTCGACGAAGCAGACCGGGTTGGAGGGATCCGGCAGCGCCTCGGTGATGCAGGCGGCGCCGATGTTCGCGATGATGAGCTGGCCGATCTCGATCAGCGCGGGCGTGTAGTCGTCGTCGCAGATCGAGGAGAGGCGGTGATTGACCGCCGCCCGGATGACCGCGTTCAAGCGCACCGCCGGTGCGCCGAAGAGCTCGGTGCGCTGCTGGTTCCGGCAGCTGTGCTGGATGACGGGTACGCAGGGAGTGCCCGACGTGTCATTGAACGGCGCGCACGACGCGTACGGCATCTTGCCGGGCGTGCTGGGATTCGAGAGGAGCACCTGCACCGGCTCGGCGGGGGCGTCGATCCCGACCAGGAGGACATCGAGCGGGTTGGCCTTCACGCCGCCCTGCGCGAGGGGCCTGGCGAAGAAGTCGGTGTAGCGCGTGATGTCGTAGAGCTTGCCGGGCCCCGCGCCGCCCGGGTTCGGCGCCGCGCCGCAATTCGCGAGGGCCTTACCGGAAGCGGCGTACGGCAGCAGCATCGCCGGATTGCCGCAGACCTGGCCGAAGCGGTTGCAGCGGTACGAGGAGAGGAAGCCGTACCGGTCGACCTTGTTCTTGTCGAACAGGTCGCTGTCCGGCGGCGCCGAGCAGTCGTCCTCGTTGGTGATGAACACAACCGCGAGCAGCGCCCCGTCGCGAACGAAGCCGGCGTTCTCTGGCAGCTTGTTGTGCAATGCAGCATAGACCGATTCGAGCGGGTGCTCGAAGCCGCAGCCGCTCGCGCCCACCGACGCCATGCAGGTGAAGGTCTCGAGCAGGCTCTGGCCCTTCGGCAGATTGTGCGAGCTCTTGCCACCCGCGCCGTAGCGGTACTTGAGGAAGCGGCCGGCGCCGAGCGGTGGCTGGCAGGCGTTGGGGGCCCCAGCACGGAGGTCGATCAGCTTGCCCTGCTGGCCGCCCGGCGATGGCTGGCAGCCCGCCGAGCCGGTCGATCCGGAGCCGTAGTCCGAGGAGACCACGCCGATCTGGAGGTCGAGGTAGGCGCCCCGCGCGGCCAGATCCTCGAAGACCTTGAGGAGGTTTCCGAACCGGCTCCTCAGCTCGTCCGACATGGGCCACATCGAGCCCGAGTTGTCGATCATGAACAGCACGTCGACCTGGTCCTTGAGCCTCGGGGCGAGGCGGATCGCGACGGTGCGCGGGCGCTTCCGGTCGCCGCCCGCGGACCCGTCGGGCGGATCGTAGGGCAGCGGGCGGTCTCCCGCGCAGCCAAGGAACGCGGCGGCGAACAGCGCGAGGGCGATCCCGGCGGTCATGGGCTTTCACCGATTCACGGCGCAGGGCGGCGTCCACCAACGGCTCCGAGGCGCATTTCGGCGAACTCCGCCTTCAGGCGCCTTCGCGCCCCGTTGGCGAGCACCAGGAGGCGCATCTTCCAGTTCCGCCGTCGCAGGATCACCCAGTGGAGCAGGCGGTGATCCTTGGCGAGCTGTTTCTTGTACAGCTGCTCGCCCGCCATCATGTCGTATTCGGCGAAGCCTCCGGCCAGTGCGTCCTGGATGGCCAGCGTCTGCGCGACCAGGCCGGGCTGGAGGGTCCCCGCGGCATCGTAGTTGTACCCGCATTGATAGAAAGAGACCTTGCCGCGATGGACGAAATTATAGAGAAAGCCGATCGGCAGCTCCCCGGTGCTGATGCGGAGGATCTGCACCGCCCCCGTCGGGAAAGCGCGCCGAATGAGCTCGCGGTGGAAGGCGGTGAAGCCCGGCGAGGCAAACGATCCGGGCTGGCCGCGCTGGATCCACGAGCGCTGGTGCAGCACGATCATCTGCTCGAGCATCGCCAGCGCCTCGGAGAGCCCGGTCGCCCG
>SHYY01000131.1 GCA_009692555.1 Myxococcales bacterium
AGGGCGAGGAACTCGATGGCGCGGCGATAGACGTCGAGCTTCTGGTCGGCCAGCAGGGGCATCCTCCTTTGTGGCCAGGGGGGTCGGTTGGCAGGAGGAATTTGTTGCCGGAGGAAGTTCGATTGCCGTCGCTGCGGACGGGACGACTACGACTACGACTACGACTACGTGACGAGCAAGAGCCAGCAAGAGGGCCCCCTCCGCTGTGAAGCACCCCCGAACGGCCGGGCGGTTGAACCCGGCCAAACGCTGGTCCTACATCCCGATATCGTCGGCGAACGCGGGCTTCAAGTCCGACGCCACGCCCCACTGCGTCTTGTGCCACTTCTCCCCGTAGGCGTGCTGGTAGGCGAAGACGTTGCGGGCAAAGCGGAGCGCGATCGGGCGCGTGGCCGCCAGGTCGCGCCTCTCGTGCGGGTCGGTGTCGAGGTCGTAGAGCGCGACGCGCCCGCCGCTCCAGGTGATGAACTTCCAGCGCCCGAGGCGCAGTGAGCGGATCGCGCCCCCATGGAACGCGATCGAGGCGCGCTCCATCCGGGGCCCGTCGTCGCCGGCGAGCCGGACCAGGCTCTCGCCTTGCGCCTCGGAGTTCGCGTCGACCCCCGCCACGTCGAGCAGCGTCGCGTAGACATCGGTCAGATCGACGTCGGAGGTGACCACCTTCGCCTCGGGAAACAGCGGCGGGTAGCGAACCAGGAGCGGGACGTCGATCAGCTCCTGGTAGAGCGAGTGCCCGTGACCGACCGAGCCGTGCTCGAAGAACTCGTCGCCGTGATCGGAGATCAGGACGATCGCGGTGGAGTCGTAGATGCCGAGCTGCTTGAGATCGACCACCACCTGCTTGAAGGTGGCGTCGTTCTGCGTCACCTCGGCGTTGTAGAGCGCCTCGAGGTACCGCTTGTCCTCGTCGCCGAGCTTCAGCTTCCCGATCTTGATCTGGTAGAGCTGCTCGGAGGTCTTGGCCGGCACCACCTTGCCCCGGTAGGCCTTCGGCCAGTACTCCCTGAGGAAGCGATCGGGCGGGTTGTAGGCGACGTGCGGATCGACGGTGGCGAGGTACATGAACGAGCGCTTGCCGCCCTTCACCTGCGCCTCCAGCCACGGGCGCGCCGCCTTCCACACCCACTCCGCGCTGTTCGGCTGGTCCTCGCGGATGAAGTTCCGGTAGGCGTCCCAGGAGCGCTTGAAGCCCCACTTGTCGGAGATGTAGCCGTTGGAGGAGAAGATCGCGGTGGCGAACCCGGCGCGCTCGAACACCTGCGAGATCATCGGCAGCGCGAGCGGGAGGCGATCCTTGTCCTCGAACATCCGGTGCACCGACGGCAGTACCCCGGTAAGGAGCGAGGTGTGCGACGGCAGCGAGTAGTTGCCCTGCACCGTCGTTCGGGCGAAGCGGGTCGACTCCCGGGCCAGCTGATCGAAGCCCGGGGTGCGTGCCGGGCTCTTCGGATCCCAGGCCGCGAGACGGTCGGCGCGCAGGGTGTCGACCATCCAGACCAGGACATGCTCGGCGGCCTTTGTCTTCGGGCGCGCCACCAGCTTCGCATCGGCCACGATTCGCGGGGTGGCGAAGGCGCCGCCGCCCCCGCGCAGATCGAGATCGAGGCGCACGGTCTGGCCCGCGAGCGGGGCGAGATCGACCTCGGCGCGCTTCCACAGCGCCGTAGCCGGGCCGCTCCAGAGATCCGAGGGAGGCTTGCCGTCGACGGTGGCGCGGACCGCGAAGGTCGTGGGCAGCGCGGCGTCCGAGGTGCCGTAGGCGAAGCTCAGCCGGGTCCCCGCGGGCACCGTGAGGTACCAGGAGAAGCGCGCTGCCTGCGTTGCGGCGACTGCCCGCCTCACCTCGCCACCGACGCTATAGCTGGCCCCGAGCTTCGGCGTGACGCCGGTCGCCGCCGATCCCTTCGGGCCAATGGTGATCCGCTCGATCGCAGCGGCGGTGTGCTTGCCGGCGAGGGTGCCGGCGGCACGGAAGTGGAAGCGAACCGCGTTGTCGCCCGGCAGCATCTTCGCAGCCGGGAGGGCGACGTCGTAGGTCTTGTAGCCATCGTCGAGGGTGAGGTTCGCGAGCGGCTTCTCGTTCAGGAAGAGCGAGAGCGACTGCTTCGGCACCGCCGAGCGGGCGGTGAAAGAGAGTCGCAGATCGTCCTTCTCGTCGCTGCCGCGCGGGACCGGAAAGCGGACCACGCCAGCGATCCCCTGCACCAGCGCCACCTTGCGATCGCCGTCGCTCTCGCCGGGATACCAGTTCGACTTCCACCCACCGTCGATGTACTTCCAGAAATCCGGCGAGCCACCATCGATGATCAGGCTCTCACCGAGGTGGATGCAGGCGAGCGGGCGGTTGGTGATGAGATCGTAGACCACGCGACCGGGCTCGGGATCGGGCGCGCGGGCGGGCACGGCGGCGTCGACGCGAGGGGCGACGGGTGCGGGCGTGATATCGCCGCCCCCGCCGCAGGAGGTGGCCGCCGCGAGGGCGAACACCAGGTGGTTTCCCCGGTTCGTCACCGACGGGAAGCTACCCTGTGGCCGGGCGAAGATCAACCGCTTCGCGGCGCGTTGCCGTTGCCGTTGCCGTTGCCGTTCCCGTTCCCGTTGCCGTCAGCCTGGGACGCACGAACGGTTGACGCATCGCCGACCCGCCTCGCACTTCACGCACGGAGCCTCGTCCCTTCCACAAGCGTCGTCTTCGTCTCCTCGCTGGCAGTAGCCTTCCAACCACAGCTTTCCTGGGGCCTGATGTGTCGCGCAACAGCCATCGCCGCAGTGCCCGCACTGCCTGGCGCAGTAGTCCCCCTTCGCGGCCGAGGAGTTAACACATTGGGAGTACCCGTCCGGTGATCGTCGTCTCGAACGACGGATTCAACCTGACGCCGGCGTGGCGGTCGATCATCGTGATTCCGCTCTCCACCTCGCAGGCGCAGGCCCGGAGGGGACCGACGGCGGTGTGGCTGCCGCGCGGCGCTTGCGGCCTCGACCGGGACAGCGTTGCGCTCTGCCACCAGGTGACGACGCTGGATCGGGCGAAGCTGACGCGCCGACTGGGCGCCCTGGCTCCCGAGCAGCTCCTCGCGGTGGAAGAGGGCATCCGGGCGGCGATGGACCTCGGGTGAGGTCGCGATCGCGCGGCCCGTTCGCGGATGGTGAATTCCCCCGTCGGGCGTGTTATCGAGAGGCCGATGACCGAGGCGGTCCGCGCTCGTCCCTTCTCCCGCGCCCTGCGGGCGGCGATCTCCACCTGCACCGTCGGTGCGATGGCCGCGGCGGGGCTCGACGTGACGATCGCCGCGCTGCGATCGGGGGAGGCGGTGGGCGCCGGGCCCTTCGTCAGCGCGCTCGGCGCCGCACTGGCGCTCTACGGCACGGTGGGGATCGCCGCGGGGCTGATCGTGGGACTGCTCGCGGGCTCGATCGCCGCGACAATTTCCGTCGGTGAGTGGCTCGGCGCGTGGCGGCGCGAACTGGCCCGCGATACGGAGCACGACCGGGCCCAGGCCGCCGGGATCCTCGCCGCGGGGGGCGCTGCCTTGGTGCTCGCGGCGCTGGTCTTCGTCTTCGCCCGCGGCTTCGGGCTGGAGATGGCCAACAAGCGCAACGGGGCGCTCTCGACGGCGCTGATCGCCGCGTTCGCGCTCCTGCCCGCCGCGCTGGCCTGGTTCCCGTTCTACCAGGCGCTGCGCGGCCCGGTGCGACTACTGCCGCGACCCCGCGCCCTCTTCGCGCTCGCCGCGCTCGGCTCGATCGGCCTCCTCGGCGTCGCTCTGGCGGTGTTCTCGGTCGACTGGCGGGTGATCGATTTCGGTCCCTGGTCGGCCGGCGCGGCCGCGATCGCCGCCAGCGGGATGCACGCCTGGTTCTGGCGGCGCGGCCCCGGCGCGGCGCGGTGGGCCAGCGCGGGCGGCGGCGTCCGGCGCTTCATCCCCCTCGCGGCCTCGGCGCTGCTAGGGGTCTCCTTTCTCGTCCTGGCGCGCTTCGGCGACGAGCCGCGCTCGCGCACCCTGCTCTCGGAGGAGAGCTCCGGCGCCCGCGGTCTGCTCCACCTCGCGCGGCGGCTGGCGGATCGCGATCACGATGGCTTCGCGGCGCTCCTCGGTGGCGGTGACTGCGACGACACCAACGCGCAGATCTTCCCCGGCGCCGACGAGGTGGCGGGCAACGGCATCGACGAGGACTGCTCCGGCGAGGACCTCCCGAGGCCGATCGCCGCGCCGAAAACCCCGATCGAAGCGCCGGTGAAGAGCGCCGCCTCGGCCTTCCGTTTCGAGGGCAACGTTCTCCTCATCACCGTCGACACGCTGCGGGCCGACCGCCTGAACGAGCGCACCATGCCGCACCTCGCCGCGCTGGCGAAGGAGTCGGTGGTCTTCACCCACGCCTATGCCCAGGCACCCAACACCCCGCGCTCGTTTCCGTCCTTCCTCACCTCGCGCTTCCCGTCGCAGGTCAAGTGGTGGCGGCAGTTCGCGCGCTTCTCGCCGATCACCGCCGAGAACACCACCCTCTTCGAGGTGCTGAAAGAGGCGGGTCTGCGCACCATCGGGATCTTCTCCCACTTCTACATGACGCGCGCGAGCGGGGTCGCCCAGGGCTTCGACGAGTGGGACAACGCGGGCGCGCTCACTCTCCACGAGTCCAACAACGACAGCGCCGCCCCGCGGATCACGCCGCGGGTGGTGAAGCGCCTGAAGGAGCTCGCCGCCTCGAAGCAGCGCTTCGCGATGTGGACCCACCTCTTCGAGCCGCACAGCCGCTACGTCGAGCACCCCGAGTTCCCCGTCGCCGGCAGCGGGATGAAGGCGCTCGCGGCGAAGTACGACGGCGAGTGCTCCTTCCTCGATCTCCACCTCCAGAAGATCTTCGACGCCCTGCGCGAGAGCGGCCTCGACAAGACCACCGCGGTGGTGATCTTCGCCGATCACGGCGAGTCGTTCGGCGAGCACCGCCTGGGCGGCCAGCCGATGTACTTCCACGGCGAGACGATCTACGACGAGGTGCTGCGCGTGCCGCTGGTCTTCCGCGTGCCGGGCATCGCCCCCCGCACCGTCGACGGGCGGGTGATGCTGATCGACCTCGCACCGACCGTGGTGCAGCTGCTCGCGGCGAAGGCGCCGCCGAGCTTCGTCGGCCGCTCGCTCCTCGGGGCGATGCTCGGCGACCCGCTCCCGGAGCCGCGGCGGGTGTACGCGGAGCTGCTGCCCGACCCGTCGTGGAACCACTCGGCGCGGGTGATCATCGACGGCGACCAGAAGCTGCTCTACAAGATCTCCGAGAACGCGCTCGAGCTGTACAACCTGAAGGACGATCCCGGCGAGCAGCACAACCTCGCGATCGAGGCGGCCGAGTCGGCGCAGGTGCTCCGGCGCGCGCTGCAGGCCTGGATGGCGGAGCCCCGCGGATGAGCGGCCCCTACAAGAACCCGATCCCGACGGTGGACGTGATCATCGAGATGCCCGGTGGAATCGTTCCCGCCATCGTCTTGATCCGGCGGGCGAACGAGCCGCTCGGGTGGGCGCTCCCGGGCGGCTTCGTCGACCAGGGCGAGCCGCTGTGGGTGGCGGCGCTCCGCGAGGCGAAGGAGGAGACCTCGCTCGACGTCGAGCTCACCGAGCAGTTCCACACCTACTCCGATCCGCGGCGCGATCCACGCCGCCACACCCTCTCGACGGTGTTCCTCGCGCGCGCCTCGGGCCAGCCGGTGGCGGCCGACGACGCGGCGGCGGTGGGAGTGTTCGGCGAGGCCGATCTGCCGTCGCTGGTGTTCGATCACGCGGCGATCGTCGCGGACTACTTCCGTTACCGCGCGGGGGGCCCGCGCCCAGGGCCGAAACGATGAGCGAAAAATCCGAGCCGATCACGCCCGACCTCAGCGATCCCGATCGGCGCGAGCTGCTCCGCATCGCCCGCATCACCCTCAAGCACTGGCTGAAGATCGGCTACACGCCGCCCGGAGTCCCGCACCGCGGGCCGCTGGTGACCCCGTCGAGCGCCTTCGTCACCATCCACGTCGACGGTCACCTCCGCGGCTGCATCGGACGCCTCGATCCGGATCAGCCGCTCTACCGCGCGATCATGGACCTCACCGTCGCTGCCACCAGGGACGCGCGGTTCGAGCCGGTGCGCACCGAGGAGATCCCGCAGGCGCGGATCGAGATCTCGGTGCTCTCGCCGCGCACTCGGGTCACCGACCCGGACGCGATCACCCTCGGCCTTCACGGCCTGGTCATCACACGCGGCCCGCAGCGCGGCCTCTACCTGCCGAAGGTCGCCGCCGAGCACGGCTGGGACCAGGGCACCTTCCTCGCCGAGACCTGCCGGAAGGCCGGCCTCGACGGCGACGCCTGGCGCGACGCGGGGACGGAGATCGAGATCTTCACCGCCCAGGTCTTCACCGAGGAGCAGTACGGCCTCGGCGCCCGCGGGTAGTCCCGGCGGGTCCACCCTCCGTTATAACGGAGGCGCGTCCAGGGAGCGGACGACCACCGCGTAGAGGCAGGCGCAGGCGACGATCACCAGCGCGTGGAAGATCTCGTGGTAGCCGAACACCCTCGGGAAGGGGTCCGGGCGCTTGCGCGCGTAGGTGATCGCACCGACGGTGTAGATCACGCCCCCGGCGAGATGCAGGGCGGCGCCGATCCGGCCGATCCGCGCCGCCTCCTCGGCCACGCCGAGCGCGCCCGCCCAGCCGATCACCACGTAGATCCCGACGTGCAGCGCGCGCGGGGCGCTCCTCCAGAAGAGGGTCTGCGCGACCCCGCACAGGGCGCCGATCCAGATCACCGCCACCAGCGCGCTCCCGAGGTCGCCACCGATGGCGAGCAGGCAGATCGGGGTGTAGCTGCCGCCGATGAAAAGAAAGATCATCGAGTGATCGAGGCTCTTCATCAGGGCGCGCCCGGCGGGCTCCCAGTGCAGGCGATGGTAGGCCGCGCTGGTGCCGAACAGCGCGATCAGCGAGCCGCCGTAGATCGCCGCCGCGAGGGTCGCCCGGTCGGTCGGCGCGCGGTGGAGCAGCCACGCCACCAGCGGGAACGCCAGGAAGAAGGAGATCTGGTGCGACACGCCGCGGAGGAGCGGCCTCCTTGCCCCAGGGGGCGCGGCGGGCGCGAAGGGCGCTTCGGGCGCGGGGTCCACTGCCCCTTTTACCCGCCGCTCATCCGCCGGAGGAGCTGCTCGGCCTCGGCGCGCCAGCGCGGGAGCATCCGGTTCCACGCCGGGTCGGGCGGGGCGACCAGCACCTGATCGCACTCCTTCTGCGCCTCGGCGTGGCGGTCGTTCCTGAGCAGCGCCTCGCAGTAGTACAGGTGATTCCCCGGGAAGGCCGGATCGATCGCCACTGCCCGCTGGAGGTGCTCGCACCCCTCCTCCACGTCGCCCACCGACGCAGGCCACGACGGGGCCTTGGTGTAGGTCGCGCCGAGCAGCCGGTGGGGCCCGCCGTGATCGAACTTCTCGCCCAGCTCCACCGCGCTCTTGCCGTTCTTCATCACCTCGGGGATCAGCTCGAGCGCCCCGAACCTGCGGGTGGAGGCGAGCAGCCCGAGGCACACCGCGTGGTAGTAGTAGCCCTCGACCCGCTTCCCATCGAGCGCGATCGCCCGCCGCGCGTAGTCGATGCCCTTCTGCGAGAACTTCGCCCGGCGCGGCTTGGCGTTGTCGCCCACCGCGTCCTCCGCCAGCTCGAAGGCCACCCGCGCCGCGCGCCACACCACGTCGAAGGAGCGCGGCTCGAGGCTGAGCTGCTTCTCGCGCACCAGCAGGCAGTCCTCGAGCGAGGCCGGATCGCCGCGCCGGTCGAGCTCCTCGGCCTGCGCCTCGAGGACCTTCGGATCGTTGGCCAAAAGCGACGGATCGAGCCGCGCCAGGCTGATCACCGCGGGCGGCGTCGGGCAGCCCGCCAGCGGAACGACGGAGAGCAGCGGGGGCAGCAGCAGGAGGAGCCGTACGCTCCGGTGCTTCATGGGAAGATCACTTGCAGTACTGCTGGACGGCGACCTTGAACGCCGCCGGATCGAGCGCGACGAACCGGGTGAGCCGGAGCGACTTGCAGACCTGCGCCCCCTCGCCGGCGGCGCACATCCCGATCAGCTCCCGCTTCACCGCGTCGCGCTGCGTGGGGCTGACGACCGTCGGGAACGACACCAGGGGGAACGGCGGCAGCGGCTCCGATGAGAGCAGCACCGTCAGCGGCAGCTCGGCCGGCTTGTTCTTCAGCTGCTCATCGCTGATCAGCGCCGCGTCCGCCTCGCCCTGGAGCAGCGCCTTGAAGGGCTTGGCGCCCGACTGGGTCGACTTGAGCTTGAAGAATGTCTCGGCGTCGACCTTGCCGGCGAGCAGCACCCGCGACACGAACTTCGGGTTCTGCAGGTGGTTCGAGATCAGCACCTTGCCCCGGAGCTCGTCGAGCGTCTTCGCGCCCCCGGTCTTGACCACCAGGTGGAATTTCACGGCGCTCGACATCCCGGCGATCCCATCGACGGCGGAGATCGGCTCGGGCGCATCCTTGCCGCATGCCAGATCGACGTACAGCCAGGCGGGGATCAGCCCGAAGCCGGGCTTCATCTTTTCGATCTCCCCGCGCGCCTGCTTGCCGTCGTCGAGGTAGACCCCGTTGGCGCTCTTCGGCGGCCACTTGAGCTGCTTCTCGAGGTAGCCGGTGAAGGCGGCGACGAACGGGGCGGCGGTGTCGCGATCGCCGCCCATCCCGGGGGCGTAGATGACGAGGTCGCTCGATCCGGCACGCGCCGGCGTGGCCAGGACCAGCAGCCCGAACAGGGCGATCTTCGTGGGGATCTTCGGATTCATTATGGTTTCGACGCGGCGGCGAGGGACCTTATTCGAGGGAGCGAGGGTCGTCAACCAGCCCACCCCGACTCAGTACGTGAACTTCGCCTTGAGGAACATCTCCGAGGCGCCCGCCGACGGGTCGCCGAACTTGGTGCTGCGATCGCCGAGGAAGATGAACGCGCCGGCGGAGAGCTCCGCGCCGTCCCACACCGTCCAGGCCAGCTGCGGGAACAGCACGCCGGTGAACTTGTAGTCGTCGAACTTGAAACCGGGCACCGATAGCGACGGGATCTTGACCACCGCGAACAGGCGGAAGAGCAGCGCGTCGCCGAACAGCTTCACATCGCCGCCGACGATGAAGTAGTCGCCGATCCGGTTGTCGAGGCGCGGCTTCTCGCAGCCCGCCTGCCCGGGTGCCTGGCACGCCTTCTTCGCGTCGACCAGCGCATGGGTCTGCGTGCCCGACCCGAATTCGTCAATAAACCCATGCACATACTGCATGTTGACGTAGACGTGCGACCCGATCGAGATGTCGCCGCCGATGGTGATCTTCGGGAACGGCGTCTTCGGGACCACGATGGCGCGCTCGCCGACCGGGGCCGCCGGGTTGCCGTTCTCGTCGCGGTAGGTGCCCTTCTCGTCGATGAACCGGCGCGGGAAGGCGGCTCCGATCTCGTCGAACCGCACCTCGGTGCGCTTGCCGTCGGCCAGCTCGTCGTAGAGCGCGAACTCGACCTGCTCGGGGAAGAACACCGCGCCCTCGATCCAGTAGCCCATCCCGCCAAGCTTCTCGATCGTGCCGGCGACGTCGAAGCCGAGCACATCCATCCGCGGCCACGCCACCGCCACATCGGCGACCTTGTTGGCGTGGTTGATGGTCGCCACCGGGCCCACCGGGAGGCCGAAGCGGCCGTGGTAGTAGGAGAGCGAGAGATCGGCCCCACCGAGGCGTCCGGCCAGCCGCAGCGCCATCTGCGAGTTCGAGAGCGACACCTCCGGCTGGTAGGTGAAGACGTTGATCTGCGTCGGCGAGAGGCTCGGGTTCTGCGCCTGGACGTAGAGGAAGTCGCGCGCCTCGGCGCTCTGGACCGGCGCCGGGCGATCGATCTGGCGGAGGTAGATCGGCGCGGTGCGCGGGAGCTGCGCGGGGCGGAAGATCGGCACCCACACCGCGGTCATCAGCCAGTCCGACTTCGGGTTGTAGTCGAGGCGCACCATGTTGTTGGCGAGCGCGCGCCCGAACAGGAGGGAGTCGGAGAGATCGAGGGTGTTGACGTTGTTGGTGGGGCTGAACTGGTCCGCGGAGCCCCACACCACCACCTGCCGGCCGATCCGGAGATCGAGGTGCGGCAGCAGGTTGTAGACGTCGAGGTAGGCGGCGTGCAGCTCGAGGCGGTAGGGATCGACCCGCTCGCGCAGCGTCAGCGAATCGAGGTCACGCACATCGGAATAGCCGTAAAACACGATATCCGCGTCGGCAACGGCTTTCACCTTGCTCCCGACGTTGAGGGAGAGCTTGGCCTTGACCACGTTGTCATTGCGCGAGAAGCCATAGCGGAGGAGCTGGAGCTGCGACGGGTAGGGCGTGTCTTGCGGCTCGCCCTTGAGTCGAAAGCGGATATCGGAGGAGATCATCCCGCTGAACTTGAGCTCGACCTCCGCACGCGCGCTCGCCCCCGAGAGCGCCAGGGCAGCGGATACAGCGACGGCAGCGACGCCAGCGGGGAGGCCCCGGCGGGCCACGCTAGTTCCCGCGGATCAGGCTGCGCTGGGAGAACATGTCGTCGGGCACGTTGGTATTTACCCGCGCCTTCACCATCTGGATCTCGGTCGAGTGATCGTTGCGCCGGTGATCGGTCATCAGCACCGACGTCGGCGACCAGTGCTCGCCGTTGCCCTCGTCGCGCTTCCAGCCGCTGCGGAGGCCGGTCTTGGCCTTCTTGCCCGTGGCGTCGAAGAATTCGATCTTCGTCGCCTGGTGGAAGCCCTTGTCGATCCAGAGCTTCAGCTTCGGAAACTCGGCCTCCTTCCCGGGCAGGAGGGTCACCTCGAGGATCCAGTTGTTGCCCTCGACGCCGACGAACTTCGGCTCGTAGAAGCCGGTGAGGGTGCTCTCGTTCATGTCCTCGTAGCTCATGTCGGAGCCGGCGAAGGACTGGTTCTTCAGGTGGATCCCCATCCGCCGCACCTTCTGGAAGCCGGGGAGATAGACGTACATCGTGTCGCGCCCCTCGGTGAGCATCCCCATCCCCTTGAAGTCGCCGGGGGCGGTGAAGCGCACCAGGCGCTTGTCCTCGCCCTTCATGGTGGTGGTGAAGGAGAACTCGCGACCGGTGGTCTGGCCGGGCTCGCGGATCACCATCTTCGAGTCGAGGATGAGGTCCTTGAAGCCGGAGTGCGCGGCGTCGTGGAGCTTCAGGATCTCGGCCGCGGTCGGCTCGCCCGCGTGGGCAACACCGACGGTGAGGAGCCAGAAGGCGAGGGCCAGTCCAGAGCCGAATCGAAGGGTCCACCGGCCGCGCGGGTTCATGTCGCCTCCTTCATGGCGTGAAATTCTTGTCGACTCTACGGAGAAGCGCCGGGACGAGCAAGAAGGTCAGCGCGAAGGCGCCGGCCATCGCCACCGCCGCGAGACCGCCGAACATCCGCATCGGCTGCGAGCGCCCGAGGCCGAGCACCGCGAAGCCCGCCGACACCAGCAGCGCCGAGATCACCATCAGCGGCCCGACGAAGCGCACCGCCTCATCGGGGGTGCGGTGCTTCCAATACCAGAGGTAGTGCATCGCGAAGTCGGACCCCGCGCCGGTGGCGATCGAGGCCACCAGCGACGTGCTGATATCGATCGGCACATCGAACAGGCCCATCGCGCCGAACACCGCCGCCATCCACAGCGCGGCCGAGACCATCGACACCAGCGCGAGGTAGGCCGAGCGGAAGAGCACGAACATCAGGAACAGCACCACCACCAGCGAGACGATCAGGCTGCGCTCCTGGTTCTGTCCGACGGAGCGGGCGAACCCGCGGTCGAGGATCGGCTCGCCGGCGAGGCGGGTCTGGATCGCGCGCGGCGCCTTGCCGATCGCCTTCGCGGGCAGGAGGTCCGCCAGCGCATCGCGGGCCACCGGCAGCGCCTCGATCGGCAGCGCAGCCCCGATCTTCCCCATCGCCGCGTCGACCACCTGCCGCCGCATCCGCTCGTGAATGCGAAGCTGCAACGCGCCCCACGCCAGGCCTCCCTCCTCGGGCGAGGGCGCCGCGGCGAGGAAGATCGTGCGCGCGGTCGGGTCGGCGATCGCCACGAGGTTGGCGATCTGCTCCTTCTGCTCCCCGTTGCCCAGGGGCGGCATCAGCTCCCCATCGCCGCCGAGCACCGCCAGTGCCTCCGACCGCCGGAGCGGGGGCATCCGCGGATCCTCGACGCCGAGCGGCTTCATCAGCGCCACCGCCGCCTCCACCGATCCGGGCGGCAGCGTCCGCTTCGCCGCGCGGGCGATCCAGCGCAGCCGCTCCTCGACGTCGCTCCCGGAGGGCGCCACCGGCAGCCGGTGCAGCGACGAGGCGAGGTACTTCTCGCAGGCCTCCACGACCGGTTGGACGTCGCCGCTGATGCGAATATGCACCAGCGCCTCGCTGCGTCCCGGCGCGAGCACCATCCCCACCGACGGCTCCCCCTCGAGAAACAGGAGCAGATTGGTCACCTGATCGCGCGTCTCGGGCAGCCGCGCCCCGCCGCCCATCGCGTCGTTGACCAGCGTCAGCGGCTCGACAATCGACGCCACCTGCGTCACTCCGGGGAGCGAGCGGGCAAACTGCGCCATCCGCTTGATCTCGAAGAGCGTGGCCGGGTCGGTCATGTCGCCGTTGACATCGACCTGCAGGAACTGCCCGCCGCCGAAGCGCTCCTCCAGGAACCGCTCCGCCTCGTAGGGATCCGAGCCCTTGCTGAAGAAGGCGCGTGGCTCCATCCGCACCTGCACCCGCAGCATCGGCGGGACGGTGGCGAGGCCGAGCGCGATCGCCGCGCCAAGGATCGGCCAGCGACGGCGCTGCGCCCAGTGCGTCAGCGTCGCCAGCCGGTCACCGAGAAGCCCGGTGTTGATCGGCCGGGCGCTCTTGCGCGGCCAGAGGGTGACCACCGCCGGCACCAGGGTCATCGCCGCGAGCCAGCACAGCAGCACGCCCACCCCGCACTCGACGCCGAAGGTCCGCATCGGCCGGATGTCCATGACCAGAAAGGAGAAAAAGCCGGCCGAGGTGGTCAGTCCGGCGATCGCCACAGGCGGTCCGACGATCGACGCGGCGCGCACCGGCCCATCCGGAACTGCGCCTCCCCCGTCGGTGTAGTAGCGCCCGAGGAGGTGCACCGCGTAGGAGCTTCCGGAGGCAAAGAGGATCACCGGGAGGGTGCCCGAGACGACGGTGTAGGGCTCGCCGATGAAGCCCATCGCCCCGAGCACCACCAGCGACGACCAGGCGACGGTGAGGATCGCCAGGATCACGCCCAGCGGGTCGCGGAAGGTGATCAGGATCACGCCGAGGATGAGGAACGCGGCGATCGGCGTGAGGAGGCGGATATCGGCGTCGGTCTCGTCGAAGATCGTCGCCGCGGCGAAGGGGGCGCCCCCGTAGACCACCCGGAGATCGCCGAATGCCTTGTGGCAGACCGCGCGCACCTCCTTGGCGACCATCCGCTGCGAGCCGCCGCCGGCGAGATACACCAGCATCAGCGTGGCGCGGGCGTCGCGGGCGACGAAGCTGCCCACCACGTGCTCCTTCGACATCACGCGGGCCTTGAGGGTGGCGCGCGCCTCCGGGGTGGCAGGCGGCCCCTCGACCAGCGGCTGCACCTGGACCATCTCGGCCGACGGGACGAAGTCTGGGAGGTTCCCGAGCGAGACCACGCGATCGACGCCGCGGACCCCCTTCAGGGCCTCGGTGGCCTCGGCGACCTTCTTCACGATCTCGGGGGAAAAGATGTCGTCGTTCGGGCGCGACTCGATGCCGATCACCGCCACCTGGAGCGCGCCGAAGGCCTTCGACACCTCGCGGAACGCGCGCACATCCGCGTCGCCGGCTGGGATGAAGTCGAGCACGTCGTCGGTCTGGCGCAGGCGGGCGAGCCCGATCGATGCCACGGCCGTCACGCCGAGGTAGAGGGCGATGACGAGTTTCGGCCAGCGGGAGGCGAAGCGGGCGGGGAAGGTCACGCGCTGACGAAGCTAGCCCGTTTTGCCCAGGCCGACAAGCGACCGACCCGCCCATGGTGTGATCGCGGAGCCTCGGTATAGGTATCCGCCGAGACCGGCCGCCCGCCCCCTCGGCGACGGCGACGGCAACGGCGACGGCAACGGCAACGGCAACGGCAGAGCCGGAGCAACCGAAGGACGAGAACTGGCGCGGCAGCGCGCCCACCGAGCACTTTGGATCACACCCACCCGCCCATGCGTGGCGCGCGAACCGGGGCGAACCTCGCTTGCGGCGGCGATGGGTTTGGCTAAGATGAGCGGGCGATGGCCTCCAAGACGGTCGTTACCGTCATCTCCAAGATCTCCGAGCGCCCCCTTGGCAAGGAGGCTTGCCTGGTGATGATCTACGGCGCCGAGCTCGGCAAGAAGTTCAACCTCGATCAGGCGACGATCAACATCGGGCGCTCGTCGCGGGCCGACATCCAGATCGACCAGGAGTCGGTGTCGCGCAACCACGCGCGCATCTCCAACACCGGCAAGTCGCTGATCCTGCGCGACCTCGGCTCGACCAACGGCACCTACATCAACGACGACCTGATCGACGAGTACGTGCTGCGCGACGGGGACCTGATCAAGATCGGGCGGACCATCTTCAAGTTCCTCACCGGCGGGAACATCGAGAACGCCTACCACGAGGAGATCTACCGCCTCACCACCATCGACGGCCTGACGCAGATCTACAACAAGCGCTACTTCCTCGAGATGCTGGAGCGGGAGATCTCGCGGGCCAAGCGCTACCACCGCGGGATCTCGCTCCTGATCTTCGACATCGATCACTTCAAGAACATCAACGACACCCACGGGCACCTCGCGGGCGACCACGTCCTGAAGCAGCTCTCGACGGTGGTGAAGAACAAGATCCGGCGCGAGGACGTGCTGGCGCGCTACGGCGGGGAGGAGTTCGCGATCATCCTGCCGGAGATCGACGTCACCAGCGGCCTCGCCCTCGGGGAGAAGCTGCGGAAGCTGATCGAGAAGAGCCCCTTCAAGTTCGAGGAGACGAAGATCCCGGTGACCGTCTCGGTCGGCGTGGCGGGCGCCGGCGACGGGGACAACAGCGAGGCGCTGATCAAGCGCGCCGACGACAAGATGTACGAGGCGAAGAACGGCGGACGGAACTGCTGCCGGGCGTAGCGCGCTCCTACCAGTAGGTGGTGGTGATGGTGACGTCGCCGACGACGCGGGCGCAGCAGGCGTAGCGCTCGTCCTTGCGGAGCGGCTCGCGACCGGCGAGGGCGACCTCGGCGGGACCGGGCGGCGCGAGGCGGTCGTCCCCGTCGACCACGCGCACCCGGCAGGCGGCGCACACCGCCACGCCGCGGCAGGAGCGGGCGAGCGGCAATCCGGCGCGCAGGATCGCCCGGAGGAGCGTGCCGTTGGGGAGCAGATCGAACGACCTTCCCGACGGGAGGAAGCGGACGCGAGGCACCGGGCGATGGTAGCAGAATTATCGCTTGACTCACGGCGGGGGCTGAGTAAAGTGCCGTCCACCCTGATGCGGGGTGGAGCAGCCTGGTAGCTCGTCGGGCTCATAACCCGAAGGTCGCAGGTTCAAATCCTGCCCCCGCTACTAAAAAAATCGCGGGGTTGGCCTACAAGCCGACCCCGCGATTTCCTTTTGGGGCCATTTTTGGGGCCACGGGTCGTCGGTGGCGCCTCCTGCGAACGGAGGCCCTGCCGTCGCAGGAGACGGTCGGTCTTGCTCCCGGTAAGGAGCGAGCATGGCCTCCCCCATCAAGCACCACGGCAAGTGGCGCATCCGCTGGATCGACGAACGCGGCGGAAGGCACAGCGAGGTCTACGACGACCGCCGCGACGCCGTCCTCAAGCTGAAGCAGCGTGAGGCGGCGGTCGAGGAGGTGCGGCGCGGCCTCCGCAAGCCGATCATCGAGGACAAGACCTTCGACCAGATCTGCGACTACTGGCTCGCGAACCGCGCCACGCGCAAGCGCAGCCAAAAGGACGATGAGAGCATCATCCGCCGCCACCTGCGGCCCTTCTTCACCGGCATCAAGCTGCGCGCGTTCGGCGTCGAGAGGGTCGACGCGTTCATCACCGCGAAGGCGGCGCTCGACAAGAAGACCGTCCACAACTTCCTGACGCTCCTCATCTCGATGCTACGCGTCGCCGCCGAACTCGGCTGGCTGTCGTTCGTGCCGCCGATCAAGAAGCCGCAGGTCCGCCTCTTCAGCCGCGACTACCAGTACCTCCGCACCGACGATGAGCTGCGCCGCTTCCTCGGCGCGGCGCGCGACGAGGGCGAGTTGGTGTTCGCGACGTACGCGACCGCGGCGTACACCGGCCTACGCGCCGGCGAGCTGGCCGGGCTGCAGTGGAGCGACGTCGACTTCGAGCGCCGGATGATCACCGTGCAGCGCTCCTTCGACGGGCCGACGAAGGCCGACGACGTGCGCTGGGTCCCGATCCTCGACCCGCTGTTGCCGGTGCTGCGTGCGTGGCGCCTGCTGTGCCCCAGCGCGTACGTCTTCCCCAACCAGGAGGGCGAGATGCAGCAGCCGTCGAACAGGATCTTCCAGGAGATCCTCCACCGCGTGCTCGGCGCCGCTGGCATGAACCCGGTGAAGCGGGGTCAGAAGGACCGCCCGTACATCACGTTCCACGGGCTCCGCCATACGTTCGCCTCGCACTGGATGATGAAGGGCGGCGACCTCTTCAGGCTGCAGAAGATCCTGGGTCACAAGAACGTGCAGATGACGATGCGGTACGCGCACCTGTCGCCGAGCGCCTTCGAGGGCGACCACGGGCGCATGGGGGACCAGAAGCTCCTCGGCGCCGGCGGAAAGGTGGTGCCGCTCAAGCCAGCTCGCGTCGCGGCGCCCCCTGCCGATCCGCCGGGTGGCTCGCTCCCGGCCTCGACCACCGAAGGTTCTTCACCCGCGTAAGTCCCGCCTCCGGCGCTCGGCCCCACGCCTTCCTGCGATTCGCGTC
>SHYY01000132.1 GCA_009692555.1 Myxococcales bacterium
GAAGCGGGCGCCATCCGGCGCTCCGAACCGGCCCGCTCCCTCGGCGATGTAGGGGGCATCCTCCTGGGTGGCCAGGGGGGTCGGTTGGCAGCAGGAATTTGTTGCGGGAGGAAGTTCGATTGCCGTCGCTGCGGACGGGACGACTACGACTACGACTACGACTACGTGACAAGCAAGAGCCAGCAAGAGGGCCCCCTCCGCTGTTAAGCACCCGTCGGCGGCGGGTGCAGTTCCCGGTTGTAGGGAAAGGCGGTGGGCCCGGGATCGTCTCCCTCTCCCGCCAGCGTCGCCAGCGGGAGAGGGAGACAACCCGACCGGGAACGATTGACCAACACTCGTCCGCTTTCCCTACAACCGGGAACCGCGCCCGTCGGCGGCTGTTGACGGGCGCCTGTCGACTCTTCTACCCTCCGCCCGTGAGTCTCCCACTCGACCAGGTGCTGCAGACGGCGCGGCAGCTCGGCTCGTCGGACATCCACCTGAAGGTCGGTCTGCCCCCGGTGTTCCGCATCAAGGGTGATCTGCGCACGGTGCGCGACGTCGCGGGGCTGACCAACGAGATGATCACCGGGTTCGCGACGCGGATGATGAACGACCGCATGCGCGAGCTGTTCGAGCGCGACAAGGACGTCGACCTCGCCTACACCGACGAGCGGGGCGGCCGCTACCGCGTCAACATCTACCAGCAGCGCGGCTGCGTCGGGATCGCCCTGCGCGTGGTGCCGAACGAGCTGCCGACCTTCGAGCGCCTGAACCTCCCCGACGTGGTGCTCAAGCTTGCCGACGAGCCGCGCGGGCTGATCCTCGTCACCGGGGCGACCGGATCGGGCAAATCGACCACGCTGGCGGCGATGATCGACTACATCAACAGCCGTCGCGCAGCGCACATCATGACCATCGAGGATCCGGTGGAGTACCTCCACAAGGACCGTCTCTCGATCGTCAATCAGCGCGAGCTCGAGCTCGACACCACCAGCTTCGCCCGCGCCCTCCGCGCCTCGCTGCGTCAGGACCCGGACGTGATCCTCGTCGGTGAGATGCGCGATCTCGAGACCATCGAGACCGCGCTGTCGGCCGCCGAGACCGGCCACCTCGTTATGTCGACGCTGCACACCGTCGACGCGGTGGAGACGATCAATCGCATCGTGGTGGCGTTCCCGACCCACCAGCACACCCAGGTGCGGATCCAGCTCGCGTCGATCCTGAAGGGCGTGATCTCGCAGCGGCTGATCCCGCGCGCCGACGGCAAGGGGATGGTGCCCGCCATCGAGGTGATGGTCTCGACGCAGCGGATCCGCGAGCTGATCGAGAACCCGTCGCGCACCCGCGAGATCGCCGATTGCATCGCGTCGGGCCGGCACCCGTACGGGATGTTCTCCTTCGATCAGTGCCTCGCCGACCTCGTGCAGCGGCGTCTGGTCACCTACGAGGAGGCGCTCGCCAATGCCTCCAAGCCCGACGACTTCGCCCTCACCTTCCGTGGCTTCGGCACCGGCCCGATGGTGAAGTAGTGTTCAAGTAGGAACCCCGCATGCGCCTCTCCCGGATCCTGATCGCCTCGATCGCGCTCTCCGCGCTGGCCACTCCAGCGACGGCGCAGAAGATGCGCGTGGCGGTGCTCTCCTTCACCGGCCCCCAGGGCGTACGGGCCCAGGCCGAGGTGGTGCGGGCGCTGCGCAAGCAGGCCGACATCGTCCAGGCGTCGGCCTGGGAGGCCGCGGCGAGGCGACTGTTCGCGGTATCGCGCTCCGCCGACGACGTGGCGGCGGTGGCGAAGGAGCTGCAGGTGAAGGTGGTGGTCACGGGCGGAGTGAAGCGCGAAGGGGCGTGGGTGCTCTCCCTCTCGGTTCGCAATGGATTGAGCGGAAAATCCATCGAGAAGCTGCGCTACCCGCTGCGCGGCCCGCGGATCGATCCGCCGATCCTGCGCCGCCTGGCCGACGAGATCGGCTCGGCGGCGATCCGCGCCGCGGAGGCCTCCGCCGGCATGCCCGATGATCCCGGCGAGGGCACCGAGGCCGCGCTGCCGCCCGGAGCAAAGAGCGAGAACGAGGATCCGCTGGCGGGCGAGGCGGAAAACCAGAAGAAAGCCGACGGGCCTCAGATCGAGCGGCCCTCGTGGAGCCCTTATGTCGACGCGTCCGTCGGGTTGTTCCTGTTCCGCCGCGACTTCACCTTCGAGCAGGCCAATTCGCCCCAGTTCCACTCGACCGCTGCCAGCGGCCTGCGCCTCGACCTGACCGCCTTTCCCCTGGCCTTCCTCGGCACCCGCCCGGGCGATCTCTACAACGGTTTGACCGGAATCGGCGTCGGCGTGACCTTCGATTACCTGTTCTGGCCGGACTCGAAACCCTGCTTCCGCGGTACCAGCGGCAACTGCGACCCCACTGACGAGCGCTACGCGACCCGCGAGTACCGCCTCGAGGCCGGCCTGCGCTGGCACTGGAACCTCCTGAACAAGGCGACCCTGCCGGATCTGCAGGTCTCGCTGCAATACGGGCTGCACAGCTTCACGGTGCAAAAAAGGTCCAATGGCCAGGCCGTCGGCCCCCCCGATGTCGGCTACTCCTACATCAGCCTCGGGCTCGGCACCCGCATCCCGTTCGCGGACTGGATCGGCCTCCTCGCCGCCTTCCATTTCCACGGGCTCCTCGACGGTGGGTCGGTCCAGGGCCCGACCGAATACGGCGCCGGCGGCGGCTACGGCCTCCGCGCCCAGATTGGCCTCGAGGCGCGCCCCTGGCACGGATTGACCGTCCGGGCGGTCGCCTTCTACGAGCGATTCGGCCTTTCGTTCAATGGCACCTCCATGCCCCCCGCCACCAAATCGACCACCGGAGGCGCCACCGATCAGTACGTCGGCGCAGTCTTCTCCGTGGGCTACGTGTATTGACGATCACCCGCCCGTCACCGGCCGCCAAAAGACTCCTTGACAGGTTGATCCCTTTTGAACCAAAAAGGGTCCTCTCAATCCGTGCACCGGTCCAACAAGGAGCAGTCAATGGCTCGTTTCCAGAAGAAAACGCCCGTCGCCGCGGCGAATGGCAGCGACATCCTCTCGTACTTCTCCGCCGAGCGGCGGCAGCAGATCCTCGACGAGGCGCTCGGCACCCAGGTCCGCCAGCTGGTGGAGCAGCACCAGGGCGGGACATTCGGTGCCCTGGTCGAGGCGCTGCGCGGCGCCGCGCACTGGGACCACATCAAGAATGTCAACGTCTCCAGCGTCCTCCGCCCGTCGAAGGGTGGCGCTGCGCCTGCACCCGCACCGGCGAAGGTCAAGGCCGCCAAGGCCCCCGCCGCAAAGGCGCCCACCGCGAAGGCTCCGGCCGTCGCCGCCGCTCCGAAAGCGAGCGGATCCGCGAAGCGCAAGGGGGGCCGCAAGCCGCGGTACCAGCCGGAGATGCTCAATGAGCTGGTGACGCTGATCCAGAAGAATCCGGGCCTGCGCAGCGAAGAAATCCAGAAGCAGGTGGGCGGCGACAAGGGCGCGATCAAGGCGGCGCTGGCCAAGCTCCGCGAGCTCAAGCGCGTGCAGACCTCCGGCGTCAAGCGCTCCACCATCTACACCGCCGCGTAGCCGCCTTTCCCCGGGCATTCCTCCCCGAGCCGGCCGATCGCCAGTCGATCGGCGGGCGTCCAATCGCGAGTCGATCGCCCGATTGACTCCGCGCGGACCCCACGTTACAAGCTGCGCCATGAAATCCGCGGCGATTCGCAGTGCGTTCCTCGATTACTTTCGCAGGCATGGCCACGACGTGGTGGCGTCGTCGCCGCTCGTCCCCCAGGGCGACCCGACGCTCCTGTTCACCAATGCCGGCATGGTCCAGTTCAAGGATGTCTTTACCGGCCGCGAGAAGCGCGCCTCGCGGCGGGCCTGCTCGTCGCAGAAGTGCGTGCGGGCGGGCGGAAAGCACAACGACCTGGAGAACGTCGGGCGCACCGCGCGCCACCACACGTTCTTCGAGATGCTGGGCAACTTCTCCTTCGGCGACTACTTCAAGGAGGGTGCGATCGTCTTTGCCTGGGAGCTCCTGACGAAGGAGCTGGCGATCGATCCGGGACGGATGGTGATCACCGTATTCGGCGGCGATCCGTCGCTGGGGCTGGGCCCCGACGACGAGGCGCGGGCCCTCTGGAAGAAGGTCACCGGATTCTCGGATTCGCGGATCATCGGCCTCGGGATGAAGGACAACTTCTGGATGATGGGGGACACCGGGCCCCAGGGGCCGTGCTCGGAGCTGCACTACTTCATCGGCCCGAAGGCGGGTTCAGGAGGGGCCGACCCCGGCACTTTTGGCGACGAGCCGGCGCCCGACGGGACGGGGTGGATGGAGATCTGGAACCTGGTCTTCATGCAGTTCGAGAAGGCGACCCGCGAGTCGCCGCTGGTGCCGCTGCCGGCGCCCTCGATCGACACCGGCGCCGGCCTGGAGCGCCTCGCGGCGGTGATCCAGGGCAAGGGATCGAACTACGACACCGACCTGCTGCTCCCATTGATCGACCAGGTCGCCGAGACGACGAGGAAGGCCTACCGGGGAACGATGTCCGACGATGACGTCTCGATGCGCGTGCTGGCCGACCACGCCCGGGCCGCCGCCTTCCTGATCGGCGACGGGGTGACGCCCTCGAACGAGGGGCGCGGCTACGTGCTCCGGCGGATCATGCGGCGCGCGATCCGCCACGGCGTGCGGCTCGGCCTCGACTCGGCCCACTACGCGCGCCTGATCGATCAGGTCGGGGAGGTGATGGGCGACGCCTACCCCGAGCTCGGCGAGCGACGCGCGACGATCCGCCAGTTCGTGGTCGCCGAGGACCTCGCGTTCCGTCGCACGCTCGACCGCGGGCTGCAGCTCCTCGACGAGGAGGTGGTGCGGCTCGGCGCGGCCAAGGTGATCCCCGGACCGGTGGTCTTCAAGCTCTACGACACCTACGGTTTCCCCGCCGATCTCACGCGGGTGATCGCCGAGGAGCGCGGGCTCGCCGTCGACGAGGCGGGCTTCGACGCGGAGATGGAGCAGCAGCGGGCCAAGTCGGCCGACTTCGGGGGCTCGGGCGAGGAGACGGTCGACCTCCGCCAGCAGTACGAAGCGACGCGATTCCTCGGCTATGAAGCGACCACCGCGCGCGGCCGCATCCTCGACTTCACGCCGCTGAAAGCGGGTGGTGCGTGGCTGATCGCCGATCAGACTCCCTTCTACGGCGAGGCCGGCGGTCAGGTCGGCGACTCGGGGACGATCACCACCGACGACTTCGAATTTCTCGTCGAGAAAACGCTCAAGTCGCGGAGCGGCGTGATCGTTCACGAAGGGAGGCTGGTCAAGGGATCTCCGAGCGCCGGGGCCGAGGCCGATTTCGCCGTCGACGTCGGGCGGCGCGACGCAATCCGCGCCAATCACTCGGCGACCCACCTCCTGCACCTTGCGCTGAAGGAGGTGCTGGGCGATCACGTCGCGCAGAAGGGCTCGCTGGTCGCGCCCGACCGGCTGCGCTTCGATTTCTCGCACTTCGCGCCGATGACCGACGAGGACAAGCGGCGGGTCGAGGATCGCGTCAACGACGAGATCCGGGGCAACGCGGACTCGCAGGTCGAGGTGAAGAGCTTCGACGAGGCGCGGCGCTCGGGGGCGGTGGCGCTGTTCGGCGAGAAGTACGGCGACACCGTGCGGGTGATGCGGATCGGGTCGCGGTCGATCGAGCTGTGCGGCGGGACGCACGTGCGGCGCGCGGGGGATATCGGGCTGTTCAAGATCGTCGCGGAGATCGGGATCGCGCAAGGCGTCCGGCGGATCGAGGCGGTGACCGGCGCGGGCGCGCTCGACTACGTGCGGAGGATCGAGGCGGAGCTCGGCAGGGCGGGCGGGGCCCTGCGCGGATCGCCGTTCGAGGTGGCGGCCAAGGTGGAGAAGCTGCAGAAGGAGCTGCGCGAACGGGAGCGCGAGGTGGAGGAGCTGCGGCACAAGCTCGCCGCGGGCGGCGGCCGCGACCTCCTGGCCGGCGCGCGCGAGATCGACGGCGTGCGCGTGCTCGCGGCGCGAAGCGATATCGGCGATCCGAAGGCGCTGCGCGAGGTGGCGGTGGAGCTGCGGGAGAAGATCAAGTCGGGGATCGTCGTTCTGGGTGGCGTCGCGGAGGGCAAGGTGGCGCTGGTGGCGACGGTGACCAGCGATCTCGTGGGGCGCTACCACGCCGGGAAGCTGGTGGCCGCACTGTCGGCCGCGGTGGGCGGAAAGGGCGGCGGCAGGCCCGACCTGGCGCAAGGCGGCGGCACGGAGACGGGGGCGCTCGACGCGGCGCTGGAGCAGGTCTACGCCCTGGTGGGAAAGGAACCTTCCCCGTCCAAGGCCCAAGGCTGAAGGACAGGTTCGAATTTTCGCTTATACTGCGGGCCGATGAGCGACTCCAACGACTCCCGGGTGGGTGGCCGCGTGCCGACGGTGATGCGGATCCGCCTGAAGTACGGCGACGTCGATACCTTCATCGAGAAGTACGCGGTCAACATCAGCCGCGGCGGCATCTTCATCGCGAGCCGGACGCCCAAGCCGGTCGGAACAGCCCTGCGCTTCGAGTTCCAGCTCGCGCAGGGGGCGGCGGCGATCCGCGGCGAGGGCGAGGTGGTGTGGGTGAAGCCGTTCGAGGCGGCGCAGCCGAACCGGCCGCACGGGATGGGGGTCCGTTTCACCAGCCTCGATGCGGAGAGCCGCAGCGTCGTCGACCGGGCCCTGGCGTGGAAGGAGCTGCAGGGCAAGGGATCGGCGAAGGAAGCCCCGGAGGCAGCGAAGGCCGCACCGCGAAGCGAAACCGGCGCCCTCGAGCCATCGATTCTCTTGACCGCGGCCGATCTACCCCCCGAATTCACGGATCCCGTCGCTGGGGCCGTTGCCGTTCCCGTGGCCGTTCCCGTTCCCGTGGCCGTTCCCGTGGCCGTTCCCGTGGCCGTTCCCGTGGCCGTTCCCGTGGCCGTTCCCGTGGCCGTTCCCGTGGCCGTTCCCGTGGCCGTTCCCGTTCCCGTTCCCGTCGCCGTTGCGGTGGCCGTTCCCGTTCCCGTCGCCGTTGCGGTCCCCGCGCCCTCCCCTTCCGCCGATTTCCAGGACACCCCTACCCAGGTTGGCGTCGCACCGCCGCCGCGCGTCGTCGAGAGCGATCACGCCTTCGACGACGGTCTCGACCTCGACCGCCTGGCGACGGAGTGGGGCCTCTCCCCCGGGCAGATCGCAGCTTCCGTCGCGCGCGCCCGGACCCGGCGGCCAGAGGTTCACCTCGACGAGCTCGAGCAAGGCCTCTCACCGTCGGCGCGGGCTCGCCTCGCGGTGCTCCTCAGGCCGTGAGCGGCAGGCGCAGCGCCTCCGTGAATCCGGCCAATGCGGTCAAGGCGGCCGCGCCCGGGTCTCCGAGCGTCCGCTGCCACGCCTCCACCACCTGGTCAGCGACGGTGCGCCCGGTCTCCGCGATCCGCCAGGCCGGATCGAGGAGCGCCGGATCGTCGTCCCCCAGGCGCTCCAGCCCATCGCGAGCGATCCGCACCAGCTCGCGACAGCGGTCGCCGATCGCCCGCCCCCGCACCTCGGTACGCAGCCCCGCGCGCGGCACCTCCCGCCGGAGCGCCACGCGGTCGGCGAAGCTCCAGTCGGCGACCAGCGCCCAGGCCGCGCGGCGCGCCTCTGCGTCGTAGAGCACCCCGCGGTAGAACGCGGGCAGCGCTTCGACCATCGGCAGCGGTCCGCTGTCGGCCCCGCGCACCTCGAGGTATCGCTTGAGCCGCACCTCGGGGAACAGCGTCGAGAGGTGCAGCTCCCAGTCGGCCAGCGTCGCCGCCTGGCCCGCGAAGCCCTCGCCGAGGAAGCGACGGAAGGTCAGCCCCGGCGCCGCCTGGTACTGCCCGTCGCGGTGGACGAAGAACAGCGGCACGTCGAGCGCCCACTCGGTGTAGGAGGCGAAGATCGTCTCGGCCGCATCGGGATCGAACACGAACGGCAGGAGCCCGCAGCGCGCGTCGTCGGTGTCGAGCCAGGCGCGCGCCCGCCAGCTCTGCCAGCCCGACGGCTTTCCGTCGCAGAGCGGCGAGGCGGCCCACAGCGCCGTGACCAGCGAGGTGATCCCCATCGCCACGCGCATCTTCTCGGCGCAGTCGGCCTGATCGGTGTAGTCGAGGTTGGCCTGCACCGTGGCGGTCCGCTTCATCATCTCGAGGCCGAGCGCGCCGTGGCGCGGCAGGTACTCGCGCATCACGCGGTAGCGCCCCTTGGGCATCCACGGCACGTCGTCGAGCGTGCCGAGGGGGCGAAACCCGGTGGCGAGGAAGGTGATCCCGACCTCGCGCGCGATCGGAGCGAGCTCGTGGAGGTGGGCTCTCACCGCCGCCGCCGCCGCGCCCGCCGTCGCCCGCGGCTCATCGGAGAGCTCGAGCTGGCCGCCCGGTTCGAGCGAGACCGTGGCCCGCCCGCGCCGGAGAGCGATGGTCCGTCCCTCCTCCTGCACCCGCTCCCAGCCGCCCGATCCCGACGCCAGCCGCTCGAGCAGGGGACCGATCGTCCGGTCGAAATCCGGTGCCTGCCCGCCCGCCAGCACGGCGATCTTCTCGTGCTCGATCCCCACCCGGTGCTCGGAGACAGGCTTCCCACCCTCGGCGAAGTAGCGGCGCAGCTCCGAGACATCGCGGACCGGCGAAGGCGGGGGCGAGACGGAGGACATGAGAAGTTGGATGATGGTAGGAGGCTCTTTCGATTCTGGCAAGGCGCGGGAGCCGCATGGTAGAACAACGCTTCTTCAGCGAGCCATCCTGATGATCATCAACGAGCAGATGAAGGTAAGCGGCACCATCGAGGGGGACGAGGATCTCGTCGTCCGCGGTCGCGTCGAGGGGATCGTGCGGATCGGCGGCACCCTCACCGTCGAGCCGGGGGGCTTCCTGGCGGCCGAGGTGCACGCCCGCTCGGCTGCCATCTACGGCACGGTCCTTGGCAACGTCACCGCCGGCGAGTCGATCGAGGTCGCGCGCTCGGGGCAGATGGTTGGCGATGCCACCGCGCCGCGGATCTCGATCGTGCCGGGTGCGGCCTTTCGCGGCCGCCTGGAGATGGGCGAGATCACCGCCCTCCCCGCACGGGCGGAGGCCACCCCACTCCTCCCGTCGCTGGCGGCACGCAGGCCCCTGGCCCCGCCGGCGCTCCCGGCACCCGAGGAGGCACCGCCGCCACCGGCCCGCAGCGCAGCCGAACGGCGCAACCTTCCTCGCCCCGCCGCCCAGCCCCGCGAGGTGCCGCGCCTCGTCCCGCCGCCCCGGGGACCGCTGCGCCGGCGGCCGGATCGCTGATCATGGGCGACGAGTTCGAGGCCCACCGCGCGCGCCTTCTCGATCTCCTGCGGCGCCTCGCCTGGGAGCGCCGCGAGGTGACGCTCGCCTCGGGCCGCCGCTCCGATTTCTACATCGACTGCAAGCAGGCGGTGCTGACCGCCGAGGGGCATTTCCTGGTCGGCTGGCTGGTCTGCGACCTGGTCGCGCGCGAAGCGCCGGAGGTCACCGCCGTCGGTGGGCTGACGATGGGCGCCGATCCGATCGCCAGCGCGACCGCGACGATGTCCTTCGTGCGCGGCCGCCCGCTCGACGCCTTCTACGTGCGCAAGGAGCCCAAGGGCCACGGCACGCAGAGGTGGATCGAGGGGGACCGGTGCGTTGTCCCGGGGAGCCGCGTGGCGGTCGTCGAGGACGTGGTCACCACCGGCGGCTCGACGCTGAAGGCGATCGAGCGCGCGCGGCTGCACGGGTTGGAGGTGCGGCGCGTGGTGGCCCTGGTCGACCGCGAGGAGGACGGCGGCCGGGAAGCGGTCGAGCGGGAGGCGCCGCTCTCGTCGCTGTTCCGGCGGAGCGACTTCGGGTGAGGCGCCCCCTCGCATGGTTCGCGCTGGCCGTCGCGGCCGCGACCGGCTGCGGCCCGCCGCCGCGCGTGCAGTTCACTCCACCGACGGTGGCGCCGCGCTCGGCGGACTACCCTGCGATCCAGGATCGCTGGACCCGCCACGCCCACGTGACCCGCGAGTTCGACACCGCGGTCGACGTCTACGCCACGCTCCAGACGTCGGAGTTCCGCGCGGCGTGGCTCGCCCGGGTGGCCACCCTGCGGCAGCTCGCAGGCGCTGCGCGAAGCGAGCTCGAGCAGGAGCAGGCCCGCGACGCGGAGCAGTTCGTCGACTGCGTGCTGCAGGTACACACCGGGCGCTGGAACTGGAACGATCTCACCTCGCCGCGGTCCCTGTGGACGATCACGCTGGTCGACGATCGCGGGCGCGAGGCGGGCCCGGCGCTGGTGCACCAGGTGCCGCTCAAGCCGGACGAGGTGGCGGCGCTCTACCCGGGGGGCACGCCCTTCACGCGCACCTGGCGGGTACGCTTCCGCCGCACGCTGCCGGATCAATCACGCCTGCTCGACCCCGCCACGCGCTGGGTCCTCCTGCGCATCGCCGGGCCGCTCGGGAACACCGGAGACCAGCTGCGCTGGGACGCGCGCCCGGCGGATGGTCTCCGCCCATGAGGATCAGGTCTGCGACCTAGATTGGAACTCGCTGCGCTCATCCCTTTCTAGCCATCTACAGAGGGCGTGCCGCCCTCCCCCATCGGCAGAGCCGCTGGGGGTCCCCCTCCCGGCTCACGGCCGGACTGCCGGCCGGGGCGCCCGTGGCGCCCTCAAGAACCCTAGCTACCATGCGCAGCGGGTCGGCCGCAGGCCGGTGAGTAACTCGGAAGCGAACCTTACTTCTTTTTCTTTTTCTTCACCGGCGTAGTCGAGAACCAGCCCTTCGGAGGCGCCTCCTCGGGCAGGTCGCCGAGGTCGTCGAAGGTGTCGACGTGATCGACCTTGTGGAGGTCGGCCTCGCGGGCGAAGAAGTCCTCCTCGAGCGCATCGAAGGCGACCTTGACGTGGCGCCCGGTCTCGGCGCGCGAGGTCCTCGCCGACAGCTCTTTCGACGGCACCGCCTCGACCGCTCCGGGCGTCAACCTCGGGTGGCGGCCGGTGCGCGGCTTCGCGCCGGGCTCCTGCGGGGTCACCTCGAAGGCGCCCGGGGTCAGCTTGGGCACCCTCGCGGTTCCGCCGCGACGATGGCGATCGGTCTCGGGCTCCGACAGCTCCTCCAGCACCTCGGCGACCACCTTCGGATGGCGCGAGGTCTCGACGCGGCGCGGCCTCCCGGCGGCGTCCACCGTCGGCAACGCGGACGGCGTGACCTTCGGGCGCCGCCCGGTGTCGTGACGCCGATGCTTGCCGCTCAGGTCGCTCGCCTTCGCCGCGGCCGCGAGCGCCGGGCTCGCCTCGTCGCGGGGCGAGGTGGCCCTCGGTGCGCCGGGGAGCGCCCAGGAGTTCCCTCCGCCCGACGTTGCCGTTCCCGTTGCCGTTGCCGTTCCCGTTGCGGTTCCCCTCGGCTCCCGCCGAGACAACTCCGCTGACGCGGTAAAGGAAGTTAGCGTTGCGGTTCCCGTTGCGGTTCCCGTTGCGGTTCCCGTTCCCGTTCCCGTTCGGGCCACGGCTGCCACTCCCGGCAGCGTCGTCTTCCGCGCCGATTCCGCCCGCGCAGCGACGGGGATTGGCGGCGGCGTCCGGTCTCCCGATGGCCGCTCCACCCGCGGTTGCCAGGGATCCCGCTTCTGCACTCGCTCCTCGGCCGGCCGCACCCACGGCCTGATCGCCGGTCGATCCCCGATCAGCGGCGGTCGATCGGACGGCGCCGGCGCCACCTCACCGACGGTGACCGGCGGCTTCTTCCCCCACACGCGCTCGCTCCGCGCCAGCGCCGCCACCACCGCATCCTCGTGCTCCGCCGACGGAGTCGCCCGCCCCGCGATGCCGAGCAGCCAGTCCTCCACCGCCGGCTTGTCATCCGGCTTCGCGCCCGGCGGCGCGACGCGCGGGAGGATCGCCTTCAGCTCGATCAGGCGGTGGGTGATCATCACCGTGTCGAACGGCTTGAACGGCGAGTCCTCGACGATGTCGATCAGCACGCGCTTGCCGTCGTAGAGATCGACCAGCGCCATCACCTCACCCGGGACCTGCCGCTTCACCTCGGCCAGCCGCCGCGCATCCTGGCGAAAGATGGTTCGAGCGCCGCCCACCTTCCCGGCGATCGCCTCGAACTGGGCGACGAAGCGCGCCCCGTCCTCGAGCAGGCGGTCGAGCGACTTGTGCACCTTGCGCGCTGCCCCCCCGGGTGAACTGGCACCCTCCCTGGCGGGCCCGGGACGCCAGGTCACCGTCGCTGCGTCCCACAGGAGGAGCTGATGAAAGGCGTTCGCTCCGCTCTGCTTGCCGGCCCGCGCCAGCACCAGCTCGCCGTCGTGGAAGCGCAGCTCGCCGGTTCGCTCGGCCCGCGCCAGCGCGAGCGCCCCCGACTGCCGCGCCGCCGCCAGCGCCCGGGCGAGCAGCGGCAACCCATCGAAGTCCTCCAGCTCCCCGGTCAGATCGGCGCTGCCCCGCCGGCGCGACGCCAGCAGCTTGGCGATCGTCACCACGTCGCGCAGGAACGCCGGCCGCCCGAGGAACACATCGGCCCCCGCGGCGAGCGTCTCCTCGCGGCGCGCCCGATCGCCCACCACCAGCACCGGCAGATCGGCCGAGCGCTCGCTGCCCCGCACCGCGGCCAGAAACCGCGGGAGGTCCATGCCCGCGAGCCCCATCCCCGCCACCACCACCTGCGGCACCCGCGTCTCGGCCAGCGCCAGCGCCTCGCGGGCATCGGAGGTCGCGTGCACCACGCAACCCTCGCGCTCGAAACCGAAGGCGAGCGTATCGCGGCTGCGGGGCTCCGCGTCGACGACGACCAGCGAATCCAGGACGGGCATTGCGACGGGCGGCCCCTTGCTTCTGTCGGCCCGAGTATAGGGGCGCGCCGCCCGCTGCGCCTATCGTTATTTTCGCGGTTGACGTATAGTCCGCCTCGGCTTTCCGGCGATGATCACTCTCGAAGTCCTACAGGGTCAGACGACGGGTGCGGTGTTCCAGCTCGAGGGGCCGGCGATCTCGATCGGCCGCGCGGGGAGGAACTCGGTGGCGTGCCCGGACGTGCACCTCTCCGACGAGCACGGGCAGATCTTCCGCGAGGACGATCAGTATATCTACCAGGACCTCGGCTCGACCTTCGGCTCGCGCCTGCGCCGCGGCGGGGTCGAGCTCTCCCTCGACGGCGCGGGAACGGCGCTGCGCGATCACGACCAGATCCTCCTCGGCCACTCGAGCGCGCCGGTGGTGCTGCAGGTGCGGCTCCCCGATCAGCCCGCCGAGGTCGAGGTGCTCGCGCGGCGCGCCATCTCCGACCTCCCGACCGCCGCCGCCGAGGTGGAGCGCGACCCGGCGCTGTGGCGGGGCCTCTACGAGGTCTCCAAGAAGCTCGCCCGCAGCGGCCTCGATCTCGCCGCGGTGCTCGACGGGATCGCCGAGGCGGTGTTCGATCTGGTGCCGCTGGCGAGCCACATGTCGATCGACCTCACCGACGACGACGGGAAGTTCAACACCGTCTACGCGCGGGCCCGCGACGGGCAGCGCGGCGCGGGCGAGCTGGTGCGCACCTCGCGCACGGTGATCCGGCGGGTCAAGCGCGAGCGCGCGGCGATCCTGGTGCGTAACGCGACCGAGCTGTCGAGCGAGGCGAGCGAGGTCACGTCGGCGATGCACATCCAGTCGGTGGTGGCGGTGCCGCTGTGGGAGGGCGACACGATCCGCGGGGTGATCCAGGCCGACAAGCGCGGACTGAAGGCGGTGCTCTCGGAGCGCAGCCTCGATCAGCTCCTCGTCCTCGGTGCGCAGGCCACGCTGGCGATCGAGAACGCGCGGCTGGTGCAGAGGCTCCGCCTCGCCGCCGAGAAGGCGGGTGGCGAGAACAAGTTCCTGAAGACGCGCGAGGAGAAGCGGCGGGTCCCCGACATCATCGGCACGTCCGCGGCGATGGAGGAGATCTTCCAGCAGGTCAACAAGGTCAAGGACACCCGCGCCACCGTCTGCATCGAGGGCGAGACCGGCACCGGCAAGGAGCTGATCGCCTCGGCCATCCATTACCAGGGTAATCGGCGCGACAAGCTCTTCATCGCCCAGAACTGCGCCGCGGTGCCGGAGAACCTCCTCGAGTCGGAGCTGTTCGGGCACAAGAAGGGCGCCTTCACCGGGGCCGATCAGGACAAGAAGGGGCTGTTCGAGATCGCCGACGGCGGGACCCTCTTCCTCGACGAGATCGGCGAGACCTCGCTCGGCCTGCAGGCCAAGCTCCTGCGCGTGCTGCAGGAGGGCGAGGTGCGCCCGGTTGGCGCCACGGCGACCAAGAAGATCGACGTGCGGATCATCTGCGCCACCAACCGCTCGCTCGAGAAGGAGGTCGAGCGCGGGGCATTCCGTCAGGATCTCTACTACCGCCTGAAGGTGTTCCCGCTGCGGCTCCCGTCGCTGCGCGAGCGCCGGGAGGACGTCCCGCCGCTGGTCGAGCACTTCCTCCGCAAGTACACCGGCGAGATGAAGAAGGCGGTCGCGGGGGTGACGCCCGAGGCGTTCGATCAGCTCTCGGCCTACGCCTGGCCGGGCAACATCCGCGAGCTCGAGAACGAGGTGCAGCGGCTGGTGATCCAGGTCGATCCCGAGGGCTTCATCACCCCCGATCTGCTGTCGCCGCAGATCCGCAAGGTCGAGGGGCTGCTCGGCCGGATCGCGCCGAAGAAGGGGGAGCTGAAGGACATGATGGAGGAGGTCGAGCGCTGGCTGCTCGCCGAGGCGCTGCGCGACCACGGCGGCAACAAGACCAGGACCGCCGAGACCCTCGGGATCACCCGCGAGGGCCTGCATAAGAAGTTATCGAAGTACGGGATGTAGGGCAGTCAAGGCGCGGCGGCGAGGTGGGCGCGGCCGCGCGGGGCGAGCGGCGGCGGTACCGGATCGCCGGGGGTCAGGGCGGCGAGGTGGGGCGCGAGGGTGGCGTCGTAGCGCACCGGGACGCCGAAGCGGCGAGCGAGATCGAGGATCCGGGCGGCCACCAGGCGTTCGCCGGCGGCCGCGACGATCAGCTTCTGCCCGTCGCTGCGGATGCCGGCGGCCACCCCCTCGGCCGCGACGATGAGGAGCGAAGCGGCCACCTGGTCGACCAGCGACGGTCCGGCCAACGCCATGTGACGCCGCCTCCGCTCGGCCGCCAGGCGCGGGTCGCCCTCCTCGTCGCGCCGCTCGCGCTCCACCTCTCCGCGGGTCATCAGGAGGCCGCGCTCCCTTCGCTGGTAGCGCATCAGGAGGTCGACTCCGCCGGCCGCGACCATCACCAGCCCGACGCGTAGCGCGACCCGAGCGAGCGCCTCCAGCGTCGCGCCGAGAACCCAGGCTCCGGGCGCGGCGGCAGCGCGCAGCGCGAGATCGCCCTCCATCCGTAGTGCCAGCGCGGTCGCTGCCGCTGCGATCACCGCCAGCGCGAGGGCACGGAGCGCCCCGTCGGCGGGACGGCGGCGCAGATCGGGGGCAAGCGGCGCGAGGGTGAGTAGGCCGCGCGTCTGGACCACCCCCGCAGCGACGGCGGCGGCCCATGCGGCGAGGAGCACCGGCCCGAGGCAGCCGATGAGCAGCCCCACGCTCTCGTCGAGGAGCGCCGCCGGCACGGGATCCCGCCCGAACCCCGCGGCGATCGAGCGGCGCGTGAAGGCGGAGAGGCGACCCGCGATCGCCGGCCCGGTGAGGCCCACCGACAGCACCGCGGCCAGCAGCGCTACCCACCCGACCAGCACCGGGCTCACCGCCACATCGCCCCGCCGCCGCGCCTCCTCTCGCCGCCTCTGCGACGGGGGGAAGCGCCGCGCCCCGCTCACAGCCCGATCCCGATCTTGAAGGTGAAGCTGTCGCCGCTGAACTGGAGCGGCTTCGGGTCCTCGGTCTTGTGGGCGCGGGCGTAGGGCAGATCGACGCCGTTGTAGGTCGCGCGCACCCAGCCGATCGCCGCGGACACGTAGAGGCGGTCGACGATGTAGACCTCGACGCCGCTGTCGATCCCGAGCATGTAGCACCAGGTGATCGCGGTCTCGTCGGCGACGTCGCCTCCGATCAGCCCGCCGACCACCCGGAAATCGACGAACGGGGTGACGCGCCACGGGTACTGGAAGCCGATGTTCACGCCGCTGGTGAGGAACCAGGCGGTGCTCGGCTTCCCCTCGAGCACCCCCGAGCCAAAGCCAAGCTCGGCGTCGAGGGCGACGCGCAGCCAGCGCATCGAGACCGGATAAAGATCGATCTCGACCACGTTGAAGGTGAGATCGGTGTGGTCGAGGTGGGGCACGATGAGACGGCGGTACGCGAGCTTGAAGGTCGGCGCGGAGTGCTCCCTGGCGGCGGGCCCGCGGTTCTTCACGCCGGCCAGGCGCTGGAGCTTGGGGTCGTCCTCGCCACCGACGAGGAGCACGCTCGGTGGCGGCGGCTCGGCGGGCCGGTTGGGGGCCGCCGGAGCCTGCGCGGGCACCTCGGCTCTCGGCTGGGCGACGGGAGGGCGCCTCCGGCCGCGCTTCGGATCATCGTCGTCGCCGTCGCCGGGCGCCGCCCGCGCCACGCCCGAGGCGACGGTGAGCAGCGAGAGCGTGAGCGAGAGAAGGACGCGCATCAGCGGCCCGCGCCAAGGCGGCGCGGCGGGGCCCCATTATTGACCGGCGCCGGCTCCCCGTCGAGGGCCGCGAACATCAATCAGCCTGCCAGAGCCCGGACGGCCGCCGCGAGGTCGACCTGGATCGCATCGACCATCCCGCCGAGCGCGAGGGAGAGCGCGCCTGCCGATGCGGCGACCATCGCCAGCCCCGCGAGATCGCGCGCGCCACGGCCGCCACCGGTGGCCCGCAGCGACGGTGCGGATCGGGTGAGGAGGCCGATCACAAGATCGGCCGCGAGGAGCGCGGCGAGCGCCGGCGCGCACAGCAAGGC
>SHYY01000133.1 GCA_009692555.1 Myxococcales bacterium
GACCACCCTGGCCACACTCGAGGATGCCCCCTACATCGCCGAGGGAGCGGGCCGCTTCGGAGCGCCGGATGGCGCCCGCTTCTACAGCATCGCCCGGGGCTCCGCGATGGAGTGCAAGGCGATCGTGGATGCCTTTGCGGTCCTGCAACTCGCCGAGGAAGACACCCGGCGACAGGCCATGGAGTTGCTGACCCGCATCCTGGAGATGCTCACGCGCAGGTGCCGGAGAGCTGATCCCCCGCGCGCGAGTGCCCCTGAATCGACTACGACTACGACTACGACTACGACTCCGTGAGCGGAGGGACCCCCTTCTCCGTTAAGCACCCCGGGTGCGCCGGGCGATTGACGGTCGCGGGCCCCGCGCGGATACTGCGCGCCATGTCGACGACGACGACGCTCTCGCCGCTCCCCCTCGCCCGCTGGGAGGCGATGGGAACGCGCAGGCAGGTGCGCAACCGGAAGCTGTTCGTCGTCGACGTGGGGCCGCGCGAGGACGAGACGCCGATCGTGCTGGTGCACGGCTTTCCGACCAGCTCATGGGACTTCACGCCGCTGCTCGCGCCGCTCGCCGGACGGCGGGTGATCGCGTTCGATCTGCTTGGCTACGGACTGTCGGAGAAGCCGTGGCCGCACGAGTACTCGCTGGTCGAGCAGAGCGATTTCCTCGCCGCGCTGCTCTCGGGCCTCGGGGTGAAGCGCGCGCACCTCGTGGCGCACGACATGGGCGACACGGTGGTCCAGGAGCTGCTCGGGCGACGCATCGAAAGCGCGCAGCTGGTGCCCTTCGAGATCGCCTCGGTGACGCTGTTGAACGGCGGGATCCTGGTCGATCGGGTGCGCCCGATCCTCTCGCAGAAGCTGCTCCGCACGCTCCCCGGGCGCGTCCTCTCGCCGCTCCTGCCGCGGGCGCTCTCCCGGCGCGCCTTCGACGCCAGCCTGCGACGCATCGCGGGGCCCGATCGCCCACCGCCCGACGACGAGCTGGACACCCAGTTCGCGCTGGTCGAGCGCGACGACGGCCGCCGCCTGCTGCCCCACCTGATCGGCTACATGCGCGAGCGCGAGATCCACCGCAAGCGCTGGCGGCGCGCGCTCTTGACCCACCCGTTTCCGATGCTCCTCTTGTGGGGCGATCGCGATCCGATCAATCCGTGGTCGACGGTGGAGGAGATCATCGCGGAGCGCCCGGCCACCGAGGCGGTGCGGCTGCCGCGGATCGGGCACTACCCGCAGCTCGAGGCGCCGGCCGAGGTGGCGCACCGGGTGCTGGATTTCGTCGGGCGCGTGGCGAGGGCGGGCGCGGGCGGCGCTTGATCGGGCGCGCAGGCTCCTCTATCCTCCGCGCGATGCCGCAGGTGGTCACGCAGTCCGATGTCGACGGGATCGCCGAAGGAACGACGCTGCGCATCGACGCCGACGCGATGGTCACGCCGATGGCCACCGAGCGCGCCGCGGCGCGGAGGATCCAGATCGAGCGTGGGGGACGGGGCGGGCAGGAGACCGATGGCACGCGCGACGCGGTGCGCGCGGTGACCCGGGCGGTGGTGGGACGCCTCGGCGACGCGGGCCCGCAGGTGATCGAGGCGGTGGTGGCCGAGGTACTCGCGGCCCTGGGAGGCGCCTCCCTTTCGTCGACGGCGACCACTCCGCGCGGGGCGGTGATGCTGCCGCTGCTCGCGCCACCGACGGTGGACTACTGCTCGGCGTGCGTCGATCAGGAGCGCCGCCGCGAGCGGCAGCGCGCGGTGATGACCACCACCGGCAAGAACACGAAGGGGATCGTCGCGCGGATCACCGCGCAGATCGCGGACCTCGGCGGCGATATCCTCGACATCTCGCAGACCCTGGTGGGCGACTACTTCACGATGATCATCGTCGTCGACGTCGCGTCGCTGGCGGTCCCGTTCGAGCGCTTCCAGGAGACGCTGATCGCCACCGTGGGCCAGATCGGCTGCCAGACCATGATGATGCACGAGGACGTGATGGCGACGCTGCACCGCGTATGAGCCTCCCTCTGCCTCTCGGGAGCCGCTCGTGATCTGGGAAAACGAGGAGGTCCGCTCGACGCTGCGGATGATCGAGGCCGAGCACCTCGACATCCGCGCGGTGACGATGGGGATCTCGCTGCGCGACTGCATCTCCGAGGACATCGGCCGCACCTGCGAGCGGGTCTACGAGAAGATCACCCGCTGCGCCGAGCGGCTCGTCCCGACGGCGGACGAGGTCCAGGCGGCCTTCGGCGTGCCGATCACCAACAAGCGGATCTCGGTCACCCCGATGGCACTGATCGGCGAGGCATCTCGCGCGCCCTCGTATGTGCCGCTGGCGCAGACGCTGGAGCGCGCCGCGGAGACGCTCGGGATCGACTACGTGGCCGGCTTCAGCGCGCTGATCGAGAAGGGGATCACCCCCGGCGACGCGGTACTGCTCGACTCGATCCCCGAGGCGCTGGCGGTCACCAACCGCGTCTGCTCGTCGGTGCAGGTGGCCACCACGCGCGCCGGAATCAACATGGACGCGGTGGCGATCATGGGCCGGGTGATCAAGGCCGCCGCCCACCTGACCGCCGATCGCGGTGGCATCGGCTGCGCCAAGCTGGTGGTGTTCGCCAACATCCCCGAGGACAACCCGTTCGTCGCTGGCGCGCTGCACGGGATCGGCGAGGGCGACGTGGTGATCAACATCGGCGTCTCGGGCCCGGGCGTGATCTGCTCGGCGATCAAGCGCCTCCGCGCCAGCGGCCAGCCGTGCGATCTCGGGACGATCGCCGAGACGATCAAGCGGATGGCGTTCAAGGTGACGCGCGCCGGGGAGCTGATCGGACGCGAGGTGGTGAAGCGCCTCGGCCCGCCGGTGCGCTTCGGGATCGTCGACCTCTCCCTCGCCCCGACGCCGGCGATCGGCGACTCGGTGGCGGAGATCCTGGAGGCGCTGGGCCTCGAGCGGGCCGGCGCACCGGGCTCGACCGCGGCGCTGGCGCTGATCACCGACGCGGTCAAGAAAGGCGGCGTGATGGCGTCGTCCTACGTCGGCGGATTGTCGGGCGCGTTCATCCCGGTCTCCGAGGACCACGGGATGATCCAGGCGGTCGCCGAGGGGGCGCTCACCCTCGAAAAGATGGAGGCGATGACCGCGGTCTGCTCGGTCGGCCTCGACATGATCGCGGTCCCCGGCGACACCTCGGCCGAGACGATCTCGGCGATCATCGCCGACGAGATCTCGATCGGCGTGGTCAACAACAAGGCCACCGCGGTGCGGATCCTGCCGGTCCCGGGCAAGGGCGTGGGCGAGCGCGTGGTCTACGGCGGGCTGCTCGGCGAGGCCCCGATCATGGCGGTCAGCCGCTTCCGCTCCGACGGCTTCATCCGCCTCGGCGGCCGCATCCCCGCGCCGATCATTTCGCTGCGAAACTAGCGCGTTCGAGTCGGGCTCAGCAGGAGCGTGCACCAGGCTCCGGCCGCCGCGCCGACCGCCTCGGCGATCGCCAGCACGATCGCGGTCGCCCTGAACAGCCCGTGATCGCCCATCGGCAGGTGGTCGACGTGGTCGACGGAGATCGCGACGTAGTGGTGGTAGACGCCGAAAGCGAGCGCGCCCGCCATCGCCAGGGTCAAGAGGATCGCGCCGAAGCGAGCGAACCGGGTCCAGAGCAGCACCGCCGCGATCAGGGGGCAGCGACGATGATGCCGTTGATGAACACGTTCTGGAGGGCGCTCATCTCGATCCCGAGCGCGCTGTGGGCCGCGCCGTGCAAGGCGGCCACGATCGCGTGCAGCGCCACGACGAGGGTTCCGACGATCCCAGCCTTCTTGCTCGTCCTGGTCACGCGGCCACAATAGCGCTTCCCGCGAACCATCGAGCAGCGAACCATTCCGTCGTACTGCGCTACCCTCGCGGCCTTACTGCGCGGGCCCGACCGTGCCGAGGAGGCCGTCATGAAGATCGTTCACACCGAAGAGCTCCCCTGGAAGCAGGCCATGGATCACGGTCAGTTCGCGGGGCGAAGGAAGGGCCTCGGCGGCGGGAAGCTCACCGGTGGCCTCTGGGAGCTTCCCCCGGGCAAGCGCTCGTTTCCGATGCATGTGCACCATGTCACCGAGGAGGCGATGTACGTGCTCTCCGGGCACGCCAAGGTCCGCACCCCCGACGGGGAGACCGCGATCGGACCGGGCGACTGGGTGTCGTTCCCGCCGGGCGGGCCCGCCCATCAGCTCATCAACGACGGCAGCGAGACGATGGTCTATCTGGCGATGTCCGCGGCGTCGGGTGCCGACCTCGTCGAGTACCCGGACTCGGAGAAGATCGCGGCCTCGGCCGGATCCGGCCCGGGCGCGAAGCGGTTCGTGTTCCGCAAGAAGGACGTCGCCGACTACTTCGCGGGCGAGGAGTAGTCCCGAATACCCAGAGGACGATCGTCGATCGCGACATCATTCGCCGAATCCTGACGGCCGACGAACTTGCGGCGGCCCGCCGCGCACGCCAAGATCCGCTGGATGCGCCTCCTTGCCGTGCTGCCCTTCGCGCTCGCCGCGTGGGGGGGCGGGAGGGCGTGGGCGGCCGAGATCGCCTGGCTGGCGGCGAGCGACGAGGGGCGCCTCCCGTGCGGCGTTCCCGCGGGATGGCACAGGCCGGAGGTCGACGACGCGGCGCTCACCGCCGGTCGTGACGGCGGCAACACCGACGGTGGCTCTTCCCCATGCGAGGCGCTGCGGATCCGCCGCCGCTTCGACGTCGGCCCCGCGGGAGCCAGGCTGGCCACGGTGACCCTGCGTGCGCGCTACCGCGACGGGATCGTCGCCTGGCTGAATGGCGTGGAGATCGCCCGAAGGAGGCTCCCCGAGGGTGCGGGCCCGGCGATCGAGACCCACGGACCGGAGCCGGAGAGCTTCGTCGTGCCGGTGACGGCGGGCCTGTTGCGCGAGAAGGGGAACCTGCTGGCGGTGGAGGTGCGGGCCGCGACGCCTTCGCGCACGGCGACGGCGGAGGTGGCGCTCTCCGGGGCCGACGGGGTGCGGATCGTGCGCGGACCGTGGCTGCAGCGCGTGATCGGCGGGGAGGGCTGGCTGCACCTCGAGACCGATCTCCCGTCGCGGGCGGTGGTGCGCTACGCCCGCCTCGGCGCCACCGAGGAGCCGCGTGAGGCGGGCGACGATCAGCCGCGCACGCGCCACGCTCTGCACCTCACTCGCCTCGCGCCCGCGACCGCGTGGAGCTACCGGGTGACCGTCTCCGCCGAAGGGCTTCCAGGCGGCGAGATCGAGGCCCGCTTCCACACGCCGCCCGCGCCGGGTCACCCGCTTCGCTTCGCGGTGTTTGGCGACGTGCGCTCGGGCCACGCCGTGCACGATCAGATCGCCCGCGCGGTGGCGGCAGAGGACCCCGATCTCGCGATTGTCACCGGCGATCTGGTCGACCGCGGCACCGACGAGGGCGACTGGGAGCGCTTCTTCGACGTCGCGGCGCCGCTCCTGCGCCAGGTGGCGATCTATCCGGCGGTGGGCAACCACGAGTACCTGCGGCGCGGGCGCGGCCGCGAGCGCTTCCTCGCGCTGTTCCGCGAGGGGGCCAAGGAGGCATGGTGGAGCTTCGACGTCGCCGGGGTGCACTTCGTCTGCCTCGACTCGGAGGCGCTCGCCAACCCGGCGCAGCTCATCTGGCTCGAGCACGACCTCCAGGCCGCGCGAAAGGGGAAGCCTCGCGCGATCATCGCCTATGGCCACGACGGGCCGTGGTCCTCGGCGCTCCACGGCGACAACGCGGCGGCGATCCGCGACTACGTGCCGGTGCTCGAGCGCCACCGGGTGACGGTGATCTTCTCGGGCCACGATCACGACTACGAGCGCGGCAAGGTGGGCGGCCTCGATTACGTGGTCAGCGGCGGCGGCGGCGCCGAGCTGCGCGAGCCGCGCTGCACCGTCGAGCCGGGCCAGGGAACGGGAAAGGCAAAGCGGCGCTGCGGGCCGCGGGTGCGTGCCTTCGTGAACGAGCATCACTACCTGATGGTCGAGGTGCAGAAGGACCGGCTCCGCATCTGCCCGAAGCGCCCCGACGGCACGCTCCTCGAGGCCTGCCCGACCATCCCGCTCCGTCGCTGAGCGCGCTGGATGATCTGGAGGCCCCTGCCACCCGGCGGTGGTCGCGATCTGCGACGCTGCCCGGAAGGATGTCTTCGACTGAGTGGTCAATCGTTCCCCCTTGACTCGCCGGCATCTCGCTTGCCCCCTGTCCGCGCGTGATCTTGTATGCTCTGCCGATGCTGCCGCCGCTCGAAATACCCAAGTATTCCTTCGGGGCGGCGCCTCGCCCGGTTCGCGCCTGGTCGCGCCGCCTCGGCCCGGGATTTCTGCTCACGCGCTTGCCGCCGCTGACGGGATGATTGACTACGACAGCCATCGCTGGCGCGATCACTTCTTCGATATCCGCGGGTCGATGGCCGGCGAGATCATCCGGCGCAGCTTCGCCTTCGCCCTCCTCGCTGTTGCCGTCACCGTGCTCCACCAGCTCGCGGTGGTGGATCTGGCGATCTCGGACAAGGGGCACACCCTCGTCGGGCTCGCGCTCGGGCTGCTGATCGTCTTCCGCACCAACGCCTCGTACGATCGCTTCTGGGAGGGGCGGAAGGCGTGGGGGACGATCGTCAACGAGACGCGCAACCTCGCGCGCGGGGCGAGCACGCTCCTCGCCGCCGAGCCCGCCCTCGTCGCGCGCCTCCTCCGCTGGACGATCGCCTTCCCCTACGCGACCATGGCCAGCCTGCGCGGCACCAGCGGCCTCGGGCCCGTCGCTGGCGAGCTGCCGGCCGCGGAGGTCGTGGAGCGAGAGGGCGCCCTCGCCGCTCGCCACACGCCGCTCGCTGTCGCCCGCCGGATCACCGAGCAGCTCGCCGTGGCCCGCGAGCGCGGCCTGCTCAGCGACTGGCTGTTCGCGCACCTCGATGAGAACGTGCAGATCCTCGTCGATGCGATGGGCGCCTGCGAGCGCATCCAGAAGACGCCGCTGCCGTTCGCCTACGCGGTGCACCTCCGCCGCGCGCTGGTCGCCTACTGCGCGACGCTGCCGCTCGCGCTGCTGTCGAGCTTCGGCTGGCTGACCATCCCGGCGACCATCGTCCTCTGCTCGATCCTCTTCGGGATCGAGGAGATCGGCGTCGAGATCGAAAACCCCTTCGGCAGCGACGACAACGACCTCCCGCTGGAGGCGATCTGCGAGAGCATCTCGGCCAGCTTGAACGAGGTGCTGGCGTCGCCGCGCCCGAGGTGCTGACCTGCCCCATGATGTGGAGGCCGCGGCCGGGCAGACTTCGAGCACCTCAACGACCTGATGATTGAGAATTGGATGGAGAGTAAGGGCCCGATGGATCCGGAGGTTCGACATGCGACGTTCATCGACACCGCGATTCGCGCTCGCGGCGCTCGCGGCCGCGACCCTGTGGAGCGCGTCCGTGGGCGCTGACGACGAGAGCCCGCCGGCGGGCTTGCTAGAACTACCGTGGGCCTCGGGTGGGGCGGGGCGACCTCTTGCCGGTCCGGAGGGCGACGAACGCCTCCTCGGTGGCGCAGCGGAGGTAGGGGTTGGTGGTGCGCTCCCAGCCCACCGTCGAGGTGGGGGTGGTGCCGTAGTCGTGGCCGGGGTAGACGCGGGTCTCCTCGGGGAGCGCGGCGATCTTTTGCAGGCTGCGCCAGAGGGTTGAGGCATCGCCGCCCGGGAAGTCGGTGCGGCCCACGCCACCGACGAAGAGGGTGTCCCCGGTGATGATCGCGCCGCCGGTGAAATAGGACGTGCCGTCGACGGTGTGGCCGGGGGTGGAGAGCGCCTCGATCGACTCGCCTCCGATCGGGACGCGTTCTCCGTCGCTGACCGGGCGCACCTCGACCCCGGGAGCGGCGGCGCGCACCGCGTCCGCCTCGCGCGCACCGACGCGCACCACCGCGGAGGTGGCGGCGCACAGCTCGGCGACGCCGTCGATGTGATCGTGGTGGGTGTGGGTGACGAGCACCGTGCGGATCGTCCAGCCGCGATCGCGCGCCAGCTTGAGCAGGCGGTCGACCTCGTAGGCCGGGTCGACCACCGCGCACTCGCCCGTCGCTGGATCGGCGATCAGCTCGTTGAAGTTCTGGAGCAGGCCGACCTCGATCTGGATGATCTGGAGGCCATCGAGCGCCACTACTTGACCCGGAAGGCGGCCTGCACCGCGCCCACGTTGTCGGCGGCGTCGACGGCGCGCACGGCGAGCGAGTGGGTGCCCGCGGTGAGGCCGGCCGGGAGCTTGAGGGCGAACTCCTCGGAGGGATCGTCGAACACGCCGTCGCGCGGGGCGACCGGCTGGAAGTCGCCGCCGTCGACGGAGAAGGCGAGCTCGGTGATCGGGCTGAAGCTGTCGCGCGCCGTCCCGGAGGCCGAGGGATAGGTCACGACGAGGGTGCCCACCTCGGGCTTGCGGTTGTCGATCAGGAACGGTACGGAGACCAGGGAGTGCTCGAGCGCGTCGTCCTTCGGGTTGGCCCGCTCGTCGGAGACCACCACCTTCAGGACGTAGTTGCCATCGGGGATCGCCTCGGTGTTCCACTCCCAGCTCCTGGTGGTGAGCGGCTCGGGGCCGCCGAGCGGCCGCCAGTTCGATTCGCCCTCCTCGCGGAACGAGAGCCGGTAGACCAGGTCGTCGTCGTCGGAGTTCTCGACCTTCCAGGCCACCTTCACCACCGGCGTGCGCGGCTTGCCGGCGGCGCGAGCGGCCTTGGCCAGCTTCGCGGCGGGGTCGTCACCGACGACGATCTCGGTCGCCCGGGCGCGCTGGTTCTGCGGCACGTAGAACACCGTCACGTCGCGCAGCACGGCGCCCTTCTCGAAGCGCGCGCGGAACTGCAGGTAGCGCCCGCCCGGCGAGGCGATCCGCCCCTCGGTGGCGTCGCTGCGCGCGGCGCGGGCGGGGGGCTGCCAGCCGCTCCAGGTCTTGTCCGGGCGCGAGGTGTTGCCGGAGCGCGTCTCGACGGTGATCGCCCCGGTGGAGGACCAGCGGAGGTTGCCGAAGCGCGACGGGAAGGCGGCGTCGAACACCTTCGAGACGAAGGTGGCGTCCTTCTGCGGGCCGAAGTCGACCTTGTAGAGCGCGCCCGCGTCGCCGGTGCCGAGGATGCGGTTGGGACCATCGAGGGCGAGGGTGAGGACCTGGCGCTCGGGGAGATCGAGGGCGGTCAGCACGGTGCGATCGGGGCGGATCAGGTAGACCCGGCCGTTGGCCCCGGCAGCGGCGAAGAGGTTGCCGTCCTTGTCGACGTGGAGCGCGGTGAAGTAGCTGTCGGCGAGGGCGTGAAGCTGCTCGACGCGGCCGTCGGGCTCGACGCGGTAGACGGCGCCCTTGCCCTTGCGGTCGCGGCCCGGAGGAGCGGGGGGCGTCGCGGGGGCGCCGGGGCTCGTCGGGAGCACGATCTTGGTGCCGTGCGCCTTGGCGGGCAGGGTGGTGGACGCGGTGCCAGGCTTCTTCTCGAACTCGTTGACCGCCACGTAGAGCACGCCGCCGTGGGCGACGATCGAGCGCACCTCGTCGCCGTCGAAGTCGTGGAGCGCGCGCGCGGTGCCATCGCTGGCGACGCGGTAGAGGATGCCCTCGTCGGAGGAGCCGGCGAGGAGCGTCCCGTCGGGCTGGCGGAGCAGCGAGAGGATGTGCTTCTCGCCGGATTCCCACAGCACGCGGTTCTTGCCGGCGGCGAGATCGATCGAGAACAGCTTTCCGCTCGGGCCGGTGGCGGCGAGGAGCGAGCCCTTGCCGTCGAAGGAGAGCGCCCAGATGTGCTCCGCCCCTTCGAGGCGGCAGAGCTCTTTCGATACCCCGTTCTTGATGCGATAGATCCGACCACCGGGGACGGTGCCGGCGTAGACCGTTCCATCGCCAGCGACGGTGAGCGCGGCGACCAGCACGCCCTCGAGCTTCGCAACTTTCTTCGTCGTTTTGCCGTCGAAGGAGTAGAGCTGCGCCTGATCGCCCGTGCCGAGCCACACCGTGCCGTCGGGGGCGACCGCCGAGGAGAAGACCGCCGCCTCGGGCAGGTCGACCCGGGTCGCGCCGTAGCCCGACGAGGCCTCGCCCAGCGACGAGAGGAGCACCCCGGTGGACTCGCCCTCGTCGAAGTCCTTGTAGGTGGTGACCCGCCAGGTGCGGGTGGTGACGGCCGATGCACGCGGCGCGGCGGTGAGCAGCAGGCCCCCGACAATGGCAACACGGATCCAGGCTCTCAAGAGGGCTCCTCGTCCAGGTTTCGCGCTAGCGGATGGCTTCCTTCACCCGCACCTGAAGGCTCTGTCTCCCGACGGTGACGCCGGCCGTGGGCACAACCATCCGCGCGCTTCGCTTGAACGCCTCGCCGCGGCGGGTGGAGGCCCCGGGGCGGAGCGTGTCGGCCACCGAGCCGGGCAGATCGGAGACCACGCTGCCGCGCAGGGTCATGTCCTCGTCGGGGGTCTCGACGGTGACGACGATCGAGCGCGCAGGGAGGGCCTTGCGGAGGTTGTCGATCAGGCCGCGCACGCTCTCCGGCGCCGCCATGTCGGGCTTGACCAGGTTGCCCGCCGCGGCCTCGATCTTGAGGAGCTGCCCGGCCAGCGACGAGGGGATCTCGACCGGGATCGAGCGGGTGTACTCGGCGCCGTTGTAGGGGCGGAGGGTGACCACCAGCGCGGGGCGCGTCCCGGGAGTGATCTCGTCCGAGTGCATCGAGACGCCGATGATCTCGGCGACGTCGGGGCGGTAGTCGACGTCGACCCGGATATCGATCCGATCGAAGTTCACCGGCGCAAAGGGGTTGAAGAGGAGCTCGCCGATCGCCTTGATTCCCGTCGAGGAGGCGAAGATCTTCGGCGAGAGGCCCTCGGGGGAGTAGCTGTGATCGATCAGATCGAGCGCCTTCTGGCCGCGCACGTCGAGTGAGGTGCGGAGAGTGATCGTCGCGTCGCTGACATCGGAGGCGGCCTCCTGCGCGGCGTTGGCGATCACCGTCCCGGCCAGCATCGGGGTGAGGAAGCGGTGGCGGACCACCTCGGCGTTGAACTCGCGATCGGCGCGCCCGGGGACGCCGACCTTCACCCGGATCGGGATCATGTCCGAGCGCTGGCTGGTGTCGGCGGCGACGCACGACTGGCGGTCCTGCACCAGCGTGCCGATCTCGCGCCTCGGCGACGAGAGCTTGAAGCTCGACGAGAGCGAGCTCATGAAGGTGTGGACCTCGGCGGTGGCGACCGGCAGGTAGATCTCGCCGACGTTGAACATGGGGTGGCCGAAGGCGAGCACGCGGTCGCCGTCGACCCAGGTGACTGTGCCGACGCCGGAGATGCTCATGTCGCCGCGCACCAGCTGCACCGCGATCGCCCCGCCGGGCTCGAAGCGGTCGGGGCCGAGGGTGGCGGCGTCGGCACGCGCACCGCCCCCGGCGGCGAGCGGCGTCATGTGGAAGGGGGTGAGCGCGCGGGTCAGCTCCTCGAGCGAGGCGGCGCCGAACCCGGCGACCGAGAGCGGCACGGAGGCGCGCACCAGCGACGAGGAGGCGCCCTCCAGGAGCGGCGGCGGCAGGGGCGCGAAGGCGAGGCGATCGGGGGCCTTGCGATCGAGCGCGGCACCGGCGGCGGGGGTCTTGTCACGGCCCCGGAGCGGGCGCGAGAGCTCGGCCAGCATGTTCTCGATCGGGGTGACCCCGGCGATCGGGTCCTTCGAGAAGTGCCAGCCGTAGGCGAGCGCGCCGGCGAGGCGATCCCCGTCGCTGCCGGTGAGGTAGATCGGCGAGCCTGACATGCCCTGGACGATCCCGGAGTGCAGGAGGCGCGGGTCATCAGAGCGGATCAGGATGATGTCCTGCTTGGGGAGGAAGTTGTGGAGCACGCCGATCACCCGCACCGCGAAGCGATCGGGCTTCGTCCCCTCGAAGACGGTGAGCCCGTAGCCGGTCATGCCGACGCGCACATCGGCGACAGGGATGGTGCGGGTGGGAGCGGCGAGTGCGGGCGCGGCGACGAACCAAAAGGCGAGGGTGGCGACGAGGGGGGCGGCGAGAATTCTCTGCACGGGGCTGTAAGGATAGGAGGCGATGCGAGTGGAGTCAAAGAGGCGGATGGATGGCCTGGGCGCTCCAAGGCGCTGCTTGACGCCATCGGCAGCGCCTCCTAGGATCCGGCCATGCGCACCGCGGCCATAGCTCTCGGCTGCCTCCTCGCCGCCGGGTGCGGGAGCAGCGGGCCCCCCGCCAACCCGATGGCGGTGGTCGGCACCTACAACGTGATGATCGCCGCGAACGGCAAGACCGACAGCGACGTGGTGAATGTCATCCTCGGCTCGGGGGACACGGTGCTCCTGAACTTCGTGATCCTTGGCTTCACGCAGATGCGCTGCACTGTCAGCGGATCGAGCGGCCTCGCGGTGCCGCGGCAGAAGCTGATCGTGGGGATGGCGACCGGCGGCGCGGAGAGCGTCGTGGCCGGCACGGGCAGCGTGACCGCCGACGGGACGCTCGCGCTCGAGCTGACGGTGATGACCCCGGGGATCGGGCCACCGGACGCCGGATCGGGCGGCGCCCCGGTGACCTACACGATCACCGGCACGCGCAACAACTAGTGTCCCGACACCGAAGTTCGTTGCATTGGTAGGCCGCGAACGGCCGCGGCCCGGCGGCTCGTGCCGCCGTGAGCAGGGGTGGGGACCCAGGCGGCTCTGCCGACGGGGCGGGACGGCACGCCCCGTGGGATCATGGCTAGTGTTCTGGCTGAGAAATTCTGCAAAGAATTTCTCGGACAGGACACTAGCGGGCTCGCAGACTAGCCGTCGAGCAGGGTGCCGGCGCTGCCGGGCTCACCGACGGCGCGGGCCAGATCGCCGGCCACGATCAGGATCTGCCTCACGCCCTCGGCGAGGGCGGCGAACGACTCCTCGAGCTTGGGGATCATTCCGCCGGTGACGGTGCCGTCGGTGATCGCGCGGCGCCCCTCGGCAGCGGTGAGGCGCGCGATGCGGCTGGCGGGATCGGTGACCACGCGGCGCACTCCATCGACGGAGGAGACCAGCACCAGGAGATCGGCGCCTTCTGCGACGGCGAGGCGATTGGCGACCACGTCGGCGTTGATGTTGAACACCGCGCCGTCGGGAGCGGTGCCGAGGCAGGCCAGCACCGGCAGGTAGCCCGCGCCGTGGGCGGTCGCGAGGAGCGCGAGATCGAAGCCGGTGACGTCGCCCACCAGGCCGAGGTCGACGGGATCGGGACCGGCGCCGGAGACCACGCGCGGGGGACGGCGGGTGGCGAAGATCGCGCCGTGCAGCCCGAGCGGGCGCGCGGAGGCGGCGCGCAGAGCGGCGCACAGGTCGACGTTCAGGCGCCCGGCGATCACCATCTTCATCACGTCGAGAGTCGGACCGTCGGTGACGCGGCGGCCACCGACGATCCGGGGCTCGATCCCGAGGCGGCGCTGCAGGTCGGTCGCCTGCGGTCCTCCGCCGTGGACGACGGTGACCCGGTGACCCGCGGCGGCGAGCGCGGCGAGATCGACGGCGATCGCGGCGAGGCGCCCATCGCCCACCACCTCGCCACCGAGCTTGACGACGAGATTCACGGGGAACCGAGCCCCTTGTACAACGCGTCGCAAGTCGGTGACCACCCGTTCGTCCTGAGCGGAGCGCGGAGCACGAAGTCGAAGGACGCGATTGCCGTCGGTGCCGTCCTTCGACTCCGCTGCGCTCCGCTCAGAACGAACGGACAGGGGGAGGTCACAAGATTGTGACGGGCTGTACTTACGGCCACGCGCCCGGGTCCTCGAGAGTGGTCCGCTCGTCGAGGCCGAGCATCAGGTTCATCGACTGGATCGCCTGCCCCGCGCCGCCCTTGATCAGATTGTCGCTCGCGGCGAAGCAGGCCACCGCGCGCCGTCCGGTCGAGGGATCGGCCGCCTCGGCGACGGTGAAGCCGACCTCGACGTGGTTCGATCCGGACACCGCCGCCACCTCGGGGAGCCGCCGCTTCGGGATCCGGACGAAGGGCTCCTCCGCGTAACACCCGGCGAACGCGCGGGCGATGGCGCCAGCGTCGATCGCACCGTCGACGTGGGCGAAGGCGGTGACGAAGATCCCGCGCGGCAGCGGCGCCGACACCGGGACGAAGCGGACCACGAGATCGCGCGCCCCGGCCTGCGCCAGGGTCTCGGTGATCTCGGGGATGTGCTGGTGCTCGAGCGGCTTGTAGGTGCGGAGGTTCACCGCCCGCGTCGGGTGATGGGTGGTCGCCGTCGGGATCACCCCGGCGCCCGAGGATCCCGTGATGCCGACCACCTCGACCTCGCCGTGGAGCCAGCCCTCGAGCGCGAGCGGCAGCAGGGCGAGCTCGATCGTCGTCGCGAAGCAGCCCGGCGAGGCAACGCAGCGCGCGCCGCGGATGCGCTCGCGGTTCAGCTCCGGCAGGCCGTAGACGAAGCTCCCGAGCAGGTCCACCGACGGGTGATCGATCCCGTAGTAGCGACGGTAGGCCTCCTTCGAGCGCAGGCGAAAATCACCGGAGAGATCGACGATCCGCGCGCCGGTGGCGAGGATCTCGGGCACCTTCTCTGCCGAGATCTTGTGGGGCAGGCCGAGCAGGACCACGTCCATCCCCGTCGCTGCCGCCGCCGGGGTGAGGTTCTCGAACACCAGATCGGTCGCGCCTTCGAGGTGCGGGTGCGCCGCCGCGAGCGGCTCCCCGACGTAGTCCACCGAGGCCACCCGGCAGAGCTCCACGTCCGGGTGCAGGAGCAGCCGCCGGATCAGCTCCGCGCCGCCGTACCCGCTGCCGCCGATCACCGCCGCCTGGAAGCGCTTCATGGCCTGTTTCCTATCAGGAGCGCAGGAACTTGATCAGGTGGAAGCTGGCCGCGGCCACGCCGGCCGAGGCGGGGATGGTGAAGATCCACGCCCAGACGATCCGCGACGCGACGCCCCACTTGACCGCCGAGAGCTTGGTGGTGGCGCCGACGCCGACGATCGAACCGGTGATGGTGTGGGTGGTCGAGACCGGGATGCCGGCGTTGGTGGCGAGGAAGAGGGTGATCGCGCCCGCGGTCTCCGCGCAGAAGCCGCCGACCGGCTTCAGCTTGGTGATCTTCATCCCCATCGTCTTCACGATCCGCCAGCCGCCGAACGCCGTGCCGAGGCCCATCGCGGCGTGGCAGGAGAGGATGATCCACAGCGTCGCGGGATTGGTGAGCGAGAGCTTCACGTCGGGGGCCATCGCGCCCGCGGCGACCAGCAGCGCGACGATGATCCCCATCGTCTTCTGCGCGTCGTTGCCGCCGTGCCCGAGCGAGTAGAGGGCTGCCGAGACGAGCTGCCCGCGGCGGAAGAGGCGATCGACGCTGGCCGGGCGCCAGCGACGGAAGATCCAGTAGACCGCCAGCATCAGGAGGGCGCCGAGCAGGAGGCCGATCAGGGGCGCGAGGACGATGAACTTGCTGGTCTCGGCGAGCTTCTCCCAGCGCAGCGCGGACCACCCGCCGTGGACGAAGCCGGCGCCGGCGAGCCCGCCGATCAGCGCGTGCGACGAGCTGGTGGGCAGCTCCCACCACCAGGTGAGGAGGTCCCAGACGATCGCGGCGAGGAGGCCGGCGAGGATGACCACCACGAAGTCGGGGTCTTTGGGGTTGATCTTGACGATCTTGGAGATCGTGTCGGCCACCTTGGGAGCGAAGACGAACATCGCGATGAAGTTGAAGAAGGCAGCCCACCACACCGCCGCCTTGGGCGAGAGCACACGCGTCGAGACGATGGTGGCGATCGAGTTCGCCGCGTCGTGGAAGCCATTGATCACGTCGAACGCGAGGGCGATCAGCACCGTCACGATGACGAGGATCCAGATCGGGTCCATCGCTTATGCGCGCTCCAGGATCACGCCCTCGATGATGTTGGCCACGTCCTCGCAGCGGTCGGTGGCGCTCTCGAGGCTCTCGTAGATCTCCTTCCACTTGATGATCAGCTTGGTGTCCTGCTCCTCGTCGAACAGGCGGGCGACGGCGTTGCGGAGGATCGAGTCGGCCTCGTTCTCGAGTCGATTGATGTCGCGGCAGGTCTTGCGGACCTGATCGGTGTTCTTGAGCTCGCGCAGCCCCCTCACCGCCTTCTCGACCTCCTCGGTGGCGCGCACCAGGACATCGGCGAGATCCTTCACCTCGGGGGTCATCTCCTTCAGCTTGTAGAGGGCGATGCGCTCGGCCGCGGCCTCGACGAAGTCCATGATGTCGTCCATGCGCGTGATCAGGCGGTAGATGTCGTCGCGCTCGAGCGGGGTGATGAAGGTCTTGCGGAGCGCCTCGATGCAGTGGTGGGTGATGGTGTCCGCCTCGTGCTCGATCTCCTTGATCCGGCGCGCCTTGGCGACCACGTTGGCGCCGGTGGTGGCCATCGAGAGGAACTCCTTGGTCCCCTCGACGGTGATCGCGGCGTGCTGGTCGAAGAAGTCGAAGAAGCTGGTCTCGCGAGGGAGCAGTTTTCCAAACATGTCGACTCCTCGGACGGGCCGATCCGGCTCGTTTGGGCGCGGAGTTAACCACGGAAGGGAATGCTTGGATACGGTGGTGTCCGTAAGGGGTGCTTAGCGGAGAAGGGGGCCCCCTCCGCTCACGTAGTCGTAGTCGTAGTCGTAGTCGATTCAGGGGCACTCGCGCGCGGGGGATCACCTCTCCGGCACATGCGCGTGAGCATCTCCACGATGCGGGTCAGCAACTCCATGGCCTGTCGCCGGGTGTCTTCCAAGGCGAG
>SHYY01000134.1 GCA_009692555.1 Myxococcales bacterium
GTCACCGACTCCGACAGCGACGGGAAGAGCGTCGCTACCAGGATGAAGATCGCCGCCGCGAGGAGGATCCAGTTGTTCACCAGGAACGCGAACTCGCGCGACACCCACGAGTCGAGCGTCCCCCGCGAGCGCAGGAGCGGCGCGCGGTAGATCAGCAGCCCGAAGCCGAGCACCGACGAGAAGGCGATGAAGGCCAGGAAGGTCACCTTCAGCACCGGGTCGCTGCCGAAGGCGTGCACCGACTGGACGAAGCCCGAGCGGGTGAGGAAGGTGGCGATCATCGTCAGCTCGAAGCTCGCCAGCACCAGGAACACGTTCCACACCTTCAGCATCCCGCGCCGCTCCTGCACGATGATCGAGTGCAGGAAGGCGGTGCAGGTGAACCAGGCCAGCGCGCCGGCGTTCTCGACGGGATCCCAGCCCCAGTAGCCGCCCCACCCGAGCACATGGTAGGCCCACAGCATCCCGAGGGTGAGGCCGAGCGAGAGGAAGAACCACGACACCAGGACCCAGCGCCGCACCGAGCGCAGCCACGAGTCATCGAGGTTGCCGGTGATCAGCGCCGCCATCCCGAACGCGAACGGCACCGCGCACGACACCAGGCCGATGTAGAGCGACGGTGGGTGGAAGGCCATGTAGGGGTCCTGCAGGAGCGGATTCAGCCCCTTGCCCTGCGCCGGCGCCTCGACGAGGAAGGTGTCGAAGGGCCGCTTCTCGAAGATCAGCAGCAGCAGGAAGAAGGAGAGGATGGTCATCAGCGTCGTCGCCACCCACGGGAGCAGCTCGCGGTGGCGCTCGCGGTTCACGTAGACGGCGAGCGCGCCGAAGATCGCCAGCAGCCACGCCCAGAACATCATCGAGCCGTCGAGACCGCCCCAGTAGGAGGTGATCTTGTAGTACCAGGGCATGGTCGCGTCGGAGTAGTGCTGGACGTACTTGATCGAGTAGTCGTTGGCGAGGATCGCGAAGAAGATGATCGACGAGGCGAGGGTCATCAGCGCCGCGGCCCCGTAGGTGGCGTAGACCCCGGAGGTGATCAGGCGGCGCGAGCGGCGGCGCGCTCCGACGGCGCAGGCGCTGGCGGCGTACACCGCCACGACGAGCGAGAGCAGCAGCGAGAGCTGCCCCATGTCGGCGATCGGATTGGAATCCACTACATTGCCTTTTTCTGGGCATCGCCCTGCGAGCACATCGTGCTCGGGCCAACGGTGGCCTGGTACTTCGACGGGCACTTGGCCATGATCTCGGTGGCGTTGAAGTTGGCGCCGTCGAGCTTGCCCTTCACCACCACCTCGGCGCCGTCCTTGAAGGTGTCGGGGACGGTGCCGGCGTAGAAGACCTCGATCTGCTTGCCGCAGTTGGTCTCGGTGAACCGGTACTCGAGGCGCTGGTGCTCGCGATCGAGCCGCTTCTTGATCGATCCCGGGAGCACGAAGCCGTGCAGCTCGAGCGGCTTCTTCTGCCACTGCATCAGCGACGGAACAACCTCGTCGACGTGCTTGTAGTACTGGAACGCATTCGACGCGGTGGAGACCAGGACGTAGCCGAGCACGCCGCCGATCGCGACCACGCTGGCAACGCCGAACAGCAGCTTCTTCATGACGCGACCCTTCCGCACGGTTTCCATCGTGGCCTCCGTGGCCTCCGGTGACACAGGTAGCATGGAGGAGCGCCCTCCGCCGTGGGGATCATCCACCGATCGACACCATGTGCTTCTTCGGGCCGCCGCAGCCGGTGGGCTGGAAGGCGTGGCCCTCGGCCTTTCCGGCCACGCCTTCGCGGACGCATGCGAGGATCTCCTCGTCGGAGAGGCCGCCGCGGAGGGGTGCGCGCAGGTCGATCGTCTCGTCGCGCGCGAGGCAGGTGTGGAGCTGCCCGGTCGACGAGAGCCGGACCCGGTTGCAGGTGTCGCAGAAGGGCTCGGTGACGGCGCTGATCACGCCCACCCGACGCGTCTCGTCGCTCGCCAAACGAAGGTAGCGCGCGGGGCCCACGCCGGGCAGTCCGGCGCCGTCGTCGGGGAGCAGCGGGCCGAACACGGCGGCGAGGCGGGCGCGGATCTGCGCCGCGGGGAGGAAGCCGCCCGGGGCAAACAGGCTTCCGCCGCCCATCGGCATCCACTCGATGAACCTCGGGATCGCATCGCGCTCCCACGCCCACGCGGCGATCGCCGGCAGCTCGTCGTCGTTCCATCCGGCGAGGGCGACGGCGTTGATCTTGGTGGCGCGAAAGCCGGCGTCGCGCGCCGCTTCCACCCCGGCCTGGACCCGCGCGAAGTCGCCGCGACGGGTGATCTGCTTGAACTTTTCGGGGTCGAGCGAGTCGACCGACACGTTCAGGCGCGTGAGGCCGGCCCGCCGCAGCAACGGGGCGATCTCGGCCAGCGTGTGGCCGTTGGTGGAGAGGGCGAGGTCGTCGAGGTCGAGGGCGTGGAGCCGCTCGATGAGATCGATCAATCCGTGGCGCACCGTGGGCTCGCCCCCGGTGAGGCGGACCCGGCGCACGCCGACGCGGGCGAGGAGCCCGACGATCCGCGCCACCTCTTCGAGGGTGAGCACCTCCGGCCTGGGGACGAGGGCGACGCCCTCCTCGGGCATGCAGTAGGTGCAGCGGTAGTTGCACCGATCGGTGATCGAGACGCGGAGGTAGGAGACGCGGCGCGCGAACGCGTCGGCCAGCGGCGCGATCACCTTCAGCCTCGCCGCGGCGCCCATCAGCGCCCCCTCTCGAACGCGAGGTGGCCAAGCTCGGGCACAATCAGCTTCTCGAGCGCGAGGCGCACCGCCGCGGGCGATCCCGGGAGGGCGAAGACGACCACCCCGCGGTGCACGCCAGCGACGGCGCGGGAGAGCATCGCGGACGGACCGATCGCCTGGTAGGAGAGCATCCGGAAGAGCTCGCCGAAGCCGTCGAGGCGCTTGTCGAGGAGGGCCGCCACGGCCTCGTAGGTGGAGTCGCGGAGGGAGATCCCGGTGCCGCCGGTGGTGAGAATGACGTCGGTGGCGCGGCGCTCGGCGAGGTCGCGGATCAGGGCGGCCACCTCGGCGGGCTCGTCCTTCAGGATCCGGCTGCCGGCGATCGTGTGGCCGGCCGCGGCGCACAGCGCGCGCGCGAGGGCACCGCCGGTGTCATCGGCCTGGGTGCGCGTATCGGAGACGGTGATGACGAAAACCCGGACGACGCGCGGCGCATGCTTCTTGTGTTCCTCGTGACCCACGGCAGGTTTGTAACACCGGGCATGGGCCCCGGCAACCGGGACCCTTCCCTCCGCGCTTGACGGCCGTCACCGTACCGCTATCATTTTGCTAGCAGGAGGTGCTGGATGGCCCAGCTTCTGATTCGCGATCTCGACCCGTCGGTGGTGGACAAGATCAAGGCGCGCGCGCAGCGGCACGGGCGATCGCTGCAGGGCGAACTGAAGACGATCGTCATGGAGGCTGCCCGCTCGGCAGCGGATCCGCGCGCGCTGGCCGCGCGTATCCGCAAGCGGTTTGCCGGACGGAAATATCGCGACAGTGCACGGCTGATCGCCGAGGATCGCCGGCGTTGAGCCGCCGCGTGGTCGACGCCAGCGTCGCCCTGAAGTGGTTCTTTCCCGAGGTCCACTCTGACGCCGCCGCGCGACTCCTCGACGGGCCGCACGACCTCGTCGCGCCGGATCTCCTCGGGCCGGAGGTTGGCAATGTGCTCTGGAAGCGCGTTCGCAGGGGCGAGATCACGTCGGCGGAGGCGCAGCAGGTGTGGCGCGCGTTCGCGGCGATCCCCATCGAGATCCGGCCATCTCGGCCCCTGATCGACGCGGCCATGGAGATCGGGATTCGCGAGAAGAGGAGCGTCCACGACAGCCTCTACCTGGCGCTTGCGCTGGCGGAGACGTGCAGACTCGTGACCGCCGACCGCAAATTCTACCTGGCGATCGCCGGCGGTCCGCTCGCCGACAGCATCGTCTGGGTCGAGGACGACACGTGATCAAGGGGCTCTCCCTCGTCGCTGCGCTGCTGTGCGCCGGCTGCCCGGAGTCGCCGCGGACGATGGGGCGGGACATCGCCCCGCAGGCCGATCTCGCGGTCGTCTACGACTTCGCCTCGTCGGCCGATTTCACCGTTTCGCCTGATTTCGCGGTGGGCGATTTCGGGAAGGCCGACGGAGCGCCGGCCGATCTCGCGCTCACCGACGGTGGCAAGCCGGGAGATCTCGCGTCGCCGCCCGATCTGGCGCTGCCCAAGGCCAGCCTCGAGATCCAGTTCTGCGTGATCCAGTTCCCGAAGACGCTGGCCAGCCAGGCGGGCCTGGCGAGCGCGCCGATCTTCGGGCAGGTGTTCCAGGGCGGCCTCACCGACGCCACGCAGGACAAGCCGGCGCCGGGGATCATCGCCCAGCTGGGGGTCGGGCCGCTGCACTCCGATCCGCGCCTCGGCAACGCCTGGAAATGGGCGGCCGCGCTGCCGACGCCGCAGTACGACTGGAAGCAGAACAACGACGAGTACCAGGCGCCCCTCACCGTCGCTGCGATCGGGATCTACTCCTACGCCTTCCGCTTTTCCGTGACCGGCGGCGCGGGCTTTACCTACTGCGACACCGTCGGCAATGGGGGCAACAACGGCCTGCCGGGCTTCGACCCAGCGAAGACGGGTCAGATCACGGTCAACTGAGCAGCAGGTCGAGCGGGATCGCCCATAGCTTGTTTCCCAGGGAGACCGCGTCGGAGCCGTTGTAGGCGAGGATCGCGGCGCGGCAGCGCGGGGTGGCGGCGAGGAAGGCGCGCAGGCCGACGAGATCCCGCTCGGTCCAGCGCCCGGCCGCCTTGACCTCGATCGCGATGGTGTCGCGACCCGCCTCGATCACGAAGTCGACCTCGTGCCGTCCCTGGACGTGCCAGAAGCCGAGGCGCGCCGCGGCCCAGTGGGACTCGAGGAGGCCGGCCAGCTGCTGCAGGACCCAGGTCTCGAAGAGCGGCCCGCGGAGGGGCTCCTCGGCGGTGACGGAGAGATCGGTCACGCCCGCCAGGTGCGCCGCGAGGCCGGAATCGGTGAGGTAGATCTTCGGCGATTTGATCAGCCGGCTGGCGCGGTTTCCCAGAAAGGGCGGGATGCGACGGATCACGTACGACGTCTCCAGGAGACCGAGGTAGCGACCGGCGGTGATCACCGATAGCTGGGCGTCGCGCGCCAGTCCGCTCACCGGGAGGACCTGGGCGGTGCGCAGGGCCGCGAGCACCAGCACCCGACGAAATGCCACCAGATCGCCCACCTGGGCCAGCGCGCGCAGATCCCGTTCGAGGTAGGTCTGCTCGTAGCCGCGAAACCAGAGCGACGGATCGCGGACGCCGTCGATCCGGACGGCCGGCATTCCGCCGCGCAGGATCTCGTCGACCGGGACCGGGCGCGTCGGGGCGGCCCGTTGCAGCGCGAGCTCGCGGGCGAAGCGGATCAGAAAGGGCACCTGATCGAGGGTGCGCGCGAGCTCGCGGCGGGTCAGGGGCGCCAGAACGAGGTAGACCGCGCGGCCGGCGAGGCTCTCGCTGATGCCCCGGAGGAGCGCGAAGTTGGCCGAGCCGGAGAGCAGGAAACGGCCGGGCCGGCGGTCCCGATCGACGCGCCGCTTGATCGCCGTCAGCAGCTCCGGGCACTTCTGCGCCTCGTCGATCGTCAGCGGCTCGTCACCGTCGAGGAACGCCTCGGGATCGCGGCGCGCCGCCTCGAGCATCGGGAAATCGTCGAGCGTGCGATAGCGCCGCTTCCCGAGCACCGGATCGCGCACCAGGAGCGTGGTCTTGCCCACCTGCCGCATCCCGGTGACCACCACCACCGGCATGCTCTCGAGCGCCGCCTCGATCGACGAGGTTAGCTCACGGTGCAGGTAGGGAGTACCCATTTGCCAAGCGATGGTATGTCAATAACACTTGTTACGCTATGTGTTTTTGACACATCGAGGATCGTCGTTGGTGTGGCGGGCCGGACGAAGAACTGGCGGGAGCCGCACGCGCCACGTAGACTCGCTCCGGCATGTGCCGTCTCCTCGGCGTCATCTCGAGCGAGCACACCGACTTCCGCCTTAGCCTGCGCGAGGCGCCGCGGAGCCTCGCCTCGCTCTCGCGCGAGCACCCGCACGGCTGGGGGATCGCGGTCTTCACCGATGGGGCGGGCTGGGAGCTGCAGAAGGCGGCCGCCTGCGCGCACGAGGACGATCGGTTCCACGAGGTCGCCGCGGGGAGCCGCGGGACGCTCCTCATCGCCCATGTGCGGAAGGGCACGGTGGGGCCCGTCACCCTCGAGAACACGCACCCGTTTCGCAGCGGACGCTGGGTGTTCGCGCACAACGGGACGATCGACGACTTCGCCCACCTGCAGAGCCGCATCTCGCCCGCGCGGCGTGACGAGGTGGGCGGCGAGACCGACAGCGAGCTGCTGTTCGCCTTCCTCCTCACCCGCCTCGACGAGGCGAACGCTGCCGGGGCGCCTGCCGACCAGGCCACCGACGCGGCGCTGGTCGCTGCGGTGCGCGCGCTCCACGAGCACCCGACCCTCGGGGCCTCCAACTTCTTCCTCTCCGACGGCGAGGCGCTCTACGTCCATCGCGCCGGCCGCACGCTCTTCCTGCTCGAGCGGGCGCCGGGCGACGCGGTGCGGGTGCGCCGCCGCTCCGACGAGACCGGCGCGGTGATCGAGACCCCCTGGTCCGCCCGCCGTCGCGCGATCCTGATCGCCTCCGAGCACATCACCGACGAGCCGTGGCAGGAGATCCCGGAGCCCGCGCTGCTGCGGATCGACCGCTCCCCGCTGCCGTCGTGGCGCCGCCTGGCCTGATCAGGCTCGGCGGATCAGGCGAAGAGGTCGCGCAGAAACGGGCTGGCGAAGACCCCGGCCGGATCGAGCTGCCGCCGGATCGCCACGAAGCGGTCGTACAGCGGGTAGAGCGCGCGGAGCTGATCGCGCGTGGCGTGGAAGGTCTTGCCCCAGTGGGGTCGCCCGCCGAGGCTGGCCATCAGCCCCTCGAAGCCGGCGAAGTAGGGCTGCGCGAACTGCTCGCCGAAGGTGTAGGCGCCGAGGTAGCAGCTGGCGCGACGGTAGCAAGGGCTGAGCATGTTCTCGTCGGCGGCCACGAAGCGCACCTCGACCGGGAGGTTGGCGCGGTAGCCGGTGCGCTCGATCAGCCGGCGGAGGAGGCGCACCGCGTGGGCCGCGCGCTCGACGGGAATGGCGTACTCGCACTCGTCGTGCTCGGGCGGCGCGGGGATGTTGAGGATGCGGTCGCTGCGGTCGACGCGCTCCACCTTGGTCCAGCGGAAGGCCCAGTTCGCGAAGCGGTTGATCGGGCCGACCAGTCCCGGGAAGGCGTAGCTGTTCTCGACCAGGAATTTCAGGAAGTCGTACTCCACCACCACATCGCGGAAGTAGTCGCCGATCGGCATTCCCGGTGACCTGGGCTCGTCGGTGCGGTTGTAGGTCATCACCTGGATCACGTCGGTGTTGGCGAACCAGTAGAGCCGGACGTGATCGTGGGCGTGGATCAGGGCGTCGATCTGCGCCACCGCCTCCTCGAAGGGCAGCGGCCAGAGCCGCGCGTGGAGGCGGAAGGCGTCGACGCACTGCAGGGTGACCTCGGTGACGATCCCGAGGGCGCCGAGGCTGACCCGCGCCGCGGCGATCAGCTCGGGGTCGCGCGCGGCCGAGATCCGGCGGAGCCGGCCGTCGGCGGTGGCGAGCGTCATCGCCACCACCTGCGTCGAGAGGTTGCCGATCGCCAGCCCGGTGCCGTGGGTGGCGGTGGCGATCGCGCCGGCGATCGACTGCTGCGAGATCGATCCGACGTTGGCGAGCGCGAGGCCATGCTCGGCGACCAGGTCGTTCAGCTTCTCGATCCGGATCCCGGCCTGAACCGTCACCTGCTTCCTCGCCGCGTCGACGGATACGAGGTGATGGAGCGCGTCCAGGTTGATCAGGCTATCGTCGGTGGGGACCAGCTCGGCCCACGAGTGGCCCGCGCCGAATGGCCGGAGGATGCCGCCCCGCGAGGCCACCTCGCGCACCGTCTCGGCCACCTCCGCCTCGCTGTCCGGCTGGTAGAAGTGATCGGGCTTGACCGCGATCGATCCGTTCCAGTTGCGGAAGACGTAGTCGGTGCGTGCGGGCGGCATGGGACCTCCCCTCACATCCAGGCGTCGTACTTCGCGAAGTGCATCGTGAACGTGGCGCGCCCCTGCGAGGCGGATCGGATCGCCGTGGCGTAGCCGAACAGCGCCTTCAGGGGCACCTTGGCGACCACGGTGCGCTTGGTCCCGCGGAAGCCGAGGTCCTCGATCTGTGCGCGACGCGCGTTGAGATCGCCCACCACGGCGCCCATGAACTCCTCGGGCACCACCACCTCCACTTGCATGATCGGCTCGAGCAGCGCCTCGCCGGCCTCGACGCACGCCTTCCGGAAGGCCTCACTGCCGGCGATCTTGTAGCCCAGCGTCGTCACGCCCTCGCCCGGCGGCGGCTCGATGCCGACCAGCACCGCCTCGAGGTCCTCCATCGGGTAGCCCGCGCTCCCGCTCACCGCGCCCTCGCGCACGCCCGAGAGCGCCGCCTCGACGAGCTGCGGGATGAGCTTGGCGATCCGATCGGGCAGCTCCGGTCCGAACGGGGGCACCGCGGCGCGGATCTTCACTCCTGCCCCGCGTGGGAGCGGCGCCACCCGCACCCGCGCCGCGCCGAACAGCAGCTGCTCCTCCTCCTTCTCCTTGTCCTTCGCCTTCTCCCGCTCGGGGCTCTTGCCCCCCTTGCGCCCGTCGAGCGCCGATTTCGTCACCAGCCGCTCGAAGCGCGCCTCCGCCTCGCCGGCGCGCATCACCGTCTCCCGGTAGACCACCTGCGGCCTCCCCAGGCGCGCGTGGACCCCGAACTCGATCTCCAGGCGGTCGCGGATGATGTCGAGGTGCAGCTCGCCCATCCCGCGCAGGATGGTCTGCCCGGTCTCGGGGTCCTCGAACACCACCAGCGTCGGATCCTCGTCGGTGAGCTTGAGCAGCGCGGCGTCGAGCTTCTCCTTCTCGACGGTCGACTCGGGCTCGATCGCGACGGAGATCACCGGCTCGTAGGTGTCGATCCGCTCGAGCAGGATCGGCGCCCTGGAGGTGCAGAGCGTGTCGCCGGTGGAGACATCCTTCAGCCCCATCACGGCGACGATCATCCCCGCTCCGGCGCGCTCGATCCGGTCCCGGCGATCGGCGTGGACCGAGAACAGGCGGGCGATCTTCTCGTTCTTCCGCAGGCGCGGATTCCACAGCTCGTCGCCGGGGAGGAGGGTGCCGGAGTAGATCCGGAGGAACACCGTCTTCCGCCCCTCGAAGAGCACGATCTTGAACGCGAGCGCGGAGAACGGCGCCTTGTCGTCGGGCGCCCGCGTCTCGACCTCCTCGGTGCCGGGCTTGACGCCATGGATCGGGGGCACCTCGACGGGGGAAGGCAGGTAGTCTGCCACCGCGTCGAGGAGGGGCTGCACGCCCATGTTGCGGAGCGCCGCGCCGCACAGCACGGGGACGAGCTTGTTGGCGATGGTGGCCCTGCGGAGCGCCGCCCGCAGCGCATCGGCCGGGATCGGCTCGCCCGCGAGGTACAGCTCGGCCAGCGCGTCGTCGACGTCGGCCACCGTCTCGACCAGCTGATCGCGCTCCGCCACCGCCTCGGCGCGGCGGTCATCGTCGACCTCCTCCACCGTCGGTGGGTCGTCCTCCTCGCCGCTGAAGCGGAGCGCCTTCATCGCCACCAGATCGATCGCCCCCTCGAAGCCGCCCTCGGCCCCGAGCGGCAGCTGCACCGGCGCCGGCCGCGCCCCGAGGCGGGTCACGATCTGTTGCATCACCGACGGGAAATCGGCCCCGACGCGGTCCATCTTGTTGATGAAGGCGATGCGCGGGACATGGAACTTCTCGGCCTGGTGCCACACCGTCTCGGACTGCGGCTCCACCCCATCGACGGCCGAGAACACCACCACCGCGCCGTCGAGGACCCGCAGGCAGCGCTCGACCTCGATCGTGAAGTCGACGTGGCCGGGGGTGTCGATCAGGTGGATCTCGTGGCCGCGCCAGGAGAAGCTCGTCGCCGCGGCGGTGATGGTGATGCCGCGGGCTCGCTCCTGCGGCATGTAGTCCATCTGGGTCTCGCCCTCGTGGACCTCGCCGATCCGGTGGATGCGTCCCGAGTAGAAGAGGAAGCGCTCGCTGACGGTGGTCTTGCCCGCGTCGATGTGCGCGACAACCCCGATGTTGCGCACCTTGTCGATCTTGGCCATGGCGGCCGAATATAGACGAAAGTCAGCGTCAGCGCGGGCGGACAAGATCGCGCGAGATCGACGCCAGATCGGGGCAGCCGGCGAGGGCCATCGCGCGCGACAGCTCGTCGCGCAGGAGATCGAGCACCCGCGCCACCCCGTGCTCGCCAGCAACGGCGAGGCCCCACAGCACCGGCCGCCCGACCAGAACCGCCTGCGCGCCGAGAGCGAGCGCGATCAGGATGTCGGTGCCGCGGCGGATCCCCCCGTCGACCAGCAGCGCGCAGCGGCCGGCCACCGCCTCGGCCACCGACGGGAGCGCGTCGAGGGTCGCGGGCGCCCCGTCGAGCTGCCGCCCGCCGTGATTGGAGACGATGATCCCCGCGACCCCCTCGGCGACGGCGCGCGCGGCATCGTCGGCGCGGAGGATCCCTTTCAAGACGATCGGGAGATCGGTCACCGAGCGCAGCCAGGCGAGGTCGCTCCAGCCCAGCGACGCATCGTGGCGCGCCGCGAACCAGCCGGCGAGGGCCGAACCGCCCGCGCCGCTCCCTTCGTTCCCATCGACGAGGTTGGCCATCTCGAGGCCGGGCGGCAGGGCGAAGCCGTTGCGCTCGTCGGCGAGGCGGCGGCCGAGGAGCGGCGTATCGACGGTGAGGACCAGCGCAAGGTAGCCCGCGGCGGCGGCGCGCTCGATCAGCGCGCGGGTCATTCCGCGATCGCGGTGCACGTAGAGCTGGAACCACTTCGGCCCCGGCGCCGCGGCGGCGATCTCCTCGATGCGCGTGTTGGCCAGCGTCGAGACGACGAGGATCGTGCCGGCGGTGGCGGCTCCCCGCGCGGTGGCCGGCTCGCGATCGGGATGGGCCAGGCCGTGGTAGGCCGTGGGCGCGATCAGGATCGGCGAGGAGGCGGCGCAGCCGAGCAGCTCGACCGCCAGATCGCGCCGCGCCACGTCGCGGAGCACGCGCGGCCAGATCGCGTAGCGGGAGAACGCCGCCACGTTGTCGGCCAGGGTGCGCTCGTCATCGGCCCCGGAGCGGAAGTAGTCGTAGGCCATCGCCGGCAACCGATCGCGGGCGGCGCGCTCGAACTCGTCGACGGTGAGGAGGGCCTCGAAGGAGGGCATCGCGGGATGATTCAGCGACGGGCGGGGCGAGCTACGGGCTCGGTTTCCCGGAGAACTGGACCACCACGCCGCCCTCCTTGCCGGGCTTGTCCGCGTCGACCACCAGGTGGTACTTGCCGGCCGGCACGTTGAGGAGCGGGATCATCCCGGTGGCCTTGGCCACCGAGGCGGTGCACTTCACCAGCGGGCCGGCGTCGCAGGCCAGGAGGTCGTTCGCGTTCTGGTAGAGCGCGAAGGTGTGATCGCCCACCTGCGCCCACTCGATCAGGAGGTCGCTCTTCGCCGGCAGGATGAAGTCGAGCACCGCGTCCTGCCCGCCGGGCATCGACGCGCAGGGGGTCATCAGCTGATCGTTGCCCGCGTTCGAGGTCTGCACCACCGCCGAGGTGGTCGTGCCGTCGAGCGGGATGATCCCGAGCTTCTGATCGGCGCGGCAGGCGAAGGTGTCGCACAGCGGCGACGTGACGCACTTCTTGTCGTTGCAATCGATGAACCCGTCGGCATCATCGTCTTTCCCGTTGTTGCAGATTTCCAGGATTTTCTCCTGGATCCCGAACAGGGTCAGGTTGACCTTGCCCTCGGTGCCGGCCTGGAACGCCTCGACGATCACGTTGTACTTGCCGGGCTGGAGGTTGGGCATCGCGAAGTTGCACCCGAACGGGAGGATCTTCGGATCGGCGCAGGTGTAGAGGTTGGCGTCGCAGGAGTCGAGCGGGTTGAGCTGGTTGTCGAGCTGCAACACCGCGTCGCCGGTCATGTTGCAGTTGAACCCGAGCGCCATGACCTTGGTCAGGCTGAGCCGTACCACCCGCTCCTTGCCGTTGCCCTTGCCGCACTTGGTCTTGTAGATGTCGGCGCCGGTGGTGAGATCGAGCGTGGTCATCTTGACCGTCCCGTAGTCGAAGTCGCCGAGGTCGACGTCGGGCATGCACAGCGGCGCCTTGCACAGGCCCACGCCGTAGCAGGCCGGGTCGTCGCAGTCGATCAGGTTGTTGCCGTCGTCGTCGATCTTGTTGTTGCAGATCTCGACCTGGCGGTTCTTGTAGGCGGAGATGGAGAGCTTCATCGGGCCCTCGAGGCCGGCCTTGATCGGCTTGAGGATGAACAGGTAGTCGCCCGGGGGCCGCGCCGACCACGCCACCGCGCCGCCCGCCGCGCCGCCCGGGTAGTAGCAGGACTGCTGGATCGCGTCGCACGGCGTGCCGGGCGCGGGGGTCTGGAAGAGGCCGAAGACGTGGTCGCCCTTCTGGCTCCACTGCACGAGGATGCCGGCGGTCTCCTTGATCGTGAAGCGCACCACCCAGTCCTTGCCGGTCGAGACGCCGGCGCAGGTCGGGTGGTAGCGGTTGGTGGAGGTGTTGGTGTCGAAGATGGCGTCCTTGGCCGGCCCGTCGACGATCAGCGCGCCGAGGTTGGTGTCGGGCGTGCAGATGTTGTTCTTGCAGTTGGGGTCGGCGATGCAGGCCAGGTCGAGGCAGTCGATCAGGCCGTTGCCGTCGTCGTCGACGCCGTTGTTGCAGACCTCCGGCTTCTTCGAGGAGCCGGTGGAGAGCGTGACCGTGGTGAGCGCCTGGGTGCCCGGGTAGGACTGCACGATCACCCAGTAGGTGCCCGCACCGAGGGCCTGGAAGCTGTGGGTTGCCGTCGCTGCCTGGCCCGCCTTCAGGCAGAAGATCAGGTTCTGATCGCACGCCTGGTTGACGCCCGCCTTGTAGACCGAGACCGCGTGGGCGCCGCCCTTCACCTGCACGAAGTCGAGCTTCACGTCGGCCTGGGCGGCGAGCACGAACTTGCCGACGCGGGCGGTGCCGCCGGGCGAGGCGCAGGAGGTGAACGTCTGCACCGCACCGACGGTGTTCATGGTCTTGGTGGTGCTCGCGTCCTTGGGCAGGATGACGCCGAAGTCGACCTCGGGGGTGCACGCCGCCTGGAGGCACTTCGGGAACATCACGCACTGCGGATCGGCGCAGTCGACCAGCAGGTCGCCGTTGTCGTCCTTGCCGTTGTCGCAGATCTCCATCCCCATGTTGGGCTTGCAGCTCGGGTCGTTCTTGCACGACGGATCGGCGCAGTCGATCAGCTTGTTGTCGTCGTCGTCGATCAGGTTGTTGCAGATCTCGACGCCGGGCTTGAAGCACAGCGGATCGCCGAAGCACTGCGGGTCCTTGCAGTCGATGAAGCCGTTGGCGTCGTCGTCGATCGTGTTGCCGCACAGCTCCTTCTTCATGTTCACGCACGCCTTGTCGTTGGCGCACGCCTTGTCGAGGCAATCGGTGGCTCCGTTGCAGTCGTCGTCGACCAGGTTGCCGCAGGTCTCGACCAGCTTGCAGCCGGCCATGTCGGGCGTGCCGCCGTCGCTCATGTCGCCGGGCTTGCCGCCGTCGCTCATGTCGCCGGTCATGCCGTCGCCGCCGCCACCGTCAGTCGCGCCGTCTCCGCCGCCGCCGCCGTCCCCGCCGCCGCCGTCCCCGCCGCCGCCGAGGTCGATCCCGCCACCTCCGTCGCCATTGCCGAGATCCACATCCCCGCCGCCACCATCTCCACCGCCGCCGCCATCCACGTCCCCGCCCCCGTCGTCGGGGTCGATCATCCCGTCGCTGTCGCCGCCGCCGTCGACGTCCCCGCCGCCGCCGTCGGAGTCGATCATCCCGTCGGCCCCGCCGCCCCCGCCGTCGCCGAGCCCGGTGAGGTCGCGCCCCGCCAGGTCCTGCCCCCCCGCGCCGTCGGCGCGATCGCAGAAGGGATCCGACTTGGGGCACCCGTTGTCGAACCCGATCAGGTCCGACCGCCCGCAGCCCGCGATCATCCACAGCCCCGTCACGAAAGCGAAGCGAAGGGTCTTGCTCATGGTGCAGATTCTACCGAAGCGGGCGCACGGGGTGTGGAGTTTTTGGGCCTCCCGCCGCCGCGCTTCCCCCTATACTGCGTCGCCATGGCCTGGGATTGGGATCGCCTCTCGCCGCTCCAGCGCTGGCTTGCCACCGTCGCTGGTGTCGGGCTGCAGGCCCACGCCAAGCACACCCGCTTTCTCTACAAGCTGTCGCTCGGCGCCTCCAACCTCACCGGCGCGCGGCTGACCCAGGTCGACCTCTCGGCGGCCGACCTCCGCGGCGCGCACCTCGATCGCGCCGACTTGCGGAAGGCGCTCCTCGAGGAGACCCGCCTGGAGAGCGCCTCGCTGAGGGGCGCGAACCTGAGCTGGGCGACGGGCGAGCGGATCGATCTGCGCTTTGCGCTCCTCGCGGGGGCCGACCTCACCGAGGCGGAGCTGCCGGCGGGCGACCTCTCGGGCGCCGATCTGCGCGAGGCGATCCTGAACCGCGCCGAGCTGCCGGGCGCGAAGCTCACCGGCGCCCGCGCGGGCGGGGCAGTGCTGGAGAGCGCGCTCCTGCCACGCGCCCAGCTTCAGCGCGTCGACCTCAGCGGCGCGTCGCTGCCCTTCGCCGACCTCACCGGCGCCGACCTCACGGACGCGATCCTCGAGGGCGCGGACCTCCGGGGCGCCGATCTGGCAGGCGCCGACCTCGCCGGCGCCCGCCTCGAAGGGGCGCTGCTGGGCGAGGAGGAGCTGGACGCCGAGGGCGAGCCGCTGCGCACGCTGCTCTCGACGCGCGAGCCGGCGCCGCTGATCGGGAAGGCGGCGCTGCTCCGGGCCACCTGGTCGTCGCTCACCGTCCGCGGGGTGATCCACACCCGCGAGTCGCTCGCGCGGAGCGACCTGCCGTAGCGTCTACTTGCCGAGCTGCCAGAGCGACTTCAAGTGCTTGCCCCACCGTCCGAGCACGTAGCCGATCAGGATTCCCATCGCCAGGTTGATCATCCGATACATCTTGACACAACCCGGTTCGGGGAGCATCTTCCCGCCGCGTCCGAGCTGGAGCAGCGGACCTCTCGCAGGTCTGGAGTCGATCGAACTTTCGGTCGTTCCTTCCGTCAGAAGCTCTCTGACCTCTCCAGCCAGAACAAGCAAAGGCACCCGCGCTGGACGCAGCGGATGGCCGCCAGAGGAAATCAGCAGATGGAAAAGGGCACCGTGAAGTGGTTCAATGATGCGAAGGGTTTCGGATTCATCACGCGCGAGAATGGGCCGGACGTGTTCGTCCACCACACCGCGATCGTCTCGGAGGGCTTCCGCAGCCTCGCCGAAGGCGACCAGGTGCAGTTCGACGTGATCCAGGGGCCGAAGGGCCTGCAGGCGTCGAACGTCTCGAAGGTCTAGTCCAAGTAGCCTCATCTAAAAAAACTGGCGCTTCAACGAAAAGGGCTCCGACTCGCGTCGGGGCCCTTTTTATTTCCCCAACCTGGCGGCCAGCGCTGCCGCTGCCCCTACCGCTTGCGCATCGGCTTCTGGCGGAACCCCGGACGTACCGCGAAGCCGCGGGCGGCCTTCGGGACCACCGGCCCCTCCCCGTCGAGATTGAAGCGCGCCCATTTGTCGCCGTAGGGCGCCACCTTGAGCTTCTTGCCCTCCTTCGCCAGCTCGAGGTTGGCGGTGAGGCGGGCATCGGCCGGGTTCTTCTTCAGCGCGCGCTCGAGCACCTTCACCGCGTCCTCGCGGTCGCCGCGCGAGATCAGGCAGTAGGCGTACAGCGTCCAGGCCAGCGGCTCCTTGTCGCCCACCTTCACCGCCGTCTCGAACGCCTTCTTCATCTTCGCGCCGTCCTTGCGCTTGAAGTAGACGCAGCCGAGCAGCGCGCGCGAGGTCCACGGCCAGCGCGAGGCGCGGCGAAGCTCCGCCTCCGCCTGATCGAGTTCGCCGGTGTCGTAGTGGAGCGCGCCGATCTGCGCCCGCAGCTGCGCGGCGATCATCGGGTGCCACGCCTGGTACCTGAGGCCGTCGCGGAGCGACTTCAGCGCCAGCTCGCGCCGCGCGCCGAGGAGGTGCCTCTCCGCCTCCTTGACGATCGGCTGGATGCGCCGACCGACCACCTGGAACATCAGGATCAGGACGCCGACCAGCGTCAGCAGGAACGGGAAAATCAAGCTCCACGACGCGGTTGCGAACGCGAGCTTGAGGCCGCCGGTGACGGCGACCGCGGCGAGGAGGGCGATGAGCAGGGTCAACATCGGCGGGGATCTCTAGCACAAAAACAGCCGACGGCCGACAACCGACCGCCCGGGGGGTGCTTAACGGAGAAGGGGGTCCCTCCGCTCACGTAGTCGTAGTCGTAGTCGTAGTCGTAGTCGATTCAGGGGCACTCTCGCGCGGGGGATCACCTCTCCGGCACATGCGCGTGAGCATCTCCACGATGCGGGTCAGCAACTCCAT
>SHYY01000135.1 GCA_009692555.1 Myxococcales bacterium
GTAAGCGCCGCTCCCGAATTGAACATGAGGCCGTTGCGGTGCTCGACCTCCCACGTTTCCGGTGTCAACGAAACCAACATGGCCTGCTGGAAGTCGGCTTCCCCACGGATGCTCAGGACCGCCTTCCCTGGCGCGAGATCCAGCGTGCACGGCACCTCGCAGGCCATGGGGCCGACCGAAGCCGAATACAAGTGGCCGGCCTGCTTTGGCAGCAATCTGATGGCGGTAGATCCAACCGGAGGGGACCCACGCGGGGATGGAGAGGAAGGCTGGGCGACGAGAACACAGCCATCGGAGTCCACTTCGTAGCCATGTGGGCACTCGGGGGAACCTACACAACTCCCCTTCAACTTCGACCACGCCTGGCCTGGCCAACAGCAATGCCCCGCGGTATCCGCGGTGGAGGTACGTCCACCTTCACACACCGTTGCATCTCGTGAGCTGCGCTTGCGTCGAGTGGCGCCCTCGTCGCCGCCAGAACGCGCCGAGGGCAGAATGGCAGCGACCACCACGAGGGCGGAAAGAAGCAGTCGGGTGCGCTCACGTTTCATGGCATCCTCGCGCGGCCGGAGGGGTCGGGTCGGCCGAACATATCATTCAATCGGTCAGCTATCTCGTCATTTTTGAAGGAGAGACGAGCCGCCAACCCCGCGAAACTTCCTGGGCGATTTGGCGATCGGCCGGTGCGCGCTACCCGGCCCCGCCGCTGCCGTATTACATTACGAACCCCCTCCCATGTACTGCCCGCGCCGCTCCTCGCCCGCACCCGCCCGGTAACGTTCGCGCAACTCTTCCGGCTACCTGCCGATAACCCTGGCCTCACGGCAACGGGAGGCGATCGATGACCCTGGGCGAGGCATTTCACGCGACGATGCGGCGGATACACTACTCGCCGCGCACGGAGGAGGCGTACCTGCACTGGATCCGCCAGTTCCTGCGCTTCCACAAGCCCCGCGTCCCGCGCGAGATGGGAGCGCCCGAGGTCGTGGCTTTCCTCAACCACCTGGCCCTGGAGCGCCACACCGCGGCCTCCACCCAGAATCAGGCGCTGTGCGCCCTGGTCTTCCTGTACGGCCAGGTTCTCGGGATGCCGGTCGGCCCGCTGGAAGCCCTCCAGCGCGCGGAGCGGCCCAGGAACGTACCCATCGTGCTCTCGCGCAGCGAGGTGCGCCAACTGCTCGCGCGCCTGGAGTCGCCGTTCTCGCTGATCGCCGAGGTCCTCTACGGGAGCGGCCTGCGCCTCTCCGAGAGCCTGTCGCTGCGGATCAAGGACGTCGACTTCGAACGACACCAGCTGATGGTCCGGCGCGGCAAGGGCGGGGAGGATCGCCCGGCGCTCCTCCCGAACTCGCTGCGCGATCGTCTGCGCGGGCAGGTGGCTGCCGTGACCCGCCTCCACGAGCGCGAGCTGGCAGTGGGTCGCGGGGAGGTGAACCTGCCGGACGCCCTCCGCCAGAAGATGCCCGGCGCCGCGCGCAGCCTGGGCTGGCAATACCTCTTTCCCGCCTCGCGCTGCTGCCAGGATCCGGAGACGGGCCGGACGGTTCGCTACCACCTCCACGACACGGCGGTTCAGAAGGAGATCAAGCAGGCCGCCCGCGCCGCCGGCCTGACCAAGCGGGCGACCACCCACACGCTCCGCCACAGTTTCGCCACCCACCTCCTCGAAGCGGGCACCGACATCCGGACGATCCAGACCCTGCTCGGTCACAAGGACGTGCGGACGACGATGATCTACACCCACATCGTGGACCGCGGTCCACTCGGCGTCGTCAGCCCGCTCGATCGCGCTCCGTAACAACCGAGCCTCCTCTGCACCGCCGGCTCGACCCTACGCCGAGCGCGCAGGCGGTGCAAGCTCGAAGCGCACCGGGTCCGACCATCTTGCCGCTCCTGCGCGCCGATCGGCCGGCCGACAAGGGCCGGAGATGTCAAGAGGGATCCGGATGGGGATGATGGGGATGGATCCGGATGGATCCCCTCACGCCCGACGGCGGGGCCCATCGAAGTGCATCCGCACCACCGGCTGCCGGTCCTGCCGGGAACCCGTCCAAGATGGCGACATGGTTACGCGACAACCCCTCGGTTCGTGCCAGGGGTGCTTCGGAACGTTCCTCAAGCCTTCGGAGTGTCGCCCGAGCCCTTGCCTTCCGCCAGGCCGGGTTCCCCGCGCGCGCCGGTCGCCGTGACTCCCTTGCCGGCATCCGTCGCAACCACCGCGGGCGCGGCCGCTTTTTTCCTCGACCGCGATCGCCACTCGGTGAGCGGGTGCAGAAGCGCATCGGTGAACGCGCGCGTCTCCGGCTATTTCCGCTGGACCGAGCCGATCACCGCCCCGGCGTAGTGGCGGATCGAATCGTGGAGCGCCGTCTGCCTGACCTTCACCTGCGGTGAGTCGGGCGTGGCGAGCGGCGCGGTGGTGCCAGTGACCTTGCCATACTCGATCTGGACCTTGTGGAGGTGCCTCCGAAGCGGCTCCAGGCCGAGCAGCTTGAGCTTCGGATCGAGGTTTTCTTTCTGGAGGGTCAAGAGGCGCGCCTCGACCGCCGCCCACTCCTCGCGTGGCGCGATGTTGATGAAGGAGGTGCCGTCGGGAAACAGGCGCTCCCGCAGCTCCTTGGCGAGGTCTCCCTCGGGGATCTCGCCCGCGACCTTCTCCCAGCCGGCGAGGATCGTAATGAGAGCCGTTGTGCGATCACAACCTGGCCGGCGCCCCGATCAAGGAGGGCAAGCCATCATGCAGCCTGCAAGGCGCCCCGAGCAAGGCAGCCGCACCACGATCCCTCCGCATCGACCCCCGGACCCGAGCGCGCGAACCACGATCCATCCTGGTCGGCACGGCTGCCAGGGGGCTCCGACCGCCATCGCATCCTGCCTGGCGCCGCGAGCCAGGGCAGCATCCGTGATCGCATCCCATGCGCAGGCCCTGCCCGGGAGGGCCAACCGAGATCGCATCTCGATCGATGGCCCCATCGAGGAACCCTCACCACGATCGCGGCCTGATCGAAGACCCATCAAAGCCCGACTTGCCTCCAGATACGGCGGCGCGAAGCCTACAGCCCCCTACGAGACCGCGCTGGTAGGACGCATGGCGTCCGCTCGGCGCTGCGCGGAAGATCGGCGACGAGGTGGTGGCGCTCCCCGGCGGCACTCCGGGGAAGGTGCGCGGGGTGCAGGTTCATGGCGCCACCGTCGACGAGGCGCACGCCGGGCAGCGCACCGCCTGCAACCTCGCGGTGGCGCGCGAAGCGCTCACCCGCGGCGAGACGCTGTGCCACGCCGGCACGTTCGTCGCCGGCAAGCTGCTCGATGTGCGGCTGCGCTACCTCGCCACCTCGCGGGGTCCGCTCAAGCGGCGCGCGCGGTTACTGCTCCACGCCGGCACCGCGCAGACCCTGGCGTCGGTGGCGCTGCTCGACAAGGGGAGATCGAGCCGGGCGGCGATCTGCAGATGCCCGTGCCGTCGACGCCGCGCGAGACCGAGGCAGCGCTTACGAAGCTCCTCGGCGCCCGCACCGTGATCCGCTACGATCGCGAGAAGGGCGCGATGGTGCACCAGGACGCGCTCGCCCTGCTGCGGGCGCAGGTGCTGGCATCCGTCGACGCCTTCCATGCCGCCGAGCCCTTGAAGCCAGGAGTTGGCCGCGAGGAGCTGCGCTCGAATCACCACCGACAAGGACATCGTCCGCCGCCCCGGCCACGATGTTGCTGCATCGCAGCAAGCCTGGGGCCCGGCGCCGCCTGCCGAGCGGGTGTCCGCGCTCTACCGCGACGCCGGCCTCGCCCCGCCGCGCCCCGCCGAGCTGGTGGCGTCGCTAAAGGCCGACGAGAGGGGCGTCAAGGAGGCGATCGAGCTGCTCACCCGCGGCGGCACGCTGGTGCGCGTCCAGGACCTCCACTTCGCCCGCGTCGCGCTCGACGGGCTGCGCCTGCGCCTGATCGCGTACCTCAACGCGCATGGGCAGATCACCGCGCAGGAGTGGAAGGAGCTGGTCGGTCAGACCCGCAAGTTCACCATCCCGCTCGCCGAGTTCTTCGACGCCGAGAAGAGGTTCCCGCGCAGCCTGATTTAATTGCCTCCTCAGGCGAATCTGTGGGCGTGCTGGGGCTCGGGAAGGCGTCAGCACCCGCCATCTGCATCCTCTCCTGCTGGTCGTTCACAGATTCTCTCGCAAGAAAAAAATGCGCTGCGCCTTCCTTCCTGCCTGCTTTTTTTTGCCCCCGGCGCAGGCCGGTGGTACCTGTGGACGGTGACCGGACCGTCGCTGGCGTGACCGACTTCGCCCACATCACGGTGCTCGCCGACCAGGCGGTGCAGCTGCTGGCGCCGCGCCCGGGCGGGGTCTACTGCGACGCCACCCTCGGCGGTGGCGGGCACGCCGCGCGGGTGCTCGACGCCTCCTCCCCCGACGGCAGGCTGATCGGGATCGACCGCGATCCCGACGCGCTGGCAGCGGCCCGCGAGCGCCTCTCCCCCTACGGCGATCGGGTCACCCTGGTCCACGGCGCGTTCGGCGACGCCCGGGCGATCCTTGAACAGCTTGGCGCCCTGCCCGTCGACGGCTTCCTCCTCGACCTCGGGATCTCCTCCCCGCAGATCGATCGCGCCGAGCGCGGCTTCTCCTTCTCCCGCCCCGGCCCGCTCGACATGCGGATGGACCCCACCGAAGGAGAGACCGCCGGGGAGCTCATCCGCCGCGTCACCACCGAGGAGCTCGGCGAGATCCTCAAGCGCTACGGCGACGAGAAGTTCGGAAAAAAAATCGCCCGCGCGATCAAGGAGGCGTTCGCCGAGGATCGCCTCGCCACCACTTCCGAGTTGGCCGCCATCGTCGCCGCGGCGCTCCCCGGGCGCGAGCGCGCGCTCCGCAAGACCGACCCCGCCACCAAGAGCTTTCAGGCCCTCCGGATCGCGGTCAACGACGAGGTGGGCCAGCTGGAGCGCTTCCTCGCCGACTTCCCCGCCTGCCTCCGGCCGGGCGGCCGGATCGTGGTGATCGCCTTCCACTCCCTCGAAGATCGCCTGGTCAAGGACCGCTTCCGCGATCTCTCTCGCCACCCCGGGATGCCCGAGGACATCGCCCGCGCGATGGGGATCCGCCCCGACCCGGAGCTCGATCTCCTGACTCGCAAGCCGCTCTTCCCCTCGGACCAAGAGGTCCTGCGCAACCCGCGTTCGCGATCGGCGCGCCTGCGTGCCGCGGTGCGACGATGATCACCCGCCTGCGCCGCCGCGGGGCCACCTTCCTCGTCGCGCTCGCCGTCGCCTCCGCGGTGACCGTCGCGCTCATCCACGTCTGGATCCGCATGCAGGTGATCCAGGTCGGCTACGATCTCGGCCGCGAGAGCAAGATCCATCACGACCTCGCCCAGCAGAACCAGCGCCTCCGGCTCGAGCTGGAGACCCGCAAGGATCCGTCGGTGATCGAGCGACGCGCACGCGAAGAGCTGCACATGGCGCCGCCGGATCCCGGGGCAATCCGGGTACTTCGCCTCGCCCACGTCGGCAATGCGAGCCCGCTCGCGGCGGCACCGGGAGACCCCCGATGAGGATGGGCTGGGCGGGCGATCAGCGCTGGGTCCGCGTGCGCCTCTACGCCGCCGGCATCCTCTTCACCGGCCTGTTCGCGCTGCTCGCGCAGCGGGCCTTCGTGCTCCAGGTCTACGAGGCGAAGAAGCTGCTCGAGATGGCCGAGGACCAGTACGTGAAGGACATCGAGCTCCCGTCGCGGCGCGGCCGGATCCTCGATCGCAACGGCACCGAGCTGGCCGCCTCGGCCGAGGTCGACTCGATCTACGTCAACCCGCGCCAGATCGCCGCCGCCGGTGCCACCGACGAGACCAGCCGCGCCCTGGCCCGCCTGCTCCACATGGATCGCCGCGATCTCGCCATCCCGCTTTCGAGCCGCCGCTACTTCGCCTGGATCAAGCGCCGCACCCTCCCCGAGGAGGCCAAGGCGGTCAAGGAGGCCGGACTCCGGGGCGTCTTCCTCGCCAAGGAGCCGCGCCGCTACTACCCCAACCGCAGCCTCGGCGGCCCCCTCGTCGGATGGGCCGGCCTCGACGGCAAGGGGCTGGAAGGTATCGAGCTGCGCTACGACAAGGATCTGCGCGGCTCCCCCGCCGAGGTCCCCGGCCTGCGCGACGCGCTCGGTCGCGAGGTGCTCTCCTCCGGGATCGCCGACGCCCCGCCCCAGGGCGGCCACGACGTCGTGCTCACCGTCGACAAGTTCATCCAGTACCGCCTCGAGAAGGCGCTCGAGGAGGGGGTGCAGAAGAACCGCGCCAAGGCGGGCGTGGCGGTCGCCCTCGATCCGCGCAGCGGCGAGGTCCTCGGCATGGCCTCCGTCCCGACGGTCAACCCGAACGACCCCACCGGCGCCCGCGATCACGGCGCGCGCAACCGCGTGGTGACCGATCCCTACGAGCCCGGCTCGACGATGAAGGTCTTCTCGATCGCCGCCGCCGTCGAGGCCGGCCTGGTCAAGCCCGATGACAAGTGGTGGTGCGAGAACGGCAAGTACGCGATCGGCTCGGCGGTGATCCACGACGCGGAGAAGATCGGCGTTGCCACCACCACCCAGGTCCTGGCCGAATCGTCGAACATCTGCACCGCCAAGATCGCGCGCCGTGCGGGCCGGGACCGCCTCGACAGCATGCTCCGCCGCCTCGGCTTCGGCGCCCAGCTCGGGATCGATCTCCCCGCCGAGCGCGCCGGTCTCCTCCGCCCCGTCAAGCGCTGGGGCGAGATCGAGCTCGCCACCATCTCCTTCGGCCAGGGCATGACCGCCACACCGCTCCAGGTCGCCAGCGGCTATGCCACCATCGCCAACGGCGGCACTCTCTACCGTCCCCACGTCGTGCGCAAGGTGGTCGACGAGCGCGGCCGCACCGTCGCCGAGCTCGCCCCGGTCGGCCAGCGCATCCTCGACAAGGCGACGGCGAACATCATGCGCCAGATGCTGTTCGCGGTGACCCAGAAGGGCGGCACCGGCGAGAAGCTCGCCATCCCCGGCTACCCCTCCGGCGGTAAGACCGGCACCGCGCAGAAGGTCGACCCGCTCACCCGCCACTACTCCACCGACAAGTGGGCCTCGTCGTTCGTCGGCTTTGCGCCGCTCGACGATCCGCGCCTGGTGATCCTGGTGATGATCGACGAGCCGGTTGGCAGCCACTACGGCAGCGCCGTCGCCGGCCCGGTCTGGCGCGAGGTGATGATTGACGCCCTGCGCTACCTCGGGGTCACTCCCACCGTCGACGGACTTCCCCCGCCGGCTCCCGCGGCGCCGCCCGCCCTGGCAGCAATCGCAGCAGCCCCGCCCGCCCTGGTCGCCCTGGCCGACCCCGACGACGACGAAGGCGACAGCGACGACGGCAGCGCCGCCGACGGCTACCTCGCCTCGCGCGACGAATCGGGCGACGCCCAGGAGATCCCCGACTTCACCGGCATGTCCCTCGGCGAGACCCTCGCCGCCGCGCGCCGCGCCCATCTCCCCGTCGAGGTGACCGGATCGGGCAAGGTGATCGGGCAGTCCCCCGGGCCCGGCCGCGCCGCCGAGGGTGCGCGCTGCCGCGTCTCCCTGGCTCCACCCGGATGACCCCGATGCGTGGAAGGGCAGACACGAAGACCCCGAAGCCGGCCCCCACCATGGCGCCCCGGGAATTGCAATCCCGTTGCGCTCAGATTCAGAGCTTGCTGCACGTGGGCCATTGCCGACGGAGCAGCGGAGCACCCGCGTGCCGATGAAGCTGAAGGACCTGCTTCGCGATCTCCCGATCGAGTCCATCCAGGGCTCCCAGGACCTCGTCATCACCGAGCTCCGCGACGACTCGCGCGCCGTCGGCGCAGGCGATCTCTTCGTCGCCCTCCCGGGCGCCACCGTCGACGGCCACAGCTTTCTCGAAGAGGTCGCCGCGCGCGGTGCGGTCGCCGCGGTGGTCGAGCAGGAGGTCTCTGCGGCGCGCTTCCCCGGCACCCGGATCCGCGTCGCGAGCGCCCGCAAGGCCCTCGCCCACCTCGCCGCGCGCCGCTTCGGCGATCCCGCCCGCTCGCTCAGGATGGTCGCCGTCACCGGCACCAACGGCAAGACCACCACCACCTACCTGATCGAGGCGATCTTGCGGGCCGCCGGCCACCGCCCGGGCGTCCTCGGCACCGTCAACTACCGCTACGAGGGCCGGACCTTCGCCGCCCCCTTCACCACCCCGACCGCCCTGCAGCTTCACGCCATCCTCGCCGACATGCTGGCCGCCGGCTGCACCCACGTCGTCCTCGAGGCCTCGTCGCACGCGCTCGCCCTCGATCGCCTCGAAGGGATCGAGTTCCGCGTCGGCGCCTTCACCAACCTGACCCAGGATCACCTCGACTTCCACGCCACGATGGAGGACTACTTCCGCGCCAAGGCCGGCCTGATGCGGATGCTCAACCACTCCGACGGCGTGGGCGTGATCCTCCTCGATGGCGCCTACGGCATGCGGATGGCCAACGCGGTGGTCGGTGATCGCATGCTGGTCTCGCTCACCCGCGACAACGCCGACCTCTACCCGCTCTCGCTGCAATGCAGCATCGACGGGATCACCACCGAGCTGGCCTCGCCGATGGGCCCGATCCGCGTCCGCTCGCACCTGATCGGCCTCTACAACCTGGCCAACATCCTGGTCGCCGCCGGCACCACCGTCGCCCTCGGGGTGCCCGTCGACGCGGTCGAGCGCGGCGTTGCCTCTCTCGTGGGAGTCCCCGGGCGCGTCGAGCGCGTGCCCTCCGCGCACCGGTTCGCCGTCCTGGTCGACTACGCCCACAGCCACGACGCCCTCGAGAGCGTGCTCGCCGCCCTCCGCCCGCTCACCAGGGGGCGCATCCTGTGCGTCTTCGGCTGCGGGGGCGATCGCGATCGCACCAAGCGGCCGCGGATGGGACGCGCCGTGGCGCAGGGCGCCGACCTCGCCTTCATCACCTCGGACAACCCGCGCACCGAGGACCCGCAGGCGATCATCGACGCCATCCTCGTCGGAGTGCACGAGACCGGCAGGCCCGCCCTCGCCGCCGCCGATCTCTCCCGGGCCCCGCGCGGCCACATCGCTCGGGTCGATCGCCGCGCCGCGATCGACGCCGCGATTGCTGCAGCGCAACAGGGCGACATCGTCCTCATCGCCGGCAAGGGCCACGAGGACTACCAGGTCATCGGCCACACCCGGCACCCCTTCGACGATCGCGCCGTGGCCGCGGAGGCCCTCGCGCGCCGTCCCATCGATCCGCCGGGTGACGCGCCATGACCCCCTCTCCCATCTCCCTCGACTTTCTCCTCGCAGCGACGGGCGGCACCGCCTTCCGCACCCGCCAGGCGAGCTTCCACGGCGTCTCGATCGACGGCCGCAGCGTGCCAGAAGGCGGCCTGTGGTTTGCCATCCGAGGCGATCGCTTCGACGGCCACGACTTCGCCGCCCAGGCCACGGCGGGCGGTGCGGCGGGTCTGGTGGTCACCCGCGGCCGGGCTGCCGATCTCCGCGGCGCCCCCGACGTCACGGTGATCGAGGTCGACGATCCGGCGCGCGCCCTGGGAGCCCTCGCCCGCGCCCACCGACTCGCTCTCCCGTTGCTGAAGGTGATCGGCGTGACCGGGTCGAACGGCAAGACCACCACCAAGGAGCTTTGCGCCGCGATCCTCGCCGCCCACACCAGCCAGAAAGCCGACGGGGATCGGCGAGCCGAGCGGAGCGAGGAGCGGTGCTCCGAAGGCGGCTCGGCCGCCGAGGATGCCCGCGAAGCCGTCCACAAGACTGCCGGCAACTTCAACAACCACCTCGGCCTCCCGCTCACCCTCCTCCAGCTCCACGCGGGCCATCGCTACGCGGTGCTGGAGATGGGCATGTCGGCGCGTGGCGAGATCGCCTACCTCGCCGAGCTGGCGCGCCCCGACATCGGGGTGATCGTCAACGTCGCTCCGGTCCACCTCGAGACCCTCGGCACCCTCGACGAGGTGGCGCGCGCCAAGGGCGAGCTGTTCGCGGCGCTCGGCCCGGCCGGGGTCGCGATCTACCCCGACGCGGATGACCGCCTCGCTGCTCAGGCCGCCGCCACGCGCGCGGCGCGAACGATGCGCTTCGGCTCCCGCCCCGGCGTGGAGGTAAGGATCGAATCGGCCGAGGTCTTCCCGGACGGCACCGAGGTCGCCCTCCGCCTGCCCGGTGGCGCCCGGCTCCAGGCCCGCCTCGCGATCGTCGGCCGCCACCACGCGATCAACGCCGCCGCCGCCGCCGCCGTCGCCTGCGCGCTCGATGTCCCTCCGGACGCGATCGCCCGCGGCCTCGCCGCCGCACGCCCCGAGAAGCACCGCTCGTCGGTGATCGAGGCAGGCGGCCGCCTGATCCTCGACGACTGCTACAACGCCAGCCCGCTCTCCACCGCCGCCGCGCTCGACACCATCGCCGCGCTGAAGGGGCCCTGCCGCGCGATCGCGGTGCTCGGCGACATGCTCGAGCTCGGCCCCGACGAGACCATGCTGCATCGCAACATCGGCGAGCGCGCCGCCCGCCTCGGGATCGATGTGGTGATCACCGTCGGCGGCCGCGCGCGCCACATCGCCGACGGCGCGCTGTTCGCCGGCCTCGCCCCGGATCGCGTCCACCACGTCGCCGACGCCGCCGAAGCCGCCGCCGAAGCCGCCCGCGCCGCCGTACCCGGCGACTGGATCCTGGTCAAGGGCTCGCGCGGGATGAAGCTCGAGCGGGTGGTCGATTCCCTCCGCGCCCACTTTGCTGCACCGCAGCACAACGAGGTCGGCTGATGCTCTACCACCTCCTCTATCCGCTCCACAGCGCCGACGGCTTCCACTGGCTGAACGTGCTGCGCTACATCTCCACCCGCACCCTCCTCGGGATGCTCACCGCGCTCCTGATCGGCCTGTTCATGGGCCCGTGGTTCATCCGCCGCCTGCAGCGGATGCAGGTCGGCGAGAAGGTGCGCGACGACGGTCCCGCCAGCCACCACGTCAAGGCCGGCACACCGACGATGGGCGGCTCGCTGGTGATCTTCGCGATCGCCTGCGGAACCCTCCTCTGGTGCGACCTCTCGAACCGCTTCGTGTGGGTCACCCTCCTCGTCACCGTCGGCTACGGCGCGATCGGCTTCCTCGACGACTACCTCAAGCTCACCCGCTCGAAGCGGGGCCTCCCCGGGCGGATCAAGCTCGCCGCCCAGTTCGTCCTGGCCGGCGCCGCCTGCGCCTACCTCTTCGCCTCGCCAGCCTACGATCCCGAGCTCCGCTTCCGCATCGCCCTCCCGCTGGTCGACTTCTACCGCCACCCGTTCACCCTCGGCTGGGGCTTCTGGTCGTCGATGGTCCTCTACGTCGGCCTCGGCACGATCGTCATCGCCGGCACCTCCAACGCGGTCAACCTCACCGACGGTCTCGACGGCCTGGCGATCGGTCCGGTGATCATCGCCGCCGGCACCTTCCTCATCCTCACCTACTCCGCCGGCGCGGTGGTGAAGGGCTTCAACGTCGCCGCCTATCTCAAGATCCCCTTCATCCCCGGCTCCGGCGAGCTGGCGGTCTTCTCCGGCGCGATGGTCGGCGCCGGCGTCGGCTTCCTCTGGTACAACGCCCACCCCGCGGAGATCTTCATGGGCGACGTCGGCTCGCTCTCCCTCGGCGGCGCGCTCGGGATGCTGGCGGTCACCTCGAAGAACGAGTTCACCCTCCTCATCCTCGGCGGCGTGTTCGTGATGGAGGCGGTGTCGGTGATGATGCAGGTGGCCTACTTCAAGTACACCGGCGGCAAGCGCATCTTCCTCATGACCCCGATCCACCACCACTTCGAGAAGAAGGGGTGGAAGGAGACCAAGGTGACGGTCCGCTTCTGGATCATCGCCTTCGCGCTCGCGCTGATCGCCCTCGCCACGCTGAAGGTGCGCTGATGCTGCTCGACGGTAGCAAGGTCCTGGTTGTCGGTGCCGGTCGCTCCGGCGTCGCCGCCGCAAAGCTCGCCACCGCGCGCGGGGCCCAGGTCACCCTCACCGATGCGCGCTCGCTCGCCGAGCTCGGCGATGCGGTGAAGGGCGGGGGCTTGCCCCCAGGATCGCTTTGGGGGGGGGCCGGAGTGCGTCTGGAGTTCGGCGGCCACCGCGCCGCCACCTTCACCTCCGCCGATCTGATCGTCCTCTCCCCGGGCGTCCCGCCGACCCTCCCCGAGCTGGTTGCTGCAAGGCAGCATGGCGTCCCGATCACCGGCGAGGTCGAGCTCGCGTCGCGCTTCATCCGCGCCCCGATCGTCGCCGTCACCGGGACCAACGGCAAGTCCACCGTCACGTCGCTGTGCGGCGAGATCGCCCGCGCCACCGGCCGCCCCACCTTCGTCGGCGGCAACCTCGGCACCCCGCTCTCCGACGCGGTCGGCACCGATGCTGCATCGCAGCACGGGATCGTGGTCTGCGAGCTCTCCTCGTTCCAGCTCGAGACCTGCGAGACCTTCCACCCGAAGGCGGCGATCCTCCTCAACATCACCCCCGATCACCTCGATCGCTACCCGACGATGACCGCCTACGCCGACGCCAAGATGCGGATCATCCGCCAGCTCCGCCAGGGCGACGTCTTCGTGATGAGCGAGGACGACCCCGGCTGCCTCGACGCCTACCACCGCCACGTCGGCGGCTGGCTGCCGATCCTCACCTACTCCACGCGCGGCCGGCCGCAGCACCGCTACACCCAGTCGACCGGCGACGGCGTGGTCACCATCGACGCCGGCGGCCACGTCGACGGCTCCTCGCTGGTGCTCCGCCTTCCCGGCGCGGCTGGGCCCCCGCCGAAGGACGGGGCGGGTTGCGATGGCGCGATGGAGGAGGAGCGCTACCCCGAGAGCGACCTCCAGATCGTCGGGCGCCACAACCTCGGCAACGCCCTCGCCGCCTACCTCGCGATGCGCGGCGCCGGCCTCGCCTCGCCCGACCACCTCCGCGCGGGAGCCCGCGGCTTCCGCCCGCTCCCCCACCGCATGGAGCTGATCGGCGAGCGCGGCGGGGTGCGCTTCTACGATGACTCGAAGGGCACCAACGTCGCCGCGGTGGTCGCCTCGATCGACGGCTTCCCGCGCCCCTTCGTGCTGATCGCGGGCGGGCGCGACAAGGGCGGCTCCTACGGGCCGCTCCGCGAGGCGCTCGGTCGCAATCACTCCCGCGGGGTGGTGGTGATCGGCGAGGCGGCCGAGAAGATCGCCTCTGCCATCGAGGGCGTCGCGCCGGTGCACCGCGCGGCGACGATGGAAGCCGCGGTGCGGCTCGCCGCCTCGCTGGCCCACGACGGCGACGCGGTGGTCCTCTCCCCCGCCTGCTCGTCCTACGACATGTTCAAGGACTACGCCCACCGCGGCCGCGCCTTCCGCGAAGCCTTCGGGCAGCTCGACGAGAGGACCGCGTGATCCCGCCTGTCGCTGCCGATACGATCTCCGACCCCGGTGCGATCCACTCGTGGCCGCCCGAGCCGCCCGCACGCGAGCCCGATGCGGAAGCGCAGCAGAAGACCGCCGACACCCACGGCCACGACGTCCTTCTCTTCACGGCGATCCTCGGCCTGTGCGGCTTCGGGGTGGTGATGGTCTACTCCGCGTCTGCCGTCTACGCCGCGCAGAAGTTCGGCGCGGCCGACCACTTCCTGCGCCGCGATCTCGCCTACACCGCGCTCGGCCTCGTGATGCTCGCCGTCGCCGTGCGCAAGGACTACGGGAGCTACCGCCGCCTCGCCTACCCGCTCCTCGGCCTCGCCTTCTTCCTCCTCGTCGCGGTGCTGATCGCCGGCGTACGGATCAACGGCGCCCGTCGCTGGTTCCACCTCGGGCCGCTCTCCTTCCAGCCCGCCGAGCTGGCCAAGCTCGCGGTGGTGATCTACCTCGCGCGCTCGCTCGCCCAAAAAGCCGAGAAGGTGAAGTCCTTCGCGGTCGGCTTCGTCCCCCACATGTTCATCGCCGCCGTCTTCATGCTGCTCCTCCTCAAGCAGCCCGACCTCGGCACCGCGGTGATCCTCGGACTCACCACGCTGATGCTGATGTTCGTGGCCGGAGCCAAGGTGAGCTACCTCGTCCTCGCCTTCCTCGGCGCCGCGCCGATCGTCTACCAGGCGATCGTCGGCACCCCGTGGCGGCTCAAGCGGATGCTCGCCTACATCGACCCCTGGCCCTACCGCTACGACGTCGGCTACCAGATCACCGAGTCGCTGATCTCGATCGGCTCGGGTGGTCTCACCGGCCTCGGCCTCGGCGACGGCAAGCAGAAGCTGTTCTTCCTCCCCGAGGCCCACACCGACTACATCCTGGCGATCGTCGGCGAGGAGCTGGGCTGGGCCGGCCTTGTGTGCATTGCAGCATGCTTCACCCTCATCGTCTGGCGCGGGGCCCGCGCGGCGCTGCGGGCGCGCGACGCCTTCGGCTGCTACCTCGCCTTCGGGATCACCGCGATCATCGCGCTCCAGGCGGTGGTCAACCTCGGCGTGGTGCTCGGCGCGCTCCCCACCAAGGGCCTCCCGCTCCCGTTCGTCTCCTTCGGCGGCTCGACGCTGGTGGTCGATCTCTTCGCCGCCGGGATCCTGCTCAACATCTCGCGCGGGGCGCCCGAGCCCGTGCCCCGGGCCTTCCCGTCGCTGTGGACGCGCCTCTTCGGCTCGCGCGCCAACAAGCGGCGGCGCGGCGGCGGGCACCGGGTCCAGGTCGAGTCGGCCTCGGACGATGGGTAAGAGCCTGTGAGAGAATCCCTCCCGTCGCCAGGCGAGCGATCTGCCGCGCATCGCTTCGTCGGCGATCGCCGACGTGCAGCAAGCTCGGAGCGCAACGTCGCTCGTCGGTCACATGGTCCCGCCATGCACTCACAGGCTCTCCGTTGCGGGTGGTGATCGCCGGCGGGGGCACGGGCGGGCACCTCTTCCCGGGGATCGCGCTCGCCGAGGAGCTGCGTGCCCGCGGTGGCCACGAGGTGATGTTCGTCGGCACCGCGAAGGGGATCGAGGCGCGGGTGGTGCCGCGGGAGGGCTTTCTGCTCGAGCTGATCGACATCGGCGGGCTGAAGGGCCGCGGCGCCTTCGGCATGATGCGCGGCCTCGCGCGGGTACCGCGGGCGATCCTCCAGTCGCTGCGGATCCTGCGCCGCTTCCGCCCCGATCTGGTGGTTGGCGTCGGCGGCTACGCCTCCGGCCCGCTGGTGCTCGCCGCTGCTCTGACCGGGCGAGCGACGGCGATCCTCGAACAGAACTCGGTCCCCGGGATCACCAACCGGATGCTCGGCCGCGTCGTCAAGAGGGTGTTCGCCGCGTTCGAGGAGTCCCGCCGGTTCTTCCCGGCGAGCAAGATCCGGATGGAGGGAAATCCAATCCGGGCGAAGATGCGCGCAGGGCTCCGTCCCCCTCTCGTCCGTCCCCCTCTCCCGCTGGCGGGAGAGGGTCGGGGTGAGGGTGCAGACAGAGTTATTGCGGTGCAGCATTCGGTGTTGATCTGCGGCGGATCGCAGGGGGCCCACGCCGTCAACGAGCTGTGCGTCGAGGCAATGATCCTGCTCGCCGCCGAGGGACAGGCGCCCCGCCTCGTCCACCAGACCGGGGCCGCCGACCGCGCCGCCGTCGAGGAGCGCTACCGCGCCGCGGGCGTGCCGGCCGAGGTCCGGGAGTTCATCGACGACATGGCCGCCGCCTACCGCGCGGCCGATCTGATCGTCGGCCGCGCCGGCGCCACCACCCTCGCCGAGGTCGCGGCGATCGGCCGCGCCGCGATCCTGATCCCGCTCCCCTCCGCCGCGGACGATCACCAGACGGTCAACGCCCGCGCCCTCGCCACCGTCGGTGCCGCCCACCTCCTGCCGCAGCGGGATCTCACCGCGCAAAGGCTCGCCGACGCGATCGCCGTGCTCCTCGGTGACGATCCCGCCCGCCTCCGCATGGCCGACGCATCGCGCGCCCTCGGCCGCCCCGACGCCGCCCGCACCATCGTCGACCAGCTGGAGCTCCTCGTCGCTGGTCCGGGGGATCGACCATGAGCCGGATGTTCCACAACCGCCGCGATCTCACCGTCCACTTCGTCGGCATCGGCGGGATCGGCATGTCAGGGATCGCCGAGGTGCTCCTCAACCTCGGTTACCGCGTCTCCGGCTCCGACCTCAAGCCCTCCGACACCACCCGCCGCCTGGGTGAGCTGGGCGGGCGGATCTGCGTCGGGCACGCCGCGGAGAACGTCGGCGACGCGGACGTGGTGGTGATCTCGAGCGCGGTCAAGCCGTCGAACCCCGAGGTGGTCGAGGCGCAAACGCGCGCCATCCCGGTCATCCCACGCGCCGAGATGCTCGCCGAGCTGATGCGAATGAAATTCGGCGTGGCCGTCGCTGGTTCGCACGGCAAGACCACCACCACGTCGCTGGTGGCCACGGTCCTGCGCGCCGCGGGGCTCGATCCCACTGCGGTGATCGGTGGCCGGCTGAACTCGCTCGGCTCGAACGCGCGGCTCGGGCAGGGCGATTTCCTGGTCGCCGAGGCGGACGAATCCGACGGCTCGTTCCTCCACCTCTCACCGACGGTGGCGGTGGTCACCAACATCGACGCCGAGCACCTCGATCACTAC
>SHYY01000136.1 GCA_009692555.1 Myxococcales bacterium
GGCCTGTGACGTCGAGCTTCTGGTAGGCCAGCATGGGCATCCTCCTTTGTGGCCAGGGTGGTCGGTTGGCAGGAGGAATTTGTTGCGGGAGGAAGTTCGATTGCCGTCGCTGCGGACGGGACGACTACGACTACGACTACGACTACGTGACGAGCAAGAGCCTGCAAGAGGGCCCCCTCCGCTGTTAAGCACCCGCTCGGCGCCGCTCCTCCGTCGACAAGGCGCGCGGCGATCGCTACACTCCGGCGCGCGAAACAGGTGTCGACCGTGCCCTCCCACCTTGCGATCGTGATCGGCACCGGCTTCGGCGGCGCGGTGGCCGCGTGCCGCCTCGTCCAGGCCGGCTTCGCGGTGACGGTGCTCGAGCGCGGGCGGCGCTATGACGGGCGACCCGGCGCGACCGGCGTGATAGAGGGCTTTCCGCGCGATCTGGCGGACGCTTGGCTGTGGGACGTCGGCCGCGGGCTGTTCGAGCTGCACCCGATCTCCGAGATGCAGATCATGCAGGCGGCCGGCTACGGGGGCGGCTCGCTGATCTACGCCAACGTGCACCTGCGCGCGCCGGCCGAGGTGTTCGAAGGCGGGTGGCCTGCCGGCTACAGCCGCGCCGCGCTCGATCCCTACTACGACCTCGTGGCGTACATGCTCGATCTCCGGCCGATCACCAGCGCGCCGCGCATGCCGCAGAAGACCGCGCGAATGCGCGACGCGGTGATCCAGATCGGCCGCGAGAAGCAGCTCTTCCATCCTCCGCTGGCGGTCGACTTCACCGACGGTACCGAGCCGCACCAGAACAAGTTCGGGGTGGCGCAGACCGGCTGCATCCACTGCGGCGAGTGCGTCATCGGCTGCTCCCACCGCGCCAAGAACAGCCTCGACATGAACTACCTGGCGGTCGCCGAGCAGGGCGGCGCGGTGATGCGCACCGAGTGCGAGGTGCTGGGGATCGAGGAGGCCGCGGCGGGCTACCGGGTCCGCTATCGCGATCACGCCGCGGGCGTCGATGCGGAGGCGGCCGCCGAGCACGTCTTCGTCTGCGCGGGCGCGCTCGGCTCGACCAAGATTCTCCTCCGCAGCCGCAAGCAGGGCGGCCTCCCGAGGCTGAGCGCGCGGCTCGGCGAGGGCTACTCGGGCAACGCCGACCTGCCGGCCTTCGGGTTCCGCACCACCTTGCCCTTCCATCCGGACGACGGCCCGACCATCACCACCGGCGTGCTCCACGACGATCGCGCGAAGGCCGGTCGCCAGTGGTTCCTGATCGAGGAGGGCGGCTTCGCGAAGGCGCTGTGGCCGCTCGCGCGCCTGTGCGACAGCCGGCTCGGGATCGGCGAGGGATCGCCGCTGCTCCTCCACCGCGCGGGCGCGCAGGCGATGCGCGACGCCGCGGCCGAACCCGCAGCGGACTCCTCCGCAGCGACGGGCGGGAACACGCCGATGGCCCACACGGCGGTGTTCCTGGGGATGGGGCTCGATCTCGCCAACGGGCGGATCGAGCTGTCCCCCGGCGGTGATGGCGGGCTGCACGTGTGCTGGGACGTCCCCTCGAATCTCCCGATCTACACCACCGAGGAGCGGCTGTGCACCGACCTCGCGCGCGCTCTCGGCGGCGAGTTCGCGACGATCCCCTTCTGGCGCTACGCCCATGTGCCGCTTTCGGTCCACCACCTCGGCGGCTGCCGGATGGCCGATCGCCCCGAGGCCGGCGTCACCGACGGCGATGGTCAGGTCTTCGGGCACCCCAATCTGTTCGTCCTCGACGGCGCCATCCTGCCGTCATCGACCGGCGTCAACCCGGCCCACACCATCGCCGCGGTCGCCGAGCGCAACGTCGATGTGCTGATCCGCCGGGTCACCGGCAAGCCCTCCTGGAGGCCCGACGGGCCGCTCCCACAGGGTGACGATCCGCTGTCGTCGATCACCGTCCCACCCGCCGGCACGCTGCCGCCGGCCACGCCCGCTCTCGGTCTCACCTTCCGCGAGAGCATGCGCGGCACCTGGTCGCCCGCGGTCGCCGGTGCGGCGCAGCGGATCCGCCACGAGCTGACCATGACGGTGCGCGAGATCGCAAGGTTCGACGCCGATCCGATGCACGTCGGGATCGCCTCCGGACGCCTCGAGATCGCCGGGCTCACCGACGGCTGGAGCGACGTCCGGGGCGGCACCTGGAACCTCCTCGTCGCGGGCCCCGGCGGGGCGCGGACGATCGCCTATTCGCTGCCCTTCCTGGCGCGGCAGCGGCCCTACGTTCTCCGCGGGGAGAAGGTGCTGCGCCCGCAGTCGGGCTTCGCGATCTTCCGCGCCATGACCTGCCTCGACGTGGTGATCCACGAGGGGGAATCGGGCGAGGGCGCGTGCGTCGGCAGTGGCCGTCTGACCCTCGGCCCCTTCGGCGTCCTGTCGCTGCTGGCGAGCTTGCGGGTGACCGGCCCCCACCGGTTCGCCGACCGCGCGGTGGCGTTCGTCGAGTTCCTGAAGTTCTATCTCGGGACAATCGGGCGCCTGTCGCTTTCGCCGTCGCCTCCGCGCAGGTTGCCCGGAGGCTGAACCATGGCCAAGACGCGAAAGCTCCCGAACACTCATCCTGGCGAGACCCTCGATGAGGAGTTCCTGAAGCCCTTCGGGCTCAGCCGCCAGCGCCTCGCGAAGGAGATCCACGTTCCCATCACGCGGATCGCCGAGATTTGCCAGGGCAGGCGCGCCGTCTCGGCGGATACGGCCCCGCGGACCGGAGCGGCCTGGTGATGATCACGGTGAACGGGATGTACCAGGGCAAGCAGGGCGGCTCGGGAACGGGGAGCGTCACGCTGGTGAACGGCCAGGTAGTGACGCTGCCGTGGGAAGTCTGCGGCGCTGGGGGCGGTCGTGTAGGGTCGCGATCATGACGACGCAGGCCAAGGTCGCCGACAGCGACCTCGGAAAGCTCTTGACGATCGAGGAGATCGAGCGGCGCTATCCGGACGAGTGGGTGGTGCTGGTCGATACGGACTGGGACGGCGGGAAGACAACCCAGGGCGTGCTCTTCGCCCATGACCCCCGCAGGAGGGTGGTGGCCGAAGCATCGCGGGGCCTCCGCCGCTGTGCGATCTTCTCGACGGGGAAGCCGGTGAGCCCGGTGCTGTTCTGGCTGACGCACGGTGTTCGTCCATGGGTTTGATCCGCTCTCGGGCGTGATCTGGGTCCGGGGGATCGCCCTTGGACCCCAGGGCGAACGGGAGCTGCGCCTGATCTTGGACACGGGCACCCCGGTCACCGTGCTCAACACCGCCGCCGCGGACGATCGCGGCGACAGCGCGAGGATGGCGACCGAGCGCACCCACCTCATCGGTGTCGACGGCGTGCAGGCCGGCTACCGCCTCTCACGGGACCGTCTCGACGTGCTCGGCTTCTCCATCGACGGCTGCGGTTTGCTCTGCCATGACTTCGATGATCGCCTGAATGTCCACGGCCTGATCGGCATGGATCCGCTCGCGGGGCGCCTCGTGACGATCGATGGCCTCCAAGGTCTTCTCACCGTCGAGCCGTGAGAGGAATGTCCGATCACGACGCGCCGCCATCGCCGCTCCGCTCGACGAGGAGACGGCTGGCCTCGCCGGGATCATGTCGCTGTTCAAGGAGAAGCCGTGAGGTCGGGCGGGAACGCGCTGTGACCGCTGCGGTCGACGAGCGGTCGACGTGGATGGCTTGACTTCCGTCGGGGCCGAAAGTAGCTTCCACACCCCCGCATGATCCCGCGCTTCTCCCGCTTCCAGGATGTTCTCCCGAACGGCCTCCGGCTGGTCACGGTCGAGCTGCCGCACCTCCACACCGCGACGGTGGTGATGTACGCCAAGGTGGGTTCGCGCTACGAGTCGCAGCACGACAACGGGCTGTCGCACTTCCTCGAGCACATGCTGTTCCGCGGGACGGCGCGCTACCCCGACGCCTACCAGATCAACCTCGCGATCGAGGAGATCGGCGGCACGCTCTACGCCGAAACCGGGCGCGACTACTCGCTCTACCAGCTCTCGCTCCACCCCGATACCCTCGACGCCGGCATCGCCCTCTTCGGCGAGATCTTCCGCGCCCCGGCGTTCCAGGGGATCGAGGTCGAGCGACGGATCATCCTCGAGGAGATCCTCGAGGACCTCGACGAGGACAGCCGCGAGATCAACATCGACGACCTGGCGCGCGCCACGGTGTTCCCCGATCACCCGCTCGGCTACAAGATCACCGGCCCCTACGAGAACGTGGAGCGCTTCACCGTCGCCGACGTCCGGCGCCACTTCGAGCGCTGCTACGGCGCGCGCAACATGGTGCTGACCGTCGCGGGGGCGTGCGAACGGAGCCGGGTGCTCAAGCGGGTCAGCGAGGAGCTCGGGCCGCTGGCGCCGGGGACCGAGCTGGGGGTCGAGGCCCCGCCCGAATCCGGTGGCGGGCCGCGCTTTCGCTACGTCGAGAACCAGGGCTCCCAGACCAGCCTCCAGGTGCTCTTCCGCGCGCTGCCCGAGACCTCACCCGACTACCCGGCGCTGCAGGTCCTCTCGCGCGTGCTCGACGACGGCATGTCGACGCGCCTGCATCACCGCGTGTGCGACGAGCTCGGGCTGGCCTACTACGTCTCGGCCAACATCGAGGCCTTCGTCGACACCGCGCTGTTCGAGCTCGACGCCACCAGCGCGCACGCCAACGTCGCGCCGCTGCTCGGGGAGGCGCTGACGCTGCTGTCCGAGCTCGGGAGGAGCCCCCCGTCGGAGGCCGAGGTGGCGAAGGCCAAGCGGCGCTATCGCTGGGATCTCGAGGCGACCTTCGATGATCCGGACGCGATGGCGGGCTGGTGGGGCGGCACCGAGCTGTTCTTCCGTCCGTTGCCGTTCGAGGACAAGGTGGCGCGGATGGAGGCGGTGACGCCGGCCGATGTGCGCCGGGTGGCGGCAGCGGTCTTCCAGCGCGAGCGCATGACGGTGGCGGCGGTGGGGCTGCTCGACGAGGCGCAGGTGGCCGAGGTCAAGGCGGTCGTCGAGAAGTTCCGGTAGATGCCCGGCGCCAGGTGATCCACGGATCCGACGGATTCCCGCGGACCCTGCGCCTGCTCTACAATGCCCCCGTGCGTCCGCGAGCGACAGCGGCGGCGTTGGCCGTCGTGCTCTTCGGCTGCCACTTCGAGGTGGTGGGCCTCAACCCCACTGATCCCGAGGCAGGTGGGGGCGGCGCGCTCGACGGTGGCAAGCCGCGCGACCTGGCGGCCGGCGATCGCCCGCCCGACGCCCACGCCGGTCTTGACCTCCCGCCTGGCGCTGATCTCTCGCCGCCGGCCCCACCTCCGCCGGATCTCGCCGGCTGCGGCGCCTTCGGCCAGCTCTGCTGCAACGGCGCCTGCGGGCAGGGGCTCGGGTGCGCCAGCGGGACCTGCGTGACCTGCGGCGAGAAGAACGCGCCCTGCTGCGGCGGGAACGGGTGCAACGCCCAGGGCACGGTCTGCCACAAGGGAACCTGCCTGATCTGCGGCGGGCTGACCCAGCCCTGCTGCCCGGGCTGGAAGTGTCCGAACGGCGCCAGCCACCTCTGCATCCTGAACATCTGCTACTAAGAAAAGGACCCTGGAAGGGTCCTTTTGATCCCCCGCGGTAGCGCCGCCAGGCAAAGCCCGGCAGCGCATTACGCGACTACTGACGGAAGAACGCGCTACATCACCTTGTCGATCGCCGCCTTCACATCGGAGAGCTGCGCGCCGTTCATCTGCCAGACGATCTTCATGTCCTTGGTGCTGATCACGATCTGCGTCGGGAAGGACGACTTGTTGTAGTAGGGCTCGAGCACGCCGTCGGGATCGTAGGCCATGTCGAACGGGATCTTGTACAGCGTCGCCCAGTTGTCGACGTAGGGCTCATCGGAGAGGCTGCGATCCGACTTCTCGATCACCGCCTCGAGGAACGCCACCTTGCCGGCGCGCCCGCCGTAGTCGGCGAACATCTTGACCAGTCCGGGCTGCTCCGCTTTGCACGGGCCGCACCACCCGGCGGCGGTGTCGATGAAGAGCACGGTGTACTGCTTGTTCTTGAAGTAGTCGGCCAGGCGCGTCGATTTCGCGACGTCCTTCGCGTCGATGATCCCGTCCTTGTTGGCGTCGCTCTTGACCATCAGCTGGACGTTGTCGATCACGCTGCCGGCGCCCGTGCCGAAGGGGCCGCAGGGGTAGTTCGCGGGGTCGCAGGCGGTTGTCAGGTCGGCCGCTCCGCCGTCGGATTTCGTGCTGCTGGTGCCGCAGGCGGCGAGGCCACCGAGGAGAAAGGGGATCAGGGTTCGACGCATCGGGACTCCTTCGCTATATTTCGCGCGTGCACAAGATACCGCAAACCGCCCTGGTCCGGGCCGACCCATCGTCGCTCGCGCCCCCGACGCGGCCATCCGCTCGGCCCGGGGCGTTCGGCCGCTTCTTTCACGCCGCCGGTTTTCCCTTTCGCGGGATCGGCTTCGCCTTCGCCCACCCCGGCCTGCTCCCGCTCTGCTTCGCGCCGATCGTCACCACCCTGGTCGCGGTTGCGCTCCTGTTCGGCGGGGCGATGCGGCTCGCCTCGTCGCTGGCGAGTTACTTCGGGAGCGGTCACGGCTGGCTGGTGATGGCCCTGCTGGCGCTGGTGATCGGCCTCGTGCTGCTGGGGATCGGCTACATCGGGTTCGTGGTGGTCCTTTCGCTGGCCAACGCGCCGTTCTGCTCGCTGCTCTCGGAGAGGGTCGAGGCGCTCGCCACCGGGAGGCCGGCTCCGTCGCGCGGGGTGATCGGGATCCTGATCGAGGCGGGGCGCGGGCTGCTCCACGCCCTCCTGCGGGTGGTGGTCTACCTGGCGATCTCGCTGCCCCTCTGGCTGGTCAACCTGATCATCCCGCCGCTGGCGCCGATCATGGCGATCCTCAGCATCCTCGCCACCTCCTACTTCCTCGCCTACGACTACCTCGATTACCCGCTGTCGAACCGCGCCGCGGGGGCGGGCACCAAGTGGGGCTATGTGACCGAGCACGGCGCCGAGTCGCTTGGCTTCGGCGGCATGACCGGGCTGCTCCTCGCCATCCCGCTGCTCAACCTGTTCATCGCTCCCTTCGCCGCGGTCGGCGCGACGTTGCTCTACGTGGAAATGTCCCCAAGCACCAATGGTTAGCACGCGAACGATCGCGCTGGTGGCACTCTGCGCGCTGGCCGCGTGCCGCACGCTGCCGCTCGGCGGGGAGGGGATCGCCGACGGTGGCGTGGAGGCGTTCGACGGTCCACGCCCGAGCGATCTCGCGCTCCGCGACGCCGCTCCCTGCGTGCCGGTCGACCGGGATGCGGCGGTGGGCGACTGCCCCTGCGGCGCCTCGGGTCTATGCCGGGCAGCGACGGGTCGGCTGTCGGTGCAGACGCGCTCGATGAGCGGCCAGCTTCGCCTGGTGGTGATGGATGACAACGGCTGCCGGAAGAGCGAGGTGGCGTCCGACCTCCCGATCGGCGTGCCGCGATGGGCGCCCGATCACGAACGGCTGGCCTACATCACCGGCTCGGGGATGCTGAACGTGATCCGCGTCGCCCCGTCGGGGAAGGTGATGTGCCGCGCCAGCGCCTCCCTCGGGGGCGTGCGCGCGAGCGAGGTGGCGTGGGCTGGCGACAACGAGCTGTGGCTGGCCACCGATGGTGCGCTGGTGCGCTGGCGCCTGGGGGCGGGCTGGGTGCGCGACGTGAAGGTGCCGCTCTCGCGCTTCGATGCGCTGGGCGACGGCCCGCTGGTGGTGGTCGAGGACCGGTGCGGCCCTGGCTGCGCCTCGCGGCTCTCGACGCGCCCGTCGGTGGAGGGCGGTCCGCTGAAGGTGCTCGCCGTCGAGCCGATGCTGCGGATGGGCCCGGTGCGCCTCGCGCCCGAGGCGGGCAGGGCGGTGTTCGAGCTCGCCGGGCTGAACTTCGCCCCGCTCCAGGCGGGCCCGGTGCAGCGCTTCGGCGACCTGGGCGATCGCTCCCCCGCCTTCGCCCTCGACGGGCGCGCGATCGTCTACACCACCGACGACGGGAGGCTGCGCTACCACGTGCTTCTCGGGCCTGATGCGGGCCAGGAGCTGACCCTTCCCTCGTCGTGGCGCAACGTCTATTCGCCCGACTGGGCGCCGCCGCCGTTGTCGTGCGACACGAAGACGACCTGCTGGTGAGGGACGCGGACGCCGCCGGCTGATACCATCCGCGCCATGCGCCGATCGCTTCCTCTCCCGCTCCTGCTCCTGCTCCACCTCGCCGGCTGCGGCGCCTCCTCCGACCCGGCCAACCCCGACCCGCGCTGCCAGCCGATCGCCGAAGGGGACTGCGCGCTGCCCTACCCATCGTCGTTCTACCTGCGCGCCGATGCGAGCAGCGCCACCGGGTTCCGGGTCGCCTTCCCCAACGGTACCTTCCCCAAGAACCAGGTCGGCCGCGACTTCGATCTCACCACCACCAACCGGCTCGATGGCTTCAGCCCGGCCGGCTTCCTCCTGGCCAACCTGAAGGCGCGCGTCGATCCCGCGAAGCTGCCCAAGCTCGACTACGCGGACTACTCGGGATCGCTCCGCCCCGAGAGCACGGTGCAGGTGCTGCGCTACGACACCGGGGAGCGCGTCCCGCTGTTCGCCGAGGTCGACGCCAACGTCGCGACCTCTTGCACCCTCAGCGACGAGTGCGGGCCGACGCGCGACTGCGTGGCCGGCAAGTGCTCTCCCGAGGAGGACCAGACGGTGCTGGTGCACCCGATGGTCCGGCTTCGCCCGGCGACGCGCTACGTGGTGGCGATGCGCGACCTCACCGACGCGACCGGGAAGCCGATCGTGATCAAGCCGTTCCGCGCGCTGGCCGACGGCAAGATCCCGACGGGATCGCGGCTCGCCGGGGAGAAGGCGCGCCACGACGAGATCTTCGCGCTCCTCGAGAAGCAGGGCGTGCCGCGCTCGTCGCTGACGCTGGCGTGGGACTTCGTCACCGCGTCCGACAAGCACGGATGGGGCGACGTGCTGGCGATGCGCGACGTCGGCCTGAAGCGCGCCGAGTCGTCCAGCTTCGTCGTCAAGTCGGTCGAGGAGGCTCCAAGCGACGACTCGGCGCGGGCGATCATCGGCACCTTCGTCGTGCCGTCGTTCCTGAGCGATCCGAAAGATCCCTACGCCGGCCTGGGCCGCGACGCGGCGGGCAAGGTGATCCAGAACGGGGAAACCGACGCGCGCTTCGTGATCAACGTCCCGAAGTGCGCCCTCACCACGCAGAAGCCGATGCCGGTGCTGGTCTACGGCCACGGGCTGTTCGGCGACGCCGAGGAGGTGAGGTCGGGCGCGTCGCGCCTGCAGGCCAACTCGCTCTGCTTCATCTACATCGGCACCAACTGGGTCGGGCTCTCGTCGCTCGACGAGGCCTACGTCGCGGCCAAGGTGTTCGGGCAGTTCGACTCGTTCTCCTTCCTCACCGATCGCCTCCAGCAGGCGCAGGTGAACTTCTCGGTGCTGGCGCGCCTCGCGGTGCGGAAGCTGAAGGAGATGAAGGAATTGAAGGTCAAGCGCGGCGCGGGCGCCGCCACCTGGGATCCCGCGGGGGAGTCGCTGGTCGACGGGAAGGAGATCTACTACCACGGCAACTCGCAGGGCGGGATCGAGGGTGGCGTGTTCATCAGCATCACCCCCGACATCCAGCGCGGCGTGCTCGGCGTACCGGCCGCGGCCTACTCGCTGATGCTCACCCGCTCGACGGACTTCGTGGTGTTCAAGGCGATCATGAACAGCACCTACCCGGTGCAGCGCGACCAGGAGTTCATGCTCACCTGGGCGCAGAACTTCTGGGATCAATCGGATCCGATCGGCTACATCGGGCACGCCATCCGCGACCCGTTTCCCGACGAGAACGGCAAGCCGATGGCGCCCAAGCGGCTGATCCTCCACGAGGGGCGCTACGACCTCCAGGTGGCCAACGTGGGGGCGCACCTGATGGCGCGCGAGGCGGGGGTGAGCGGGCTCAAGCCGATGACCTATCCGGTCTATCAGGTGGACGAGAAGGAGGGGCCGCTCGACTCGGCCTACACGTCGTGGGACGTGCATCCGACGCCGCTCTACCCGGACAACAACATCCCACCGCCGAAGGACAACGAGGCGCACGGGGCGATCCGGAAGCTCCCCGAGGCGATCGAGCAGATGCGCCGCTTCTTCCGCCCCGACGGGCGCGTGGAGCAGACCTGCGCGCCCGGGCCGTGCGAGAAGGGGAAGGGGATCAAGTAGGGAGGAGGTCGGCGATCACGCGCAAGAGTTCGGCGATGAAGCGCGCCGGGTGCTCGCGGTGCAGGAAGTGGCCGCCCGGCATGTGCACGATCTCGTGGCGGCCGGTGTAGCAGCGACGGGCGCGCTCGTAGTCGGCAAGGCCCAGGATGCCGTCGTTCTCGCCTGAGAACACGGCGCTCGGGACGGTGGTCCTCCGGGCGAGGCAGGGCGGCGGGCGGAGGGGAATCGCGCGGTAGTAGCCGATCGCGGCCTCGGCCGATCCCGGGTGGGCGAGGGCCTCCTTGACCGCCGAGGTCTCCCCGGGTGGGACCTGCCAGGCGGGCGACCAGCGGTGCACCAGTGCGTCGATGTAGGCAAAATCGTTCGCGCGCAGGAAGGCGGGGGCGCCCGCCGTCTTGAGGCGGAAGAAGTGGCGCACTCCCCAGAGGAGCCGCGGCGTCGGGCGGAGCGAGGCGCCGTGCGGGACGGCGACGGTGACCAGCACCGAGACACGCTCCGGCGCGATCGCCGCTGCGGCGTAGGCCGCGACCGCGCCCCAGTCGTGGCCGACCACGATCGCGCGCTCTTCGCCGAGCGCCTCGATCAGCGCGAGCGTATCGCGTCCGAGCGTCTCCGCGTCGTACTTGCCGTCGCCGGGGATGGCGGTGGGGTGGTAGCCGCGCAGGAACGGGCTGACCGCGCGGTAGCCGGCGGCGGCGAGGGCGGGGCGAACGGCGTCCCAGGTGTGGGCGGTGTCGGGGAAGCCGTGGAGGAGGAGCACGAGCGGCCCTTCGCCCTCCTCGAAGTAGGCGAAGCGGAGGCCGTTGGCGTCGGTGAACTGCAGGGTCGGCATGGCGAGGCGAAGCTAGCCCCGGCCCCCGTCGCTGTCCAGCGCGCCGTTGCCGTTTCCGTTACCGTTGCCGTTTCCGTTACCGTTTCCGTTGCCGTTTCCGTTTCCGTTTCCGCTCCCGTTCCCTTCGAGCCCCCCCTGGCTCGAGCCCCCCCTGGCTCTGGCCCGTCGGCCCGCTCTGCACTATCCTCAGCCGCGTGTCGTCCGAGGAGATCGCCCTCCAGGTTCGCCTGCTCCGGCCCGGCGCGCGCCCACCCGCCGGCATGACCGATGGCGCGGCAGGGCTCGATCTCGCTGCCTGCATCGACCGGGACTTGACCCTTGCACCCGGGCAGCGCGCGCTGGTCCCGACCGGGATCGCGGTGGCGCTCCCGCCTGGCTTCGAGGGCCAGCTGCGGCCGCGCTCGGGCCTCGCGCTGCGCCATGGCGTGACGCTCCTCAACAGCCCGGGCACCGTCGACGCCGATTACCGCGGCGAGATAGGCGTCCTCCTGGTCAACCACGGCGCGGAGCCGTTCACCGTGCGTCCGGGGGATCGGATCGCGCAGCTGGTGGTGGCGCGCGTGGCGCGGGCGGTGGTGCGCCTGGTCGAGGCGCTCGATGAGACGGAGCGCGGTGCCGGCGGCTTCGGACACACCGGGCAGGGATGAGCATGGACGGCCCGACCTATCGTGTCGGCGAGCTCGTCGGCGCGCGCTTCGAGACGCGCGGCCGCGAGGCGAGCGGGCGCCTCGGCGACGTCTATCGGGCCTACGACCGCGAGGTGGACGTGGAGGTCGCGCTGAAGGCGCTCCACCCGCGCCTCCTCCCGGACGAGTCGGCCGCCGCGGCGTTCGTCGAGCGCGTGCAGGGGGGGAGGGCGCTCTCGCATCCCTACGTCGGACGGATCTACGGGGCGTTTCTCGACGGGGAGCGCGCTCTTGTTGCGATGCAGTATGCGGCCGGGACGAGGCTCGACACGAGGGTCGGGATGCAGAGCAGCGTGGCCGGAGATCCGCGCCTGCGCTGGGAGGAGGCGCGGCCGGTGCTCGGGCAGATCGGGGCGGGGCTCGGCTACGTCCATGGCCAGGGCATCGTCCACGGCGATCTCCGGCCGGCGGGCGTGGTGGTGCTCGAAGACGGCGTGAAGCTGACCTCGGTGGGGCTGGCGATGGCGCTGCCGCGGGAGACGTTCCTCGACGCAGTTGCCGCCGGCGGCGGGCTCGAAAGGCTGGCGCCGGAGCTGCGGGCCCGCGCCGCGTGCGACCATCGGGCCGACGTGTTCGCGTTCGCGTCGCTGGTGGTCGAGGTGCTCACCGGGGCGCTGCCGGGCACCGAGCTGCGGGTGTTCGCCGAGCGAGGCGAGTTCGAGGCGGTGCTCGCGCGCGCTCTCGAGGTGGACCCGGAGCGGCGCTTTTCGTCGCTGGAGGTGCTGCTCGCCGAGCTGGATCGGGCGGTCCCGGGGGCGCCGATCGCCTTGCCCGCAAAGCGCGCTCCGCCGGCCCGGATCACCGAGGAGATGGACTCCGGGGAGCTGCAGCGCCTGGCGAGCGTGGTCGGCGAGGCCCTGGAGACCACACGCCGCGTCGAGGGGAGCGTGCTCGAGCAGCTGCGGCTGGAGTCGTCGGGCGAGCCGCGCGAACCCGAGGGGCTGCTGGAGGAGGAGCTCTCGGTCGATCTCGACGCCACCTGGGAGCGGCCGGCCGCGCCGAAGGTGCCGGCGCCGTTCGATCCGCTCCTGCTGGCCGACCTGCCGGGCGAGGGCGCGGCGAACGCCGATCCCTACGAGCCGACCGATCCGGGACCGGAGCCGGATGTCACGGTGCCCGGGCGCCGCGTGCCACCGTCGGTGCTGGGGCTCGCGGAGAGGATCGGCGCGGATCCGCCCAGCGATCCCGGCGAGCGCGCGCCGACCGGACGGGTGTGGCTGCTCGGCGAGGATCAGGTGCGCACCGGGCAGGTTCTCAGGCTTGATCTGGCGGCCGCTCCGGCGGCCCCGCGGGCGGCCCCGCGGGCGGCCCCACGGGCGGCCCCGCGGGCGGCCGACCCGTTGGCGACCGAGACGGTGCCGATCCGCAAGAGCCGGCCCCAGGACGAAAGCGACACCGCGCGGGTGCCGCGAGTCGACCCCTCCGAGACCGAGGTCACCGACGAGCGTCCGCTGGTGACCCCGCCGCCGGGCGGTCTCTTCGGCCAGGGTGGGCGCGAGCGCCACGTGAACTACGTCGATGCGCCGACGCCGCTCCCGCCCGCGATGCCGTGGTCGCCTCCCTCGGGTGGCGGGATCGAGGGCGGCGCCCGGCCGGCGGTCGCGCCACCGCCCGCAGCGACGGTGATCGAGGTTTCGGACCCTGCGCCGCCGGTGGAGCAGGCCGCGTCTCCGGCGCCCGCCGCGATCCGATCCCCCGCGGGCCTGTTTCCGCCGTTCATGGCCGCTCTCGCGCTGGCCCTGTTGCTTCTCGTCGCCCTGGTCGCGCTGCTCCAATCGATGCGCGAGCGCGCTCCTGCCCCATCGGCCGTGGCTCCGAGCATGCCGCGCCGCGCGCCGGCGCCGGTGCTGCCTGCCCGCGTGGTGACACTCCCCGCCGCGGCGCCCGCGGCAGCCGTGCAAAAGGCGGTGCCCCTGCCAGCCGCGCAAGTCGGTCCCTGTCCCGACGGTGCCACGCTCGCCGGCGGCGGTCGCTACTGCATCGACCGCCACGAGTATCCCGGGATCGGCGCGCTGCCCCGCGGCGATGTCGCGTCGGGCGAGGCCGCCGGGCTGTGTGCCGCGCGCGGCCGTCGCCTCTGCACCGAGCGCGAGTGGGTCTCCGCGTGCCGCGGCACCGGCGGGGCCAGCTACCCCTACGGGGCCTCCTACCACGCCGGAAAATGCAACACCCGGGGCGGCACGATCCTCGTCGCTGGCTCGCTCCCCGACTGCCGCTCGGGCAGCGGCGCGTTCGACATGAGCGGCAACGTCGCCGAGTGGATCGCCGAGGGGTTCGTCAAGGGCGGCGCGGCCGGCGACGGCGATCCGGCGGCGCGCTGCTCGACCCGCCCCCGCTCCTCGGCGCCGCCCCCGCACGGCGCGGGGTTCCGCTGCTGCGCCGACCCCGCCCCGCGCTAGAACGAGTAATCGGCCGCGAGCAGCACGCCGTGCTTGTGGAAGTTGCGGTTGTCGAGGGTGTTCTCGATGTTCGACAGGTTGTAGAGCAGCCCGTAGGCGAGCTCGAGGCCGACGCCGCGCGGGAGATCCTTGTGGAGCGCGAGCCCGGCGCTGATCCGCGTATCGCGCCGGGCCACGGCGGTCTTGACGGTGGTCGTGCCGGTGATCGGCTCGCCGCAGGGCTTCTTCAGGTCGATGAAGTTGGTCGGAACATTGGAGTCGTTGGTGCCGTTGTAGATGCGGTACTCGGCGCCCCCCGAGGCGGAGAGGGTGAGCTCCCACGGGATGCTGAAGCGCAGAGCGAGCGAGCCGTTGTGGCCCTGGTAGGAGGTCGGTGCTTGATAGGTGCCGGCGACGAGGTCCGCCGTTCTGGTCTGGCCAAGGATGGTGATCGTCGCGGTGCGGCAGACGTCGGTGACGATGTCGCCCGAGCGGTACGACGCGAACTGGTAGCCGAGGCGCGCGCGGAACCAGGCGATCCGCAGCTCCTGGGTCAGCTTGACCGTATCGCTGTTGACGTCGAAGTTGCTCTGCGAGCGGTCGATGTTGGCGGCGTAGACGTGGCTGTAGGTGAGGCGGGTCCGCAAGAGCTTCGACTCGATCGCCGTGGTGTCGAGGCCCCCGGTGACACCGCCCTGATAGGGCAGGAAGTCGGCGAGCCCGGTGAAGTTGAGGGTGCCTTCGACGCGCAAGGTCAGGTTGAGCCAGCGGGCGAGGAAGAGGTCGAGGCGGATCGGGACGCGGTGCTCCTGGAAGTTGTAGCTGTCCTGGCCGGCGTTGGGGTAGATGGATTGCGCGAAGCCGTACCCGAGCCACAGCTCGGCGCGCTTGCCCCCGGCGGGGCGCCCCTCGATGCCCAGACCGACGCTGATCGGGAAGCCCGGCTCACTGAGCTCCGCGGCGTTGGTCGCGCCGGTCCACTCATGGGCGGTGCGCGATTTTCCCGTCGGGCGGCGCTGGTTGACGCCGCCGATGGTCTCGACGGTGTTGCCCTGCAGAACGTTGGAGTCGAAGCCGAAGGACAGCGAGAACTCGAAATCGAGCAGCTCGTGGAGGCGCTGGTCGCGCGCCTTCGCCAGCGCCCCGCGCACCTCGGCGCCGTCCTCGCCGGACAGGCCGAGGTCGAGGGCCCGCTGGAAGGTGGCGGCGGCGGCGGAGAAGTCGTCGGCATCGGACAGAGCGCGGCCGAGGTCGGCGAAGCCGCCGGCGTCCTTCGGGGCAAGGACGACCACCGCGCGCAGCTCGACCAGCGCGGCGTCGATCTGGTCGGCGCGAAGGAGCAGGTTGCCGAGGAGAGAACGCAGCGTGGCGAGGTCGTCGGGCGGGAGCTTCAACTGCTCCGCCAGGCCGATCGCCGCGCGGATCCCGGTCAGCCCCTCCTCCTCCTTGCCGTCCTGGAAGGTCTTGCGGCCCTCCTTGGCGAGGCGCCAGACCGCGTCCTCGGGTGCGGCTGCATCGGGCGCTGGAGCCGCGGCGTCAGCGACGGGCGGAGCGGGCGGAGCGGGCGGCGGCGCGGGGGGAGCGGGTTTCGCGCCCCCGTCGAGCGCCGCGATCCGCTGCTCCACCTCGGCCCGCTCGGGCGCCCCGGGCACCGCCGCGAGATAGGCCCGGTACTCCAGCAGCGCATCGGCGTTCTCGCCGAGCAGCCGGTGGCACTCCGCGAAGTGGAGGTGGAAGATCGCCTCCGGGTCGTGGCGGTAGCCGCGCTTCAGCACGCCCAGAGCGGCGCGGTAGCTTCCCTTGCCGATCAGCTCCTTCCCCTTGGCGAGCAGCTCGCGAGCGGGCTGCTTCTGCCCGTCGCTGCCGGCGTGCGCGTCGCGCAGCCCCGCCAGGTCCAACACGGGCGTGGCGCCGAGCGCCAGCAGGATGATCACGATCCGATTCATGGAGTTCTCCGGTCCTGGTTCTGCTTCCGCACGCGGCCAGAATAGCGGAATCCCGCGACCGGTGGGGCCTGACCGATCGCCCGCGTCCGACCGGCCTCCGGCCCGCCTCCGGCCCGGGGTGCTTAACAGCGGAGGGGGCCCTCTTGCTGGCTCTTGCTCGTCACGTAGTCGTAGTCGTAGTCGTCCCGTCCGCAGCGACGGCAATCGAACTTCCTCCCGCGACAAATTCCTCCTGCCAACCGACCACCCTGGCCACCCAGGAGGATGCCCCTACATCGCCGA
>SHYY01000137.1 GCA_009692555.1 Myxococcales bacterium
GGTCGGTTGGCAGGAGGAATTTGTTGCGGGAGGAAGTTCGATTGCCGTCGCTGCGGACGGGACGACTACGACTACGACTACGACTACGACTACGACTACGTGACGAGCAAGAGCCAGCAAGAGGGCCCCCTCCGCTGTTAAGCACCCGAGGTCATGTACAAGCAGGTGAAGGCGCGTGGGCTCCCGGTCTCGGAGCTCTTGCAAAGGGCGGTGCAAGCGGAGCTGCGTCGGCAGGACCTGCTGGCGGAAACCGACCGGTACCTCACCGCGCTGGTCGCGGACGTCGGGGCGCCAAGCGCCGCCCAGCGCGCACGCGCCGGTGCCGTGGCCCGGCGACTCGCGGGACGACCCATTCGCAAGGCGGGGTGACGAGCGTGCTCGTCCTCGAGTCGGGCGGCGTGAGCAGGCTGGCTGAACGGTCCCGGCAAGCGATCGCGCTGATTCTTGCGCTGCGGGAGGAGGGCCTCTGGCCACCGGTCGTCCCTTCCGTTGTCCTCGTGGAGTGTCTGCAAGGTCATGCGGGTCGCGACGCGCAGGCGAACCGATTTCTGAAGACCTGCGATGTCGTGGAGGAAACTCCCGAACCGCTGGCGCGGCGCGCTGCTGGGAGGCGAGCGCGTCGAGGCTCCGCGGTCGACGCGCTGGTGGTTGCTTTCGCGGAGCCCGGTGGCACCGCCCTGACGTCGGATCCCGACGATCTCGAGGCGCTCGCCGAGCACCCCGACGGCGTCCGGGTGGAGAAGGTCTGAGGGCCCGCGAGCCCTTTCACCCCCGCGAGCCTACGCGCCGAGGATCTTTTTGAACTCCGCGGCGTCGACGAAGCGGCGCGCGGGGTCCTTCTCGAGGGCGCGGAGGAGCGCGGCGTCGACGGCCTCAGGCAGCTCGGGGCGGAGCTGGCGGGGTGGGCGCGGGGGCTGGTTGACGTGCGCGAAGCCGATCGCGATCGGGCTCTCGCCGGAGAAGGGTAGGCGGCCGACGAAGACGTGGTAGGCGAGCGCGCCGAGGGCGTAGAGGTCGGTGCGCGCGTCGCACGGCAGGCCGCGCACCTGCTCCGGTGCCATGTACTCGGGGGTGCCGAGGATGAGGCCGGTGGCGGTCATCCCGGCGTGGAACGACGCCTTGGCGAGCCCGAAGTCGATCACCTTGGCGCGCCGTTCGGCGTCGATCAGCACGTTGGCCGGCTTGAGGTCGCGGTGCACCACGCCGGCGTCGTGCGCGGTGCCGAGCCCGTCGCAGATCTGCCCGATCAGCTGGCGCCCCTCCTTCGACCCTGAGCGCCCCCACCCGGCCGAGGTAGCCGGCGAGGGTCATTCCGTCGATGTACTCCATCGAGAGGAGGAGCTGCCCTTGATCCTCGATCAGGTCGTGGATCCGGATCACGTTCGGATGGGTCACCTTGCGCGCCGCAGCCACCTCGCGTCGGAAGCGCTCCGACGCCGCCTCCGGATCGCTCGACATCGTCGAGGAGACGATCTTCAGCGCCACCCGCTCCCCGAGCTTCTCGTCGGTGGCGAGATAGACCGCGCCCATTCCGCCGCGTCCGATCTCCTTCTCGATCAGGTAGCGCCCGGCGATCTTTTGCCCGGCCACCAGCGGAGCGCCGAAGGGGATCGCTCCGCGATGTGGCGAGTTCATCGTCGGCAGGTTGCCGAGGTCGGCCAGCGTGCCGCCCGCCGCTTGCGGAGCGGGGGAGGGGCTACCAGCGACGGCGGAGAGAGTGCGCGGATCGCGCTCTCTCGGGCCAGCATCTTGTTCATCCGGGTGTTCAGCTCGAGGTCGACGGAGCAGACGACGCTCTCCAGGTTCTGCACCCGCGCCTCGAGCAGCTTGCGCTCCTCGCGCAGCCCCTCCAGCTCGCGGGTGTTCCCCTTCGCCATCGGCCCGAGCTTGCCGTCGCGCACCGCCTTGAAGTACTGGACGACGGCGACGATCAGCACCGGCATCATGAAGAGCGAGATCGGGACGAGGATATCCTCCATCGCCGGGGATCAGACCGTGAGCTTCGCGGCACCGCTGTTGACCACGAAGTCGGGGTCGATCGGCACATTGACGCAGGTCACCTCGTCGGAGTTCAGCGCGGCGCGGATCGCGGCGACGATCTCCGTCGGCTCCTCGACGTGCATCCCGCGCCCGCCGAAGGCCTCGACCACCCGGTCGTAGCGCGTCGCGGCGAGCTTGGTCGCGGGCGCGCGCTCCACGCCGAAGATCATCACCTGCGGTCCGCGGATCTGCCCCCACGCCGAGTCGTGTCCGACCACCACCGTCACCGGGAGCTTGAAGCGGATGCAGGTCTCGAAATCGAAGCCGTTCAGGCCGAACGAGCCGTCGCCCGAGAGGACCAGGATCTTCTTGTGCGGATAGAGCTTCTTGGCCGCGATCGCGAACGGCGCACCGACGCCGAGGCATCCGAGCGGCCCGGGATCGAGCCAGCGGCCGGGGCGGGACAGCGGGATCACCTTCGACGCCATCGCCACGCAATCGCCGCCGTCGCCGATCAGGATCACGTCGTCGCCGAACGGGGCCACCGCCTCGGCGATCGCGCGCCCGAGGCGATAGTGATTGGTCGGCTTCGCGTTCGAGCTGGCGTGCTCCTCGAGGCCGGCTCGCGCCTTCGCCTCGTGCCCGCGCAGCTCCTCCATCCAGCCGCCGTAGGTCTCGGGGCGCGCCCCGGCCGCGTGCGCCGCGTCGCCCACCTGGCCGAGGATCGAGCGCGCGTCGCCGAGGATCGATACGTGCGCGGGGCGGTTGAGTCCGATCCGAGTCGGGTCGCGATCGATCTGGATCACCTTGGCGTCGGCGGTGATCCCGGCGCCGTAGCCGACCCGGAAATCGAGCGGCGTGCCGACCACCAGGATGCAGTCGGTCTTGCGGAAGGCGTTCTTGCGCGCCAGGTGCACCGCGTAGGGGTCGTCGTGGGCGAGCGATCCGCGCCCCATCGCGTTCATCACCGTCGGGATGCCGAGCCGCGCAACGAACGTCCGCAGCGCCTCGGTCGCGTCGTCCCACCAGATCTGTGACCCGACGAACGCCACCGGCCGCTTCGCTCCGGCGATCAGGTCGCCCGCGGCGCGCACTGCGTCGGGATCGCCCGGCGAGCGTGGCCATGGCAGGAGGGGCTGGCGCGGCCCCGGGTCTTCTACCTGCGACGTCAACACGTCGAACGGCAGCTCCAGGAACACCGGCCCCGGGACGCCCGAGGTGGCGACGCGGAAGGCGGTCTGGATCATCTCCGGGATGCGCCGCGCGTCGGTGATGGTCGCCGACCACTTGGTGATCGGCCGCAGCAGCGCCACCTGCTCCATCTCCTGCAGCGCGCCCTTGCCGATGAAGCGCAGCTCCGCCGCGCCCCCGAGGACCACCAGCGGCACCTGGGCCTGGAAGGCGTTCGCGACCCCGGTCACCCCGTCGGTGACGCCGGGCCCTGCGGTGAGGATCGCCACGCCCACGCCGCGGGTGAGGCGCGCCCAGGCGTCGGCAGCGTGGACCGCGGCCTGCTCGTGGCGGGTGTCGACGATGTCGATCCCCTCGCGCAGGCAGCCGTCGTAGATCGGGGCGACGTGGCCCCCGCAGAGGGTGAAGACGCATTTCACGCCGTCGGTCTTGAGGGCGCGCGCGACGAGATGACCGCCGATGGCGAGGGGCAAGGGGCCTCCTATTCGAGCAGTCGCTCGAGGCTGTCGATGTGGTTGACCGCGAGCACACGGGGGAGCTCGCGGGCGCTGTCGTAGCGCAGGATGGAGATCGATCCGGGCGAGGCGCGCAGCCGGTGGTAATTGGCGACGCTCATGCCGAGGTAGTGGGCGAGCAGCATCCGCACCACGCCGGCGTGGGTGACGACCACGATGTTGGCCCCCATCTCGTTGTCGGCGAGCGCCTGCTCGACCGAGGCGACCGCTCGTTCGCGCGCGGCGGCGAGCGGTTCGCCCCCCGGGATGCCATCGGCCTGCGGGTCGCGCAGGAAGCGCTGGAACTCCGGCAGCGCGTTGATCTCCTCGAAGCTCTTGCCCTCCCACTGGCCCGCCTGGAGGTCGGTCAGACGGGGATCGCGCGCCACGTCGATGCGATGGGGGGCGGCGATCTTCTCCGCGGTCTCGAAGGCGCGCAGGAGCGGCGAGGTCAGCACCTCGGCGATCTCGATCCGCGCGAAGTGCGTCGCCAGCGCCTCCGCCTGGGCCTGCCCCACGTCCGAGAGCGCCAGATCCCGGCGCCCGAGCACGCGCCGGCTCTTCGACCAAGCGGTCTCGCCGTGCCGGACCAGGAACAGGGTGGTGTGCACCGTGGGCGCCTCCGCTCGCGCAAGCTACCCCGGGCCCTCTCCGTCGGTCAAGGGGCAGCCGGGGCGCTGCCGGGGCGCGAAAGGGCTTGACTTGCCCGGGGGAGCGTTCTACAGATTCTCCCTCGAAAATCAGCCTACATGATTGCGATCGGGGATCGTCTAACGGCAGGACGGCAGCCTCTGGAGCTGCCTATCAAGGTTCGAATCCTTGTCCCCGAACCGGGGCTGCTCCAGACAGCCCCAAAACGGCCCCATAGTCTAGCGGTTAGGACGTCGGCCTCTCACGCCGAAATCTCGGGTTCAATTCCCGATGGGGTCACAAAGGGAAAAGGCCGAAACTCTTACGGGTTTCGGCCTTTTTCTTGCCCGGCGTGCGGCCCCGGAGCGGTCCGCTGTCAGCAAGAACGTCAGCAAGCTCGGGCCGGTCTCCCGATCTCGGGTGTACAAGGGAGGCCATCCTTGTAAAGAGGAGCCGAGCCATGAGCCACACGGGGAGCGTCTACAACAAGGGGCGTAGCCGGGCGAAGCCGAGGTGGTACGCCCGCGTCAAGATCGACGGGCGGTGGTGCGACGTGCCGACCCACCAGCCCACTCGGCTCCTCGCGCTCACGTGGCTGGAGCAGCAGCAGGACGGGCAGGGCGTGGCTGCGCCAGGACGGCAGGCTCCGACCTTCGCCGCGCTCGCCGGGCCCTGGCGAGATAGTCTCGTCAACCGGAGCGCCGCGCGGAGCCGGCTCTATCACCTCCGCTCCCGCCTCGTCTATCCTCTCCCACATGAGGCCCGCGGTTCCGCTCCTGATCGAGTTCGTGCCTGGCTCCCGCCTCGAGCACGAGCCCGAGCACGTACCGCACCCGGGCGCCCTGCCCATCGCCGGCAATGGGCCACCCGGCACCTTCGTCAGCTTGTCCGACGGTCGCCGCATCTCACTGCCCACCGATCAGATCGTCCTCGGTGACGATCGGGGCGGGGCTGCGCGCGTCGGCTTCGGCGGGATGAGCTTCGGTGGGTTCGCGGGCGGCTTCCTCGTGTTCCACCGCGTGCGCGACCTGCGCCCGGAGAGCGAACTCTCGCCCGAGCGCCGCAACCGAATGACCCTCGAGCCGGACATGGTGGCGGCCGTCACCGTCGAGGGGCGGCATGTCTGGCCAACCTCCCATTGACCGAAGCAGCTCCCGGCACGTTCCGCCTGATTCAATTCAGGAGCTGCAGGAGAGCATCGAGCACCCGGCCCGGTGGCGGGCCCACTCGGGTCGCCTGGCGGCGAATGCCTCGCAGCCGGGCCGCTCCTCGTAGGGTCGGCGCAGGACGTCGAGCAGCCGGGCGAGCGCCGCGTGGTCGCCGCCCTCGACCCGCTCGATCGCCTGCTGGAGGAGGTAGTTCCGGGGAACGTAGAGCGGGTTGACGGCGTGCATGCCCACCCGGCGCGCACCGTCGGAGGCTTCCTGCAGGCGCGCGCGTGGTCGGCACGCCGAGGTGGTGCATCGCCTCGCTCGCCACCAGCTCGCGCAGCGACGAGCGCAGCACCGCGCGCCCGTCCGCGCCCCGCGAGTAGGGCGTGGCGCCGGCGCCCTTGAGCTGCAGCTCCGAGAGCTCGCCGCGATCGTTCTCGACCTCGGCGAGCGTGATCGCCCGGCCGTCGCCGAGCTGGCCCGCCCAGGCGCCGAACTGATGGCCGCCGTAGCAGGCCGCGTAGGGCGCCATGCCGGGGAGCACGTGGTTCCCCGCCAGCACCTCCGGGAGCGCCGGCGTCTCCCGGCAGGAGAGATCGAGCAGCGCCGCGACCTCGGGCACCAGCGCGACCAGGCGCGGCCCCGGGACCGGCGTGGGCTGGACGCGCGAGTAGCAGGCCCCGAGCACGGCGCGGCGGTGGTTGGTCGTCGCGGGATCCCCGGGCAGCGACGAGACGAACCGATTGCGAAAGGCGAGCGCGTCGATCGCGCGGCCGGCCGGAGACGCTGGAGGCGCGCCCGGGGTCGTGCCCTGGCTCTCACCCCGCTCGAGGATCGGCGCCATCGCTCGGCGCACGATACCACTTCCTCGGCAACCAGGCCGAGCGTCGTCCGGAGGGGGCTCGCCTGAGCTATGATCTGCAGTCGATGAGCCACGACATCACTGTCCGGGGGGGGCGCGCGCCGTCGTTCATGTACGGCACGGCGTGGAAAGAGGAACGGACCGAGGCGCTCACGCGGATGGCGCTGGCGGCGGGATTCCGGGCGATCGATACGGCGAACCAGCGGAAGCACTACGCCGAGGCCTCGGTAGGCGCTGCCGTGAAGGCGAGCGGCATTCCGCGGGGCGAGCTGTTCCTGCAGACCAAGTTCACGTCGACGCGCGGCCAGGACCACCGACTCCCCTATGACCGGGCGGCGGACCTCGCCACCCAGGTCCGGCAGTCGTTCGCGAGCTCGTGCGAGCACCTTGGCGTCGAGTACCTCGATTCCTACGTCCTGCACGGGCCGTGGTCGGACCTCGGCTGGGGCGAGAAGGACCGCCAGGCCTGGGGCGCCATGGAGGCGCTGCATGAGACGCGGGCCGCAAGGCTGATCGGCGTGAGCAACGTCTCGCTCTCGCAACTCGTGGCCCTGTGCGACGAGGCGACGGTCGCGCCGGCGTTCGTCCAGAACCGGTGCTACGCGCGGGACGGATGGGATCACGAGGTGCGGGCGTGCTGCCTCGATCGCGGCATCGTGTACCAGGGCTTCTCGCTGCTCACGGCCAACCGGCGCGAGCTCTCGGGGCCGATCGCGGCCGCGATCGCGACCCGCGTGGGCGCGACCGTGCCGCAGGTCGTCTTTCGCTTCGCGATGGCGGTCGGCATGCTTCCCCTGACCGGGACGTCCGATCGGCAGCACATGGAGCAGGACCTGGCGTCCGCAGCGATCACGCTCGATCCCGGCGACATCGCGGCGATCGAAGGCATCGCCACCTCGCTTTGAGGCACGACCCCGTGGTACGAGTGTCCATGCCGCCCGCCGACCCGAACCTCTTCGCGCAGGTCTTTGGCCGTCGTTCGGATGTGTGGACGAACCGCGCCACCGACCTGCTCGACCGGGTGCGGCAGCCCTACCGGTTCGTGGACCTCGATGCCCGGGAGCACAGCGCACTGACCGCTGAGCTCATCCGCGAGACGCGCCACCACCAGACGCCCTACGTGTTCGTGCGTGGCGTCTTCGTCGGCGGGTTCGCCGAGCTGGACGAGCGGGAGCGCCTCGGGCAACTCGTCGATGAGCCTGCGCGGCGGCCCGGTCGGACCGAGGTGGTCATCGCCGGTCGAGAGACCGAATTCGTCGCGCCGGCGCTCCACATGGGGCCGCGCCATCGGCCGACGGAGGAGTAGCCGCGCGCCATGGAAGACGGTGGAATCATGAGGCAGGCGCTGGCGCTCTGGCAGGAGGGGCAAAAACACCACCTCCGCGGCAACCTCGATCGCGCGATCGCGCTTTACACGACCTCGCTCCAGGTCTACCCCACGGCCGAGGCCTACACGTTCCGCGGGTGGGCCTACAGCTTTCGGGGGCGGATCGACGAGGCGATCGAGGAGTGCAAGAAAGCGATCGCCGTCGACCCGACCTTCGGCAACCCGTACAACGACATTGGGTCCTACCTCGTCAAGCAGCGCAGGTTCGACGAGGCGATCGCGTGGCTCGAGCAGGCCAAGACCGCGCCCCGCTACGAGCCCCGGCACTTCCCCTACATGAACCTGGGCCGTGTCTACACGCACAAGGGCATGCGGCTGCTCGCGATCCAGGAGTTCGAGGCCGCGCTCGAGATCCATCCGGGCGATCCGACGTGCCTGCTGGCGCTCGAGCAGCTCCGGGGCGAGCTGAACTGACGAGGGACTGCGGCGACCGGCGTCGTCGGGTCCCGCGGGATCGTCACCGAGCGGTGAGACAGGAGTAATGTCTCCCCGTGCCCGGTCAATCTCCCGTCGAGGTCGCCCTCGCCTACCACGAGCGCACCAAGCACCATCCGCACCGGTTCGCGCGCTCGCTCGGGTACATGGACTGGGACACCCAGCCGGATCCGTTCCGGCGCTTCGACGGGGCGCCGCTCCTGCCGCTCGACCTCGCGCCGCCGACCACCGACGGCGGCGAGCCACGCTACGAGCCCGCGTTCGTGGAGGGAGGGGTCGCGGCGGCGCCCCTCGATCGGGCGGCGATCGGGCGGCTGTTCCAGGATTCGCTCGCGCTCTCGGCGTGGAAGCAGGCGGGAACGGCGCGCTGGTCGCTGCGGGTGAATCCGTCGAGCGGAAACCTGCACCCGACGGAAGGCTACCTGGTCGCCGGGCCGATCCCGGGCCTCTCGGAGCGGCCGGCGGTCTACCACTACGCGCCCCACGAGCACGCGCTCGAGCTTCGCTTTGCGCTGTCGACCGATGGCTGGCGCTCGCTCGCGGTCGCCGATGGCGCGGTGCTGGTCGGGTTCGCCTCGATCCACTGGCGGGAGTCGTGGAAGTACGGCGAGCGCGCCTTCCGCTATTGCCACCACGACGCGGGTCACGCCGTCGCCGCGCTGGCGATCGCAGCCGCCGGGCTGGGCTGGCGCGCGCGGCTCCTCGAGGGCGTGCTCGACCAGGATCTCGCCGTACTCCTCGGGTTGCACGAACAGCGCGGGCCCGAGGCGGAGCACGCCGATTGCCTTGTGCTGCTCGCGCCCGAGCCGATCTCCATCGAGAAACAGCGCGGCTTCGCGATCCCGCGTGCCCTCGTCGATGAGCTGCGCCAGGCGCGCTGGTCGGGGATGCCCAACCGGCTCAGCCCCGAACAACACCTCTGGCCGGAGATCGACGAGGTCGCGGCGGCGACGGAGAAACGGGCGCCGCCCGCCGACGCTTTCTGGGAGACGGCTCCGTTCGACAACGGCTCGCTCGTGATCGGAGATTCGCCGCTCGCACTGCGGCCCATCCTCCACCAGCGGCGGAGCGCGGTCGCCCTCGACGGGCGCACCGGCATCACCCGCGGCGCCTTCTACCAGATCTTGCTGAAGACGCTGCCAGGGCGCGCCCAGGTGCCGTTCGCTGCCCTGCCGTGGCAGGCGCGGATCGACCTCCTCCTGTTCGTGCACCGCGTCGACGGGATCCCGTCGGGGCTGTACGTGCTCCTGCGCGACCCCGCGCGCGAACCGGACCTCCGCGCCGCGTTCTCGGACGGGTTCGTCTGGGCCCGACCGGAGGGCTGTCCCTCGTCGCTCCCGCTCCACCTGCTGGAAGCAGGAGACGCGCGCAAGGTCGCCGCACAGACGAGCTGCGGCCAGGAGATCGCCGCCGACGGGGCGTTCGCCTGCGCCATGCTGGCCGATTACCGCCGCCCCATAGAGGAGATCGGCGCGTGGTTCTACCGCCGCCTGCACTGGGAAGCGGGCGCTATCGGACAGGTGCTCTATCTGGAGGCGGAGGCGAGCGGCATCCGCGGCACCGGGATCGGCTGCTTCTTCGACGACGCGACGCACCTCGCGTTCGGCCTCCGCGGCGACCGCTACCAGGTCTTGTACCACTTCACGATGGGCGGCCCCGTCGACGATCCACGGCTGCAGACCCGCCCACCCTACGAGCACCTGTCGCGGTAGCCCGGCCAGCCGGCAACCTCGGTCGAGCGTAGCTCGCGGTGGGCGGCTACGCGAGTGCCGGCTTGGCGCGTTCATCGGCTACGCCCGGCGCCGGCCAGTCGGTCCCGCTCGGGACGATCTACAAGGACACGACCAGCATCGGGTGGGCGATCTCCGACGGTACTTCGCTGACCCGCGGGGCGAACATCCTGTCCTTCAGGCGCACTCGGCGGGCACCTACCACATCACCCTGAACCACCAGCCCGCCGCTGCGCTCGGTGGCATCGGAACCGTTCACCTGGCCGGCTACAAGCTGGTGGCGAACGCCGGGTGGGACTCCTTCAACAACCGCTGGTTCGTCGTCACCACCGACGGTGGATCCTACGTCGACATGCCGTTCGCCGTCATCTCCCTCGGCGGCGGATAGGAGCGTAGGCGCCCGCCAACCAGACGGCGCCCAGGGACGCAGGCGCCGAGTGGCGTCAGCAAGGCTGAACACGAACGCAAGAGGGCAACCTCCCTCGACGGGTGACCCTATGGCAAACGACATCACCGACCCCGGCGTGAAGCTCGACCTCGCCGGCCCGACGCAGGGTGGCGCCGGCCTGACGGAGAACACCTACGTCGGCCAGCCCGCGAACGTCTTCGAGGCGGGCGCGGCCTCTCTGCTCGCCATCTGGCTCGAGGCCACGAAGGACCTCCCGGAACGCGTCTTGCGGTCCGTCGTAGATGTTCGCACCTTGAACGAGCGCGATCATCTTCTCTCGATCCACTTCAAACCGTGCCGTGCACCCGGCGCGACGCCGTCGCCGGGATATGGTTGGTTGGCATCATCGAGGCCACCGCGGTCCACGGTAGCGATCGCTGCGAGGGCTGGAGGTGGGGGGAGTTTCCCGTGCTGGCTCGACCCCAGCGTCGGCAATGAGATCTCGCACTCCCATGATGGCAGTCATCGGTACGTTCTCGTCGCCTGCCAGAGTTCGGACTCGGACCCCGTCACGCGAGTTCGGATCGCGGACGAATCGGCCGAGGTGCTGGTCATGGCGGATGAACGACACGAAGCCTTCGTAGGTGCGCGCGGTCGTAATGATCTGGAGGCGGGGACCAGCCTCGATTGCTTCTCGATCCCCCTCTTCAAAAGCTTGGTCGATATGTTCTTGAATTCGGCTCGAAATCTCAGTTGCCCAAAAGTCCGCCTCGAGGGCGGGCCTGGACGCAGGCGCTCCCGGAGGTGAGGCAGGCGTAGGAGCGGGTGCCCGGCTGTGCCCAATGCAATCGGTGTCGCTCCGAGTGTCTCCACGACTCGCCGGATGCCCTTCGCGACGTCAAGCCACGCCTCGTCGGTGCTTGACCAGAGGCTCACCGGCTTCGCGTCCCTCGGCAGGCCTTGGAACTGCGCGAAGGGCATCTTGCCGAAGTCCGTGGGCTCGACGACGATCGGGATGATCTGCATCTTGCCACGCCTGTGGAGGTCGAGCGCGAAGCCCATCTCCCTCTTGAAACAGTAGTCTGACGCGACGAAATCCGCGCTCACCAGCAAGAGGACGACGTCCGCTTCGGCGAGGAATCGGTCGATCTCGGCGTCCCAAAGTGTACCTGGGAGGAGCATCCTGTCGTGCCACGGAGCGATCAGCCCCTCGCGCTTGAGGGGAGCCAGATGCACGTCGAGGCGTTTGCGGTGCGCGTCGTCGGCGTGAGAATACGAGATGAAGACTCGGGCGGAGCGGCCCAGCCCGGGGCTGTTGATCGGCGGTTTGCCTGCAGCGCCGGCACCACAAGGACGGCCGTCGGGGAGCAGAAGCGCTGCGCTCGGTGAGGCCGCCGATGGCTGGCCGCCGCTTCGCAATTCATCGAGCGCCGCGTGAAACACGCGAGCCTCTGGGCGAGCAGCCGTGAGAGCGGCCGCGTTACGAAGCCAGACCGCGAGCGGCACCGTGCCATCAGCCAGGGCGTGTAGGGCAAACGTTCTGCATGTTGGCCACCGTCGGCGAGTAGCTGCACGCCGTCGATCGTGCGCCCGCCGCCTCCCCGCAGTCAACTCTCGCTTCGCCGTCGGTGCGCTACGTCACCACCGTTGCTGCGGCACGCACGCCTCCGCCCTCGCCAGGACGGCGCGTCGTCGATGGTGCCGGGGGGGTGCGGCGGGGTGCGGCTACTCGAACTGGGACGGGGGGTCGGCGGCGTCGTCTACGCATGTGCGTGGTTGATCGAGCAGCAGCTGCCGGCGCCAGGGTCGGCCGCGGGGCGGTGCGCGTGCGGGGAGGCCCAGGTGGGTCAAGATCCTCCTCGCCACGTCGGCGTCCTCGATGGCGGCGATGAGATCCATCGGGCCGCTACAGCGAGGGCACACGAGCACGGCAAGGCCCCACGTCCGGCGCATCAGCACGGCCCACGAGAGCCTGCGCTGGCGAGTCGCGTTGTCGGGGCCGGCGAGGTCGTCGGGTCGTGGCAGAGCTGCCGCACCAGGCTCTGGCGCTCCTTGGAGGATCTCCTCGACGGCGAGCGGGTGGAGCTTGAGCGTCTCGGCGAGGAAGGTCGCGATGCCGCCGTCGTCGCCCTCGGCGTCGATCCAGAGCTGCGCCCCGGAGGCGAGGAGCGCCGCCACCTCCTCGAGGCGCTCGGAGGTGCCGCAGCCGCGCGCGTCGTGGTACTGGATCGTCACCATCCGGCGATTCCTACTGCGAGGTGTTGAGCAGCACGCTCACGTTGCCGGGCGCGCCGTAGGTGGCGATCGCGAGGTCGGGTCTCCCGTCGCCGTCGAGGTCGCCGACCGCCACCGAGGTGGGCTGGGTCGCGGCCGCGAAGGTCGCCCCGGGTTCGTTTACTTGGTTGTTCTGGAAATACCCGTCGCCCTTGCCGAGGAAGACGGTCACGGTGTTGTCGCCGAAGTTGCCGACCACGACGTCGAGTCTCCCGTCGCTGTTGAGGTCGGCCGTCGCGAGGCTGCGCGGCCCGGCGCGGGTCGGCGTGGACAGAAGCTTGAACGTCCCATCGCCGCCACCGAGGAGCACGCTCAGCGTGTTGCTCCCCTGGTTGGCCGAGACGATGTCGAGCCGCCCGTCGCCGTTCAGGTCCCCGACGGCGACCCGCGGGCCGGTGCCGGTCACCTGCGTTACTAAGGCCCCGAACGCGCCGCCCCCCTTGCCGAGGAGCACGCTCACGCCGGGCGCCTTGTCGGGTCCGACCACCAGGTCGGGCCGGCCGTCCCGATCGAAGTCCCCGACGGCGATCGAGGTCGGCTGCATCCCCGCCTGGAGGACCAGGCCGGCCTGGAACGCGCCGCCGCCGGTCCCGAGGAGGATCTGGACATGGTGGCTGACCATGGTCAGCTCGTTGTTCACCGCGAGATCGAGCTTCCCGTCGCCGTTCAGGTCGGCGATGGCGAGCCCGCTCGCCGAGCTCCCCCCGGCGTAGAGGTCGGCGAAGAAGGTGCCGTCGCCCTTGCCTAACACCACGCGCGCCGCGCCGCCGCCCCCGGCCCCGGTGGCCGCGAGGTCGAGCTTGCCGTCGCCGTCGAGGTCGGCGGCAGCGATGAAGGTCGGAGAGAGGCCCGCGCCCGAGTTGAGGGCCGGGCCGAGCGTTCCATCGCCGGCGCCGGGCAGCACGCTGACGTTGGTGCTGCCCTCGTTGCCGGCGGCGACGTCGAGCTTTCCGTCGCGGTTGAAGTCGCCGATCGCCACGCTGCGCGGGAACGATCCGGCCTTGTAGGTGGCCGCCTTGGCGAGGCTGAAGGTCTTCTCCGGCGGCGTCAGGTTGAGCAGCACCGCCGCCGTGTTGTCGCCGCGCGTCGCCACCGCCACATCGATCCGTCCGTCGCCGTTGAAGTCCGCCGCCGCGATCCCGGCGGGAAGCATCCCGGTCTTGTAGTCCTGCGATCCGAAGAAGGTGCCGTCGCCCTTGCCGAGCAGCGCGGTGAGGCTGTTGCCGCCGTAGTTGGCGGTGACGAGATCGAGCCTCCCGTCGTGGTTGAAGTCGCGCGCGACGATCCCGTTCGGCGCCATCCCCGTCGGGTAGCTCGTCGCCGCGAGGAACGACCCGTCGCCCTTGCCGAGCAGCACGCTCGCGTCGGTGCCCGAGGAGTTGGCGGTCGCCGCGTCGAGCTTGCCGTCGCCGTTCCAGTCGCCGAGCGCCACGGCCGTCGGGGCCTTCCCCGCCGGCGAGGCGATCGGCATCGCGAAGACGCCGTTCGCGCCGCCGAGGAAGACGTTCACGCCGTTGATCGTGGAGGTGACCACGAGGTCGGCCCGCCCGTCGCCGTTCACGTCGCCCACCGCGATCCCGGCGGGGCCGGGGACGCCCTTGTAGGCGATCATCGGCTGGAAGACGCCGTCGCCGTTGCCGATCAGCACGGTGACCGCGCCGCCGCTGTTGGCCGACGCGACCAGATCGAGCTTCCCGTCGCCGTTCCAGTCGCCCGCGGCGATCCCGAGCGGCGTGTCGCCGACCGCGTAGGTCACCTGGGGAGTGAAGTTCCCGTCGCCCTTGCCGAGCAGCACGCTCACCGTCTTGTCGGCGCTGTTGGTCACGGCGAGATCGAGCTTGCCGTCGCGGTTCCAGTCGCCGCCGACCGCGGCGTAGGGCATCCCACCGACGGGGACGCCGCTGGCCACCTGGAACAATCCGTCCCCCTTGCCGAGGAGGATGCTGACGTTGTTGCTGCCGTAGTTCGCGGTCACGAGATCCGTCTTGCCGTCGCCGTTCCAGTCGCCGGTGGTGACCGAGAAGGGCCCGAGGCTGGTCAGGTAGCCCGCCGACGGGCCGAACAGCTTGAGCGCGACCGCGAGGTCGGGCGGGGTGGCCAGATCGGGCGACGCCAGGTCGGGCGCCGCGAGGTCGGGCGGGGTGGCCAGATCGGGCGACGCCAGGTCGGGCGCCGCCAGGTCGGGCGGGGTGGCCAGATCGGGCGACGCCAGGTCGGGCGCCGCCAGGTCGGGCGACGCCAGATCGGGCGACAGCAGATCGGGCTGGCCCGCGTCGGGCGAGCCGGAGTCCGCGCTCGCGGAGTCGCCGGTCGCCGCGTCGGGGATCGCCGCGTCGGCCAGCGCCCCGTCGGCGGCCGCCAGATCGGGCGCTCCGCCCTCGAAAGCCATGTCCGCCGTCGACGGCAGCAGCAGCAGCCCGACGTGCACATCGCCGCCCGGGACCAGCGTCACGGTCTGCGCCGCGCGCCCCAGCTCCTTCCCCTCCGCCATCGCCCGCACCTCGACGGTGGCGTCCCCCTTGCGGCTCGCATCGAGCTTGAGCGCGAAGGTGTCCTCGGGCGGGACGCTGAACATCGCCCCGTGGGTGACGCTCACCTTGGCCGTCATCCCGCCGTTCGCGACCGTCACCTCGAGCGAGCTGACCTTGATCGCCATCCCGCTCCCGACGGTGACCACCACGTAGGACGACCCGTCGCCGCACGAGGCGGCCGCGAGCGCGATCCCGAGCAGCGCCGCGCGCGCCCTCACTGGAACACCGCGGTGAAGGTGCCGAGCTTCGTCTCTGGCTCGTGCGAGCCGCCGAGCGCCACGCCGAGCCCGACGCCGGCGCCGATCACCACCGCCGCCACCACGCCGATCGTCACCCAAAGCCAGGTGCGCGAGCGCGGCATCTCCCGCGTGCTCGGTGGACCCGGGCTGGGCGGGGCCGCGGGCGGGGCCTGCGTGACCTGCGCGGCCACCGGCGCGGCCGGCGTCTCCACCTTCGCCGGCGGGCGCCCGGCGCCGGGCGCATCGAGCTGCGGCGCCTGTACCGCCGTCGGCTGGGCGGCCGCCCGACGGGCAGCGATGGTGGCGTCCGCGTCGGCGATGAACTTCTCCACCTCGACCCGGTTGGGCGGGCTCTTCGCCTCGCGCAGGTAGTTGCGGTAGAACTGCGCCGCCCGCTCCGGCTCGCCGAGCTGCCGGTAGGACTGCGCGACGTTGAACAGGAAGGCGGCGTCGGGCTTGAGGCGGTAGGCCTCGGTGAAGTCGGCCAGCGCTTCCTTGTACTCGGTGAGGTTGTAGTGCGTGGTGCCTCTGTGGAACAGAGCGCGCACGCGCGTGATGATCGCCTCCTCCTCGCCCGCGGCGGCGGGGCCGGCGAGCGCGATCAGGAGCGCCATCGCTCCCCCGGCCCACCAGCACACCGTGCGGTTCATCGTCCCGGTCGGCGTCATGACAGGCCCCTTTGCATGGAGCCGCAGACTACGCGCGGGCGCCGGTCGTCGCAAGATTCCCGCCCGCCCCACAAGCCGTGCGTAAGCGCTTTCGGGGCTTTGCCCATGAAGTCTCGGTTGCCCATATAGTCCCTCGCTTGCCCACAAAGTCACTTCTCGTCCTGCTCGCAGGACGCAC
>SHYY01000138.1 GCA_009692555.1 Myxococcales bacterium
GGGCATCCTCCTGTGTGGCCAGGGGGGTCGGTTGGCAGGAGGAATTTGTTGCGGGAGGAAGTTCGATTGCCGTCGCTGCGGACGGGACGACTACGACTACGACTACGACTACGTGACGAGCAAGAGCCAGCAAGAGGGCCCCCTCCGCTGTCAAGCACCCATCGCCCTCGGGCGCTTGACGGCGGAGGGGGCCCCACTCGTCGTGGCCGTGTGGCGAGGGACCCCATCTCCGTCAAGCACCTACGGAACCGCGCCCGGTTGCATCACCCGGCTTCCTGGATGTACGTTGCCCGCGTGCCCTCAACGGTGAACTACGCAGCGCCGGTGCAGACCGCCCCGCATCGGCAGAGACAACCCGCTTGCCGGTGGCCGTGAGCGTGCGGCGCTGCCCGATCCAGCCGGCCCTGCTGCTCCTCGCCGTGCTCCACGCGCCCTCCGCGCTCGCCGCGTCACCGACGGTGACGGTCCTCTATTTCGATAACGACACCGGCGATGCCTCCTTCGACCCGCTCGGCAAGGGGCTCGCCGACATGATGACCACCGACCTCGCTCAGGCGCCGGGCGTGCAGGTGGTCGAGCGCGAGAAGCTGGAGGCGCTGCTGAAGGAGCTCAAGCTCCAGCGCACCCGCTACGTCGATCCGGCGACGGTGCAGAAGATCGGCAAGGGCCTCGGCGCCGAGTTCGCGGTGGCGGGATCGTTCGTCTCGGCGGCGCCCGATCTGCGGATCGATGTGCGCGTGGTCCGTATCGACAGCGGCAAGATCGTGAAGGCCCACAAAGTGATCGGTCGCAAGGAGAAGTTCTTCGATCTCCAGCAGCAGCTCGCCGCGGCGCTCCTCGACGGGCTGCTCCCGGCGCTCTCGGTGGCCGAGCGCGGGCGCGTCAAGGAGGCCCAGGCGAAGAACCGCGTCGACGATGTCGCCACCGCGCTCGACTACGGGAAGGGTCTCGATCTCCGCGATCGCGGCGAGCTTGGCGCCGCCTCGCAGCAGCTCCAGAAGGTGATGACCGGCGCGCCCGGCTTCGCGCTCGCGAAGTCCCGCTACCTGCAGGTCATGAAGCAGCTCTACCTCGCCAAGGACGCCCGCGCCGCGGTCCTGAAGCGCACCGACGAGGAGCTGCTGTCGCACCTCGAGAGCACCATCGCGGTCCGGATGAAGAAGCTCGACCTCAACTGGCGGATGATCCTCCCGGCGATGGTGCTGCGCGGCCAGATCCACCTGAAGCGCCTCGCCGACTCGCTCGATCGCCCGGCCGCCGAGTACCGCCCACACCTCGAGGCCTACCTCAAGACCGAGGAGGAGATCGTCGAGCTGGTGGTCGATCTCAACGGCAAGCGCCCGCTCAACTCAGGCTACGGACTGTGCGGCGACGAGGACTGGCGGCCGATGTGCCTGCGCCGGGAGGAGCTCGAGCGCGCGGCCGACCTCGGGCTACCCGATCCGATGCGCAACAGCCACTTCGTGGATCTCCACCAGATCCTCCAGGACCACGCCGGCCTGCTGATCGCCGGCACGCGCCCCTACTACACGCCGATCAAGTTCCCGAAGCGGATCTGCTTCTACAAGCTCGACAAGAGCTTTGCCGAGCGGAGCCTGAAGCTGCTCGATCGCTCCCAGGCGCTGCTCGATCGCTACAGCCGCGATCAGTTCCAGCAGCGCTGGATCGACGAGGAGATGGAGTCGCAGATCTACCAGCAGGCCATGACCCTGCTCCGCCTCGGGCGCCAGGAGGACGCACTGGCGAAGCTCCAGGCGATCCTCACCCGCTTCCCGAAGTCGGCGCAGTTCGCCAGCACCGAGGCGGCGATCCGCACCATCCTGACCGGCGAGATGAAGGGCCCGAAGGGCGAGCCGCTCCTGCCACCTTGCGAGGACCCGAAGTAGCCTCTGATCCTAAATGACCCGCCGAAGGCGGCTCCACGGCGTCCCCTGGGTCTTCGGGGACTACAGCGCCTTCTTGAAGGCCTCCTCGAGCTTGGTCTTCAGCGAGCCGCTGTTGCCGATCAGCTGCTCGACCACCTTGCCGCCCTTGAACAGGAGCAGCGCCGGGATCGAGCGGATGCCGTACTGCTCGGCCACCTTCTGGTTGTGGTCGACGTCGAGCTTGCCGATCTTGATCTTGCCGGCGTACTGGGTCGCCAGCCCCTCGACCACCGGGGCGATCGCGCGGCACGGGCCGCACCACACCGCCCAGAAATCGACCAGCGTCGGCTGGTCGCTCTTCAGCACCTCCGCGTCGAAGTTGCCGTCGGTGAACTCGTGAACGTTCGCAGAGGCCATGGGGATTCCTCCTGGTGCTGGAAAGGTCGGCCGCGAGAGGCCGACGATGGTGACGAGAAACCGGATGCGCATACCACAGGGCCAGCGGTCGAACAAGCGCGATCGGTCCGCCCGTGATAACGTCCGCCGCTTTAGGAGCCAGTTGGAGTAATGCGCCTACTGTGGCAGTCGATCCCTTCGGCCATGCTTCGTCGCTCCTCCTCGGATTGCAGAAAGCAGTCCGTCGTCGTCGCTCCTCTCCTGGCCTCGGTCTCGGCTGCCTCGCTACGGCGCCTCACTCCAACAGGTTCCTAGATGGATCAGATGCTGCCGCCCCGCAGGTCGTTGCGCGCGGCCCCCGCCCTCGTCGCTGTCGCCCTCCTGCTCCTCGCCGCCTGCTTCCTGCACCGCGAGGTGATCTTCGGCGGGTCGGTCTACCACATGGACGACGCGGCGGACGGCTACTACCCGGGCCACATCGCGGTCGCCCGCGCCTTCGCCAGGGGCGAGCTGCCGACCTGGGAGGAGGGGTCCTGGTGTGGCTGGCCGCTGGTGGTCGACCCCTACAACGGCGTCTTCTACCTTCCGAACGTGATCTACTACCTCGTCGGCGCCGCGCGCGGGCTCGGCTACTCGATCGTCCTCCATATCCTGCTCGGCGGCGCGGGGATGTGGCTCCTGCTCCGGCGGCGGCGGCTGTCGTTCGAAGCCGCGCTGTTCGGCGCGCTCGCCTACTCCCTGTCGACCTTCGGCGTGGTGCGGATCCGCCACGTCATCTTCGTGCAGATGATCGGGTGGTTGCCCTGGATCCTCGTCGGTGTGGAGGGCTGGATCGCCACGCGGCGGCGGCGCGAGCTGGTGCTGGTGGCAGCCGCGACCGGCCTCGCGCTGATCGCCGGCGCGCTCTCGATCGGCCACTTCGCGGCGCTGGTGATCGCCGGCTACACCGTCGGACGCTGCATCGGCGGGAAGGAGCCAGCCGAAGGCCGACCGCCGAGCCTGCGAAGAACGCTGGTCGATCTCGGCGCCCTCGGCGGGGCCGCGGTGATCGGCGCGCTCCTCGCCGCGGTGCAGCTCGCCCCGACGCTGGCGCACCTCGCGCACTCGCCGCGCTCGCTCGGCTCCGACTATGCCTTCGCGTCGAGCTACGCGTGGCCCGACTGGACCTACCTCGCGACGCTGGTGATGCCCGATCTCTTCGGCGGCGACTCGTGGCGATTGAACCTCCCGCTCCCCTACTTTGGTGCGCCGAACCATCACGAGCTGACCGGCTGGTACGTCGGCGCGCTGTGTGCGTTGCTCGCGCTGTTCGGCCTTCTCCGCCCCCGTCCCGCCTTTGACACGCGCAGGCGCGGCGCCGAGCTGTGGGCGCTGGCCCTCCTCGTGGCGCTCGCGATCGCCCTCGCGTTCGGCGACGCCGGGCCGATCCACCGCTTTTTCTACTACCACCTGCCGCTCTATGCCGCGCTGCGCTGCCCGTCGCGCGCGCTACTGATCGCGCTGCTCGCGCTGCCGATCCTCGGGGCCCACGGCGTCGAGGCGCTGCTCGAGCGTGCCCGCAGCCCAGGCGGAAGGTGGATCGCGGCCGCCGCCTGGATCGGCGCGACGGTGATCGCCCTCGCCGGGGCCTTCGCCTGGCATCGCATCGGCAAGCTGCCGGCCGGCGCAACGGCCGAGTACGTGGCGGGCGCAGCGTCGGGAGCGCACCTCGCGTGGGTGGCGGCGGCCGGCCTCGCGGTGCTGCTGCTGGCGCTCGCCGGTGCGATCCCCCGCCGCATCGCCGGGCTCCTCCTGGCCCTCGCGCTGACGGTCGATCTGATCCAGATCGATCGCGGCTACCTCCAGCCGCAGCCGGCCGATCACCCGTCGGGGATGGAGCGCTTCGCCGCGGTCGAGTGGCTGCTCCAGCACCAGACCGGCGATCGCTTCGTCAACGACCCCGCCGGCCCGTTTCGCCTCCACAACGTCGGGATGGTGCTCGATCTCGAGAACGCCTCGGGCTACGACTCCGTCCCGATCTGGCGCTACGTCGAGTTCCTGCACCTGCTCAAGACCGGTCGCCGCTATCCCTGGCCGGCGCTGAAGGAGGATCTCGCCGCGATCGGCGTGCACAACCTCCGCTCGCGCATGGTCGATCTCATGAATGTCCGCTGGCTGCTGGCGGAGCAGCCCCCCGACGCGCGCTGGGCCCTGCGCTTTCGGCCGCCGGCGGTGACCGGCGCCCCTGCCGCGCGTTTCGAGCCGTCGTGGGATCAGCGGATGAAGGTCTTCGAGAACACCACCGTGATGCCGCGCGCCTTCGTCGCCTACCGCGCCTCCGTGCCCGGCTCCGACGAGGCCCTCGGCGCGCGACTCACCGCGCCCGGCTTCGATCCCGGGGCCGAGATCTTCCTCGAGGAGCCGCCCGGGATCGAATTCGGCCCGCCGCGGCCCTACACCGCGGCGAAGCGGATCACCACCGCGCGCCACCACCTCGTGATCGAGGCCGACGCTGCCGCCCCGGGGATCCTCTTCGTCGGCGACGCCTTCTACCCCGGCTGGAGCGCCACCGTCGACGGCGCCCCGGCCAAGCTCCTGCGCGCCGACTACGCCTTCCGCGGCGTCGCGCTCCCGGCAGGCCACCACCGCGTCGAGATGACCTACACCAGCCGCCCGGTCGCCGTCGGCGGCCTCCTCTCGCTGGCCGCGCTGCTCTCCCTCCTCTTCCTCGGCGGCTGGGCCGGCCGGCTGACGCGGCGCGTCCGGGTGCTTAACAGCGGAGGGGGCCCTCTTGCTGGCTCTTGCTCGTCACGTAGTCGTAGTCGTAGTCGTAGTCGTCACGTCCGCAGCGACGGCAATCGAACTTCCTCCCGCAACAAATTCCTCCTGCCAACCGACCACCCTGGCCACACAGGAGGATGCCCCCTACATCGCCGAGGGAGCGGGCCGGTTCGGAGCGCCGGATGGCGCGCGCTTCTACCGCATCGCCCGGGGCTCCGCGATGGAGTGCACGGCGATCGTGGATGCCTTTGCGGTCCTGCAACTCGCCTTGGAAGACACTCCGCGACAGGCCATGGAGCTGCTGACCCGCATCCTGGAGATGCTCACGCGCATTTGCCGGAGAGGTGATCCCCCGCGCGCGAGTGCCCCTGAATCGACTACGACTACGACTACGACTACGACTCCGTGAGCGGAGGGGCCCCCTTCTCCGTTAAGCACCCGCGCGCCGTGTAGACCGCGCGGGATCCATCCCCTAGACTGCGCCCATGCTCCCCACCTGCGTCCTGGGCGACGTCCCCCTCACCCTCGAGATCATCGCCGCCGTCGCGCGCTGCGGGCAGCCCGTCGCGATCGGGGGCGCGGCTCGCGCGCGCATCCGCCGCGCGCGCACGGTGGTCGACGGCATCGTCCGGGGTGGCGACCTCGCACCCGCGGTGTACGGCGTCAACACCGGCTTCGGCTTCCTCGCCGACGTGCGCATCTCGGCCGATCAGATCCGCGACCTGCAGCGCAACCTCGTGCGCTCCCACGCCGCCGGCGTCGGCCCTGCCCTGCCGACCGAGGCGGTGCGCGCCATGCTGCTCCTCCGCGCGCAGGTGCTCGCGGCCGGCCACTCCGGAGTGCGCTGCGAGGTCGCCGACCTGCTGGCGGAGATGCTCAACCGCGGCGTCCATCCGATCGTCCCATCGCAGGGCTCGGTCGGCGCCTCGGGAGATCTCGCCCCGCTGGCGCATCTCGCGCTGGTGTTGATGGGCGAGGGCGAGGCCGAGCACGAAGGCGTGGTGTCGGACGGCGCCACCGCCCTCCGCAGGGCCGGGCTCGCCCCGCTCGTCCTCGAGGCCAAGGAGGGGCTCTCGCTGGTCAACGGCACCCAACTCATGACCGCCGTCGGCGCGCTCGCCGTCCTCGACGCGGAGGCCGCTTCGCTGGTGGCCGATCTCGCCGGCGGCCTCTCCCTGGAGGCCTGGAAGGGCACGCCGCGCGCCTTCGACCCGCGCATCCAGGCTGCCCGCCCGCACGCTGGCCAGGCTCGCAGCGCCCGCAACCTCACCCGCCTGCTCGCGGGCAGCGCCATCGTCGACTCGCACCGCGACTGCGGAAAGGTCCAGGATCCCTACTCTTTCCGCTGCATGCCCCAGGTCCACGGCGCCACCCGCGACGCCCTCGCCTACGTCCGCGGCGTGCTCGAGATCGAGGCGATCTCCGCCACCGACAACCCGCTGGTCTTCACCACCGACGAGGGGCCCGAAGGCGAGCTGATCTCGGGCGGCAACTTCCACGGCCAGCCGGTCGCGCAGGCGCTCGACTTCGCCGCGATCGCCGTCGCCGAGCTGGCCAACATCGCCGAGCGCCGCGTCGAACAGCTGGTCAACCCCCATCTCTCGTCGGGGCTACCGCCGTTCCTGGTCGAGGAGTCGGGCCTGAACTCCGGATTCATGATGGCGCAGGTGACCGCCGCAGCGCTGGTCAGCGAGAACAAGATCCTCGCCCACCCGGCCTCGGTCGACTCGATCCCCTCGTCGGCCGGTCGTGAGGACCACGTCTCGATGGGCGCGCATGCCGCCGACAAGCTGCGCCGGATCGTCGACAACGTGCGCAACGTGCTGGCGGTGGAGCTGCTCTGCGCCGCCCAGGGGATCGATCTCCGCGCGCCGCTCCGGCCTGGCCCTGCCCTGTGCGCTGTGCACGACGCGATCCGTGCCAAGGTCTCCCATCTCGACGGTGACCGCCCACTCTACCGCGACATCGCCGCGGTACGCGCCCTGATCGACGACGGCACTCTGCTCGCCGCCGCACGCACCGAGATCGACCTCGGGTGACCTACACGATCAGCGAATCGACCACCCGCTTCAGCGACGACAGATTGTTCACCACCTCGACGCGATCGCAGTGCGGCTCGTAGTCGCGCATCGCGCTGTCACCGAAGGCCCACGACAGGGGCGGCTCCGGGTTCAGCCACAGCACGCGCTTCGCCCGCGCGCGCACATCGGCCAGCGCCCACGCCTCGGGCGGGTGGTAGTTGTTCCGTCCGTCGCCGATCACGATCACGGTCGTCTTGGTCGTCACCGCGTCGTTGAAGCGCCGCCGGAACATCACGAACGCGTGCCCGAAGTTCGAGTTGGCGTAGACGTTGATCACCGCCCCGCCGTAGGCCAGCGTGATCGCCCGATCGATCTCGTGCTCGCGAAACAGGTCGGTGGTCTCGCCGAGGTCCGAGACGAACACGAACGATCGCACCTGCGCGAACTGGTCCTGCAGCGTGTAGGCGAACTGCAGCATGAAGCGCGACACGTTGCGCACCGAATCCGAGATGTCGCACAGCACCACCAGCCGCGGTCGATCGACCCGTCGCCGTCGGTGCTTGAGCTCGAACGGCACTCCCCCGGTGCGCAGCGAGCGACGGATCGTGCGCCGCGCATCCAGCCGGCCGCGCCGCTCCACCTTCCGCCGCAGCGACGCCATCTGCCGCAGCTTCCGGCACAGCCGCGCCACCTCGTCGCGCAGCCGCGCCAGCTCCTCCTCGCTCATCTGCGAGAACGGCTTCTCGGCCAGCATCTGCCCCCGCCACTGCTGAACGAACTCCACGTTGCGGCGTTCGAACTCGTCCGCCACAAAGCGCCGCACCGCCGAGCGCAGCCGCCCGAGGTTGGCCGAGAGGATCCCCGCCAGCTCCTCCGCGCGCCCCGGCCCGAGCGTGCGCGCGAGCCGCGCCTGGAGCGCCGCCAGCTCGCTCTCCGCCTGCCGGAACTGCAGCCGGTCGACCAGCTGCTGGGTGAAGAAGCCGATCTGCAGCGGGTTGACCAGCCGCCCGAGATCCACCTGCACCCCGGCCAGCCGGATCAGCGCCTCGACGTGCCCGCGGCGCAGCCCCAGCCCCATCCGCGCCGTCGGTGACATCCGCGCCGCCTCGTCCGCCAGCACCGCCAGCAGCGCCTCGATCTCCTCCTCGGTGAAGCCGCGCGATCGCAGCTCCTCGATCAGCGGCGCCCCGCTCCCCGCCGCGCGTGCCGCGAAGTCCCCCTGCCGAAAGAAGTAGAGATCGAACAGCTCGTCGAACACCTCCTCGTCGGCGGTGCGCTTCACCAGCGACGCCACCAGCGCCCCGCGCAGCGCCTCCGGATCCGCGATTCCCACCACCTCCACCGCCCGCAAGGCATCGAGCGTCTCGGCCGTCGACAGCCGCACCCCGTTCTTCCTCAGCAGCCCGAAGAACTCGATCAGCCGCGGGACCATCTACTTCAGCAGCTCGCGCACCGCGCGGTCCGCCGCCCCGACATCGGCGATCGCGATCTCCTGGATCATCCCCTTCCTGTCGATCACCACCAGCGTCGGCAGCGCATGGATCCGATAGCGCGCCGAGATCTGCTCGTCCTCGTCGGACACGAGGCTGTACTTCATGCCCAGCGTGCGCGCCGAGGCCGCCACCACGGCGGCCGACTCCGTCGAGATCCCGATCACCTTCAGCCCCTTGCCTCCGAACGCCTCGTGCAGCTTCTCGACGCGCGGGATCGCGTCGAGGCAGGGCCCGCACCAGGTGGCGTAGAAGTCGAGCAGCACCACCTGCCCCTTGAGCGCCGACAGCTTCGCGAACTTCGCCCCCGCCCGCACCTTCGGCACGAAGTCAGGCGCCGCCAGACGCAACAGCCCGCCCCGTTGCAGGGCCGCCTCCGCGGGCCGTGCCTCGAGGGTCACATCGATGGTGCGCTCTCCCCGCTTGCCCACCACGAGCAGCTTGAGGTGTGCTCCCACCGGAGCCGCTTGCACCGCCTTCAGGAGATCCTCGGGCCCCCCGATGGGGCGCTGGTCGATCGCCAGCACCTGGTCACCCGCGACGATCTTCGCGCGCTGGGCGGGCGATCCCTTGGCGACGCCGCGCACCGCCACACCGCCGTGACTCCCGGGCGCCATCTCGATCCCGAGCCAGGGAACCGTCGTCGCCGCCAGCGACGGAAGGGCCAGGAGCAGGACAGCCAGCGGAGGGAGGAGGCGCATCGTTCGCTAGGCGTACCCGTGTTCTCGGAACCAGCGCACGGACCGCTGCAGCGAATCCTCGAGCGGCGTCGACGGCAAGCCAAGCTCGCGCCGCGCCTTGGTGTTGTCGAAATAGAGGTTCTGCGCCGTGTACACCATGGACTTGTACGTCGCGAGCGGCCGCCGGTGCGCGATCTTTGTGCTGTATTTCTCCATCGCCCATCCGGTCCCCATCGCCAGCCAGCGCGGGAAGTGCAGCGACGGGGGCTTCACGCCGGCCACCTTCGCCGCGAGGGTGAGGAAGTCCTTCCACGAGACATTGTGGTTGCCGAGAATGTAGCGCTCGCCCACCCGCCCCTTCTCCGCCGCCAGCACGTGCCCCTCCGCGACGTCCTCGACATCGACCGCGCAGAAGCCGCCGTCCATGTAGCCCGGCACCTTCCCGCGGATCGCGCCGATGATGAAGCCGCCCGTCGGGGTGGGCGCGATGTCGCGCTCGCCGAACGGGAACGCAGGGTTCACCACCACCAGCGGCAGCCCCTCGCGGGCGAAGCGCAGCGCATCGCGATCCGAGAGCCACTTCGAGCGGATGTAGCCGTTTCCGTCGGCCCAGTCCGAGGGGGAAAACGGCACCGTCTCATCGGCCGGCCGCCCGTCTTCGCGCCGCCCCACCGCGGCGATCGAGCTCGTGTACACCACCTTGTCCAGGTTGGCCTTGTAGGCGGCCCACAGCACCGTCTTGGTCCCCTCGACGTTGACCTCGTACATCCTCTCCGGCTGCTTGAGCCAGATCGCGTAGATCGCCGCCAGGTGATAGAGCGTGTCGCAGCCCTTCAGCGCCTCGGCGATGCGCGAGCGGTCGTTGACGTCGCCCTCCAGGATCTCCACCTCCAGCCCGTCGAGGTTGGCCCGCGGCGCCCCCGGTTCGAGGTAGCAGCGGACCTCCTTGCCGCGCCCAAGCAGCTTCCGCACGACCGCCGATCCGATGAACCCCGATGCGCCGGTGACCAATGTTTTCATGGAGTTATTCACCTGGTTGATGTAGGTAGAAGTAGGTTCTTTGACTTCATCTGCCTACCCGGTTAGGATAGGTGTACACATCGTAGCGATAAGGAGCCAGATGGACAAGCGGCGAACGCTCCGGTTCGACAAGGTCTTCGCGGTCTCGATCAGCAGCAGCACCTTTGGCGAGTGCCAGGGCATCGCCCGCAACATCTCGGCGGGCGGGATGTTCGTCGAGCTCTCCGATCCACTGCCGCTCGGCAGCGCGGTCCGGGTCCACTTCACGCTCCCCGACACCCCGGGGGAGATCGTCGCCCGCGGCGAGGTCAAGGGCCACTACTTCGTCAACTTCGCCGACGCAGGCGGCCCGCGCAGCCTCACCGGCATGGGGGTGCGCTTCGTCGGCTTCGACGAGGGGGCCGAGGGAATGATCAGCGGACGGATGGGCGGCTCGCGAAACTTGCACTGAGGCCGCAAGGTGCGCCACGATCCGGGGGATGCTGCAGGCCCTCCTCTTCGCCCTCCCCGCGGTCGTCGTCAGCCTCGGCGCCGCTGATCTCCCCGCCCCGTCGGAAGAGGCGATCGATGCGCTGACCACGCGCCTCGGTGGCAGGGACCCGAACGACCGACTCGCCGCCGCCTGCGCCCTCGCCGCCCTGCCTGCCGCCGGGCTCGATTCGTACCGCCGCCGCCTGCTTCGCGAGCGACCGATCCCGACCGACACCTTCCGCAAGCTGCTCCTCGAAATCTGGGCCCAGGTGCCCAACACCTCTCCCCTCGGCGGGCTCTGGACCATGAAGCCGGAGCCTCCCTGGCGCCCCGCGCGCGTGGCCAAGGGCAAGCCCCGCCCGCGTCGGCCGACGCCCCATGATCCCGAGAAGCTGGACTGGCTGACGGCGCTGGCCACCCTCGACGTCGGTGCCAACGCGGTGCTCGCGCCGCTGCCCGGATCCGCCGCCGCCAGGGCGCTCGCGCTCGAAGCGGTGGCGCTGATGCGCGCGCTCGCCGCCACCGGACGCCCCGAGGCCCTGGGCCCGCTGTTCGACTTCGCCTTCGCCCACGATGGCGTGTTTCGCGACGAATGCGGGCGGGCCATCCGGGCCCTCGGCGCCCTGTCGGTGCCGGGGCTGATCCAGCGGATGCACGCCCCGGGCAAGGGACTGGCGAGGCAGCACCGCTACGCGAGCTACCAGCTCGACCGCATGGATCGCCAGCGCCCGTCGACGGCGATCGCCTGCGCGCTCGACGATCGCCTGCGCGCGGATATCCTCCACGCCTACGGCGAGGCGCGCGCCCTGGACGCGGTCGAGTCGGTGCTGGGGCAGGTCGACGCCGCGTCGCGCAGGGTGCGCCGCGAGGCCCGCTTCGCCTGGCTGCGCTACGTCAGCGGGCCGCCGCCGCCGCCGGCGCCGAAGCGCAAGCGGAAGCTCCAGGGCGGATCAGTCGAAAAGGAGGAAAAAGAGGATTACCTGAATTATCGTGAAATGGCGATGATCGCGCTCGATCAGCACATCGCCGGCGTGCTCGACAAGGACCCGGCCGCCAGCGAGGGACCGCTCGGAAAAGCCGCCCTCGCGAAGCTCTCTTCCGCGGAGCTCACCGCCGCGCTGTTCGCCTACTACGACGGCCGCCACGCCGCGGAGTGGAACGCGCTGTTCGAGCGAGGCGCCGGCAAGCGTGCGACGGGCGACCTGGCCGGCGCGATCGGCGACTTCTCGACCATCCTCGCCCACGACCCGATGTACGAGCGCCGCGGCGAGATGGCCGAGGCGTTCCAGGCGCAGGGCGACGCGCTCCTCGCGGCGGAGCCGGAGCGCGCGGTGCGACTGTGGCGCCAGGCCGTCGACCTCGACGCCGGTGGCCCCGCTTCGCCGCGTGCCCGCCACATCGAGGCCGCAATCGCGCTTCGCGACGGCAGTCTGGCGGCGCTGCGTCGCGCCCTCGTGCTCGAGCCGGAGCACGCGGCCGCCCGCGCTGCCCTGGACGAGATCGAGGCGGGAAAGCGCCGCCGCGTCCGGAGGCGCGATGCCATCGCCGGAGGCGCCGCGATTCTGATTGTGATGGTGATCGCGCTGGCCGCTCGAAGGCGCCGCCCCACGCGCTAAGGGCCGGCGAATGGACAACGCGATCGATGATCGCGGCCGAGGCGCCCGGATGGCGAGGCGCGACGACGGAGAATACTCTCTAGTATTTGACCGAGGAGCGACGACGCGAGCCGGGATGCATCGGCGCCTGGACTGCGCGAGTTATTCCGCCGCGGGCCCAAAGCCTGAGCTTCATTCGACCGAGGGCGCTATTCGGTCGGCGGGGGCGCCTTGGGCAGGTGCGGAAGGGCGGCCGGCGGCGCATCGCGATGCTTGGGGCGAGCGGGCCGCCTGGGTTCGCCCCTGGGATCGACCGTCGGTGCGGCGAGGGGAGTGACCTTTGGCACGTCGGGCGCCATGGCGGCGGGCGCTGCCAGCGGGTTTCCTGCGGGGGCCGGTGGAGCCTCGACCTTCGGTGCTTCGGGCGCAGCGGCAGGCGCAGCGGACGGGGCGACCGATGGAGCCTCTTCCTCCCCCTTCGCGGGCGGCACCGCGATCGCCGCCTCCTTCTCCTTGCTGATCTGGTGCGATCGCAGGATCAGGAGCCCCGCTGCCGTGGCCACGACCAGGCCGACGATCACCACGAACAGCCACGGCCCGGTCCGGCTGCGCCGCGAAGGCTGCTGCTCCGCGTCGCCCGGGAGATCGCCCAGGATCGGCGCCGAATCACCCAGGCTAAGCGGCCCGGTCGTCCGCGCCTTGCGCTCGCTCATGGAAGTCACCTCCGATGGTTCGTGTGGCGGCGCGTCATGCGCCGTGTCCTCCGCCTGCGTCTTCGGGGCCTCGGCGGTGGGGTCGCCGCTGATCCCCGGGCGCCGCGCGCGCTCGCGGGGAAACCGCTCGGCGAGGTATTGTGCCACGTCGGGCCCGGTGGCGTGGTGGCCGGAACCGCGCATGAACTGCTCGAGATGGAACTGCAGGGATCGCGCGGTGGCGGTGCGCTCGTCGCGGCGCTTGGTCAGCACCGCCCGGACGATCGCCTCCAGCTCGTCGGGGTAGTCGAGCACCAACAGCGATGGTGGCGTGGGCTCCTCGTTGACGATCCGGATCCCCACCATGGCGGTGTTGTCGGCGGTCCACGGGTTGTGCCCGGTGGTGAGTTCGAAGAGCAGCGAGCCGAGCGAGAACAGGTCCGAACGCCCATCGAGGGGCTGCCCTTGCACCTGCTCCGGCGACATGTAGCGCGCCTTGCCCTTGATGACCCCCACCTCGGTGTGGCTCTGACGGGCGGTGGCCTTCGCGATCCCGAAGTCGACCAGCTTCGGGACACCATCGAAGGAGACCACCACGTTCGACGGGCTGACATCGCGGTGGACCATCTGCATCGGCTGGCCGTGCTCGTCGTCGGCATTGTGGGCGTGCTCGAGGCCTTCGGCGACGCCGGCGACGATCCGCGCCGCGATCCGGAACGGCAGGTGGCGCTCGCCTCGATCGATGGCCCCCTGGAGGACGTGCTCGAGGTCGATCCCGTGGACGTATTCCATGGCGATGAAGTAGGCGTCGCCCTCGCGCCCAAGATCGTAGACCTGCGCGATGTTCGGGTGGTTGAGCCGCGCCGCCAGCCGCGCCTCGTCGAGGAACATGGACACGAAGTTCTGGTCGCGCGCCAGGTGCGGCAGGATGCGCTTGATCACGCATTCCTTGACGAACCCGGCGGCACCCGACTGCCGCGCCACAAATACATCGGCCATCCCGCCAGTGGCGAGGTGATCGAGCAGGACGTACTTCGACCCGAACGGCTGAGGAAAGGAGTACGGGTCGGACGTCGAGGGATCACCCCGGCGCATCGGGCGAAGCCTACGCCCATCCCCGGCGGTCGGCAAGTTCGTTCGTGCGTGGTTCTTCCGGCAGATCGAAAACTTGCAGGGCGCCGGCTGCGCGCTCATTCTCGCCCCCATGGACCCTGGCCGCCTGCTGGCTCGCGCCCTCCTCGCTTCGCTGCTCCTGACCGGCTGCGCCGCTGCTCCGCCGCGGCCCGCGCTGCCCCCCCAGTCCGAGGCCGCCTCCCCGGCTCCCTCGGCGCCGTCCGCGATCTCGCCGGCCCGCCCCGCCCCGCCCGCGACCCCCGCCGGGGCGATCCGCCGTGCGGAGCTCGAGAGAGTGCTCGCGCTCTCGCCCGGTGCATTCCTCTCCCACGTCGACCCGGTGCCGACCTTCCACGCCCATCGCTTCGCCGGCTGGCAGCTCAACGCTTTCTTCCCGGGAGATGCCCGCTTCGCCGGCGTTGACCTGCGCCCCGGCGACGTCGTCACGCGCGTCAACGGCAAGCCGATCGAGCAACCCGAGCAGTTCATCCAGGTGTGGGAGGGCGTGCGCTTCCGCCACGAGCTCACCGTCGACATCGTCCGCGACCGCCGACCTCGCACGCTCACCTGGACGATCATCGACTGACCAGGGTCGCTGCGGTGCGATTGACGGCGCACCGGGCCAGGGCTAGGCTCGCGCCATGATTCCCTTCGATGAACTGGTCGCCGCGCTCGAGCGCCATCGGGGTCCGGCGGGACCGCGACAGGCCTCGGCGGCGACGGAAGACCTGGTCGAGGTCGTGTCGGTCGCCGATGAGGCGATCTCCGAGTCTGATCTGACGGAGCACGAGCTCAGCGACGAACCACTCGGCTGATCGCGCTCGCGATGCTGGGCGATCTTCCCGCCGGATCGAGGCGCTTCACCGTCGAGAACGGGCGTACCGTCGAGCGGGCGTTCGATCCGCGCCCGCCGGCGGCTGCGGAGGTGCTGGTGAAGGTCGCGGGATCGGCCGTCGGGGCGGCCCCTGGCGCCGAGATCGTCGGCACGGTGGTGGCCTCTGGCGCCGCGGCCGCGGAGTGGATGGGCCGGCGCGTCCTCGTGCCGCGCGTCCTGCCCTGTGGCGAGTGCGATCGCTGCCGTCGCGGACGCGCCTCGGCATGCCCTTCGCGCGCCTCGCGCGGCGCGGTGGCCACCCACGAGACCGTCCCGGCGCGCTACCTCCTGGCCCTCGAGCCACCGCTCGCACCGACGGAGGAGCTGTGGCGCTTTGCCGCCCTGGCCGACGCCGCGGCGGCTCCCTACGGCGCGATCGTGCGAGCGCAGGTGGCCCCGGGGGATCTCTGCATCGTCGTCGGCGGTGGAGTGCGCGGACGCTTCGCCGCGGCGATCGCGCGCGCCAAGGGCGCCCACGCCGCGATCCTCGACGGCGACCCGGCGCTCCGCGAGCGCGCGCTGGCGGCCGGTGCTCGCTTCGCTCTCGACGCCGAGGCGCTGGACGCGCCGGCTGCGCTGGCCTCGCTGCACAGGCAGGCACAGGCGGCCGGGGTCGACAGCCTGGAGGTGAAGGTGATCGAGGCCACCTCGACGGCAGCTGGCCGGCGCCGGGCCCTTCTGCTGGTTGCGGACGGCGGAACCGCAGCGCTGCTCGCCGACGGGGATGGGTCCGCCCCGCAGGCTGATCTCGACGGCATCGCCGAGTCCGAGGCGGTCGTCGTGGGCGCCGCTGCCTGCCACCCCGACCTGCTGCCCGAACTGGTGGCCCTGGTCGTTCGCGGGGAGCTTCCGCTCGCGCCGGAGACCCTCGCCCTGCCCTTCTCCGGCCTCGCGGAGGCTATCGCCGGCGTGCGCGCCGGGCGGATCCGCGGACTACCGATCCTGGTGCCGTGACCGCCGCCGGCTTCCTCGTCGTCCGACGCGGCGTGTCGAGGGTGCTTAACGGAGAAGGGGGCCCCCTCCGCTCACGTAGTCGTAGTCGTAGTCGTAGTCGATTCAGGGGCACTCTCGCGCGGGGGATCACCTCTCCGGCACATGCGCGTGAGCATCTCCACGATGCGGGTCAGCAACTCCATGGCCTG
>SHYY01000139.1 GCA_009692555.1 Myxococcales bacterium
ACGCGGAAGTAGACACGCCACTTGTCGCCGCGGTGGGAGTAGACCCAGGCGTTGCCGCTCCTGTTGTCGCTGCGCATTTCGTGCTCCGAAGAAATGTTACACAGACTGTTACACAGCCTCGGTTGCGGTGCAAGAGAAACGCGATTTACCGTCGGAGAATTGCTTGACCTGTGAGAAATGGAAAGTACAGAGAGTATTCTCCGTCGTCGCGCCTCGCAAATCCGGGCGCCTCGGACCGCCGAGATGCGCAGTTTATTCCGGCCGGGCTCCTACCCGGGCACCTCGGGCGAATGATCGAGGCCGCGCCCGGAGAAGGCGCGCAGCGCGAAGACGAGCAGCGCGACCAGGCCCCAGGCGAGGCCCACGACCACTCCGCAATCGATGATCCCGCGCCAGGGCTGCGGGATCAGGCGCACCACGAGGACCAGGACGACGATCCCCGCGCTCACCGTGAGCGAGACGATCTGCCGTCGCCGCGTGGCGTGGAAGTAGGCCATGCAGAAGAGCGGCGCGAGGAGGGCCCGCGCGAGGGTGACGTGGTCGGCGAGATAGCGCGCCCTGGCGGCCACGCGCGGCGAAAAGGCCTGCTGGAAGCCGCGGTAGCCCTCGGACCACGCCATCCCGACGACCACCAGCGCGACCGCTGCCCACTGATACCAGGTGAGATCGGAGGAGAGCGCCTCCCAGGCGCGTGGGGCGAGTCGAACGATCGCGTTTCCGAGGAGCAGCGCGACTCCGGCGAGACCCCAGACCGCGGCGAGCGTGCCGATCGCGCTGAGCGCGGGACGTACGATGGTTGGCGATCCAGTGTTCGTTCGAGCCACGCGGCCGGGAGAGTAGATCAGCCCCGGCCGCTCCGCCATCTACCCGAGGACCGTGAAGCCCTCGCGGGGACTGAGCGTTCCCGTCGTCGGATCGAGCAGCCAGCGGGGCGCGAGGCGGCGCGGGATGGCGATCGGCTCCTCGACCAGCACCTCGCTCCCGAAGAGCTGATCCCAGAGCGGGGAGGTCACTCCGTGGTTGGTTCGCGGGCTGCGGTGGTGGTGGTAGAGGTGGTGGCGGCGCATCCAGCGGCTGTACCGCCCCTTCGGTGGGTGGGTGTGGATGCGGCGGTGCAGCACCTCGTAGGCGGCGTAGGCGAGCGCGAAGCCGGCTGCGGACGGGAGCCCGATCGCCGCGCCCGCAGCGATGGTGAGGAGCGCGCCGAGCGAGCCGATCACCGCGGTGGCCGGGAGCACCTTGCGCGAGGTGGCCGCGAAGTAGGTCGGATCGGCGTGGTGCGCGAGGTGCTCGGCGTTGAACTCGGCGGCGCGGCCCGACGGGAGGAGCCGCGAAAGGCCGGTGACGGGACGGCGCTTCCGTCCGTGGCCGACGAAGCGGTGGATGCAGTACTCGGCGAGGCTCCAGGTGACCGCGCCGAGGGTGAAGCCGATCATTCCGCCGATCATGACCGCCGCTCCACCGCGCGGAGAGCCGCCCGGAGCGCCGCCCGCTCTGCTCCCCAGCCGGAGAGCAGCGCCTCCACCGCCGCCATCCCGAGCGCGCTCACCGACGGTGCGCCGGGGGCCAGCGAGCGCAGCTTCTCCATCTGCGCGATCCCCTGAAGAGTCGCCCAGAAGACCAGCGTCCGCACGCGCGCCTCGCCCACGGCCAGCCCCTCGGTGCGCGCCGCCTCGGCGAACAGCGCCTCCACATCGGCCAGGAAGGCGAACAGCAGCGGGGCGGTGCGGGCCGCCTCCTCGTTGGAGATGACCCGGCGCGGATCGCCCATCAGCACCGCCACGAGGCACCACGCCTCCGGCTCGGAGCGGGGAAGGTCGACGTAGAAGCGCGCCGCCGCGGTGATCGCGCCGAGGGCCCGCACCGACGGGATGGAGCGCGCCATCGCCCCTTCCCACTCCACTCGCTCGGCGGCGAAGCGCTCGTGCAGCACGGTGACCGCCCGCCGCTGCATCGCCGCCAGGAGGGCGTCCTTCGACGGGAAGTAGCGGTAGAGCGCGGCGGCGACGTAGTCCATCTCGCGTCCCACCCGCTGCAGCGTCACCGCCTCCAGCCCCTCGGTCGCGAGGATCCGCATCGCCGCGTCGAGGATCGCCTCGCCCCGCACCTCGCGCCGCCGACCGCGTCGCGCCGGCGGTTCGTGTCCAGCTACTTCATCTTTGTGAACCATGTTCACGAATGTGATTCATGGTCACCATGTTGTCAAGGCTCAAACGTCCAGCCAGATTCAGATTTCAAGCTGCTCGCGGAGGAAGGCGTTGCAGGCGGGATCGTTGTAGCGCTCGTAGTCGATCGCGAACGGGGTCAGCTGGCTGATGCCGTCGCGGTGGCGGATGGTCAGCGCCATCGGCGTGACCTCGCGGTAGTTGCTGCTCTCGGGGAGGTCCTGGTTGGTGCGACCGCCGGCCGAGAAGAGGCTGAGCAGGCGCGCGTCGGGCAGGTCGTAGATGGTGCGGAAGCCCTCGACGATCCGCTCGTGGCCGCGCACCAGGGTGTGGCAACCGAGGCGCTTCATGAAGCTCCGGAACTGGCGGGTGCCGAAGGGGAATCGCGCGTTCTCGTTCTGCAGCTCCTCGGGGATGCTCTCCACCTCGGAGGGGTCGCTCCACAGCATCTGGAACCGGATGTCGGGGTCGTTCAGCGACGGGAGGCCGCGCCATTTGGCCGCCAGCTCCGAGTCGCGCGGGATGCCGGCGTGGACGAACAATGTGCGCTCGAAGACCAGCATGTTCGGGAGCGCCTCGAAGAGCCGCATGTAGTTGGCGAACACCTCGTTCGGGGCGATCCCCTGGAGCGAGTTCATCGCCTCGGAGGGGCGCACCGGGGCGAGCACCTTCCCGTTCAGCTCGACGTAGTACTCGTGGTTGCCGCGCAGGAAGTAGACGTGATCGGGCACCGCCAGGAAGAGCTGCATCGCGGTGCGGAGGATCCCGTTGTAGCTGTAGCGGCCCCGGTCGATGTAGTCGCCGAGCAGCACCAGCTTCATCGCGGGGTTCTTCTCGGGGGCGTCGTGGTGGGCCTGGACCTTGGCGAAGAAGTCGGCCTGCATCAGCGCGCCCTTCAGGCACGAGTAGCAGCCGTGGAGATCGCCGATCACCAGGAGCTCGTAGTCCTTGCCCGGCTTCGGCGGGAGGACGTAGACGTGTCCGTCGAGGAAGGGCTCGCCGCCCGCGAAGGCGCTGAAGTCGGCGGCGCCCGCGAGCCGCCCCTTCCCGAGAGCGCGCTGCTCGTCGAACTTCGCCATCACCCGGTGGAGGAGCGCCATGTCGCCCTCGGTCTGGCGGGCGAAGGTGGCCGGATCGCGGGCGTAGTCGTGCTCGAAGTTGCGGAAGAACGGGTGATCGTTCTGGCGCGGGATGAGCCGGGCGGCCTGCCCGATCACCATCATCCCGCCTTGGACCGGCTCCAGCTCGTCGACCTCGATCTCCATCGGCGCGGCGAGGAGGCGGTAGAGCTCGTCGCGGAAGGTCACTTCGCTCGGGTGGACCACGCCGTCGGCGTGCATCAGCTCGTCGACGGTGGCGAGCAGGCTCTCGCGTTTCTCCTCGTCGAAACCCTTGAACAGCTCGAAGCAGCGCAGCTTGAGCTTGGCGAGGACGAACTTCTCGGTGCTCTCCCCCTCCCCCACCGACTCGGTGAAGTGCTCGAGGATCTGGTGATCGATCTCGCTCGCCACCTCGTGGAAGTGCTTGGTCCAGCGCGCGACCACGTCCTTCCGCACCGCCGGATCGCGATCGCCCATCGCCTCGCTGGCGCGGTGCTCGACGAGCTGGCCGACGTAATCGCGGACGAACTGCTTCTCCGCGAGATCGAAGTCGCCGTCGATGTAGCCGAAGGCGGTGAGGTAGTAGATGATCGCGCGCATCTGCTGCTCGGCGACCTGGGGCTGGGAGCTGAAGGAGAGCATGGCCGGGAGTATATCCACGATGCGCGCGGCATGGGGCTTGACGTCGCCGGGCGCCCCGTAGGCTGGGAGCATGGAGCCGGCCTTCGAGTGGGACTTCTCGTCGCGCCAGGGCGAAATCCTGCGCGAAGTGGTGGCGCGGCTCGCGCCCCTGCATCCGCGTTTGATCATGCTGTTCGGATCGCGCGCCACCGACGGTGCTCGCAAAGGACAGCGACTACGACCTCCTCGTGGTCAGGGACGTGCCCGACCGGGGACAACGTACCAGCGATGTGCGGCGGCTCCTCCGCGGCCTCGGCGTGCCGTTCGTCATCGTGGTGTACACACCCGCGGAGTGGAAGGAGTGGCGCAACCACCCGCAGTCGCTGGCGCTTCAGATCGCGCAGAGCGGCAAGGTCCTTCTTGACGCCACCTGAAGCCGACCCCGACGAGTGGATGGAGAGGGCGCGCGCGGATCTCCGCGTCGCCGAGCTGGCGGACGCCGATCCCGACCTGCCCGACTGGCCCGCCGGGTTTCATCTTCAGCAGGCGGCAGAGAAGGCCCCTCAACGCCGTCCTGGTCGCCCACGGACGTCCCGCACCGCGAACGCACGATCTCGAACAGCTCGTGGAGGCCGTCGCGGCGTTCGAACCGTCGCTGGCGGGATGGGCCGACCTGCTGCTTGGCCTGGATGACTTCGGAGTCGCCCAGCGCTATCCGGGTGTGGATGGGCCGTCGATCGACCTGGAAGCAGCGAGCGCATCCGTACGCGAACTGGTCGCTGCGGCCGAGCGTGCCTGCGCGCGACGTCGTTGATGTCCGAGATCCCGCGCCTCCTCGACGGGTACTGGCGGTACTGGCGGCATGACCGCGTCGCCCATGGCGCCCAACCTGATTCCACCCCTTGCCGGCCCGGCGCGCTATGCTGTCGCCATGAGCCTGGCATCCGCTGGCCTGCCCGCCCTGTCACTGCTCGTCGCTGCGACGGTCGGATGCCGCACCGGGGCCGTCGATGGGCCGGTCGACGCCGGGACGGCGGTGGCGCGTGATCTCGCATCCGTGAATCTGGACTGGGACGCATTCCTGAATGAGTGCGGCAACACCGATCCGAACTGCACCGACGTCCCGCTCGGTCCCGCCGCCAGCCGACCGTTCCCGCTCCCGACCGACCAGCAGCGGGATCCCAATGCGGCCGCCGAAGGCGTCCTCCGCGACGGTGACGGCAATCTTGTCCTCTCCGGCTCCGCGGGATCCTGGTCCTACATTTTCCGCGGGTGCCTGGGGAATGACAGCTTTCCGTCCGGGGACACGCGCTGGCGATACGTCTCCTGGACCGCGCAGATTCCGGTCGGCACATCCATCCGGGTCCGCGCGCGCTCGGGCAGCACGCCCACGCCGGGCAACAAATGGGGCGCCTGGACGCAATCGGTGGCGGCCTCGCCCGCCGATTTCAGCGACCCGAAGACCCTCGTTCCCAGCTTTCACGACGATGGCTTTCTTCAAGTCGAGTTCGCATTGGAGGCCGCAAAACCGGCGTCCCCGACACTGAAGGCCGTCCACGTCGTGTTCGATTGCTTCTCGCCGCCCCCGGGCGCCGGTACGCCGCCCCCTGGGGCGCGGGGACGGTGACCCCGGACCGTCGACCGCCGACTGTCCGCCGAGGGCGCCTTTGCCACGGCTTCTTCAATCGCCGCGCGACTTTGCCTCGCGCTTGTCGGCGCTGGCCTTGATGAAGTCCCAGTTCATGCGGGCGATCACCTCGATCGGGATCTCCTTCGGGCAGACGGCCTCGCACTGGCCGGTGCTGGTGCAGTGCCCGAAGCCCTCGGTTTCCATCTGACCGACCATCGCCACGACGCGCGCGGCGGCCTCGGGCTGGCCCTGGGGAAGGAGGTTCAGGTGGGCGATCTTCGCGCCGGTGAAGAGCGCGGCGGCGCTGTTCGGGCACATCGCGACGCAGGCGCCGCAGCCGATGCAGGCGGCCGCGTCCATCGCCCGATCGGAGGCCGGCTTGGGGACGAGGATCGCGTTGCCGTCGGGGGCGCTCCCCGTCGGTGCGGAGATGAAGCCGCCGGCGGCGATGATCCGATCGAACGCGCCGCGATCGACCACCAGATCCTTCATCACGGGGAAGGCCGCCGCGCGCCACGGCTCGAGCCACAGCTCCTCGCCGTCCTGGAAGTGGCGCATGTGCAGCTGGCAGACGGTGGTGCCGCGGTGCGGGCCGTGCGCGTCCCCGTTGATCATGAAGCCGCAGGTGCCGCAGATCCCCTCGCGGCAGTCGTGGTCGAAGGCGATCGGATCGTCCCCCTTCACGATCAATCCTTCATTGACCACGTCGAGCATCTCGAGGAACGACATGTGCTCGCTGACCTCGGGCACCTTGTATGCGACGAAACCCCCGGGATCCTTCGTGTTTTTCTGACGCCACACATGCAAGGTCAGGCTGAACGTACGCATTACTTGTAGCTCCGTTGCGCGAGGTGAACGTGCTCGAACGCGAGCGGCTCCTTGTGCAGCGCCGGCTCCTGCCCCGTCCCTTTCCACTCCCAGGCCGCCGCGTAGCTGTAGTTGTCGTCGTCGCGCAGCGCCTCGCCCTCGGGGGTCTGGTACTCCTCACGGAAGTGGCCGCCACACGATTCGTTGCGGGCCAGCGCGTCGCGGCAGGTCAGCTCCGCCAGCTCCATGTAATCGGCGACGCGGCCCGCCTTCTCCAGCTCGCGATTGAGCTCCTCGCCGGTTCCGGGGACGGCGACCTCGCTCCAGAAGCGCTCCCGCAATTCGGGGATTTTCACCACCGCCTCTTTCAATCCGGTGGCGGTGCGCCCCATCCCGCACTTTTCCCACATCAGCCTCCCGAGCTCCTTGTGGAACGAATCGACGGTGCGCTTCCCGTCGCTGGCGAGGAATCGCGCGGTCTGCTCCTTCACTCCGCGCTCGGCGTCGGCGAAGGCGGCGTGGGCGGCGTCGACCTTCTCGAGCTTGGTGCTCGCGAGGTAATCGCCAATGGTGTAGGGAATGATGAAATAGCCGTCGGCGAGCCCCTGCATGAGCGCGCTCGCGCCGAGGCGATTGGCGCCGTGATCGGAGAAATTGGCCTCGCCGAGCACGTACATCCCGGGAATGGTGGACATGAGGTTGTAGTCGACCCACAGCCCGCCCATCGTGTAGTGGATCGCGGGATAGATCCGCATCGGGGTCTTGTAGGGATCCTCGCCGGTGATGCGCTCGTACATGTCGATCAGGTTGCCGTAGCGCTCGCGGATGGTCGCGATCCCGAGGCGTCCGATCGACTCCGAGAGGTCGAGGTAGACCCCGAGGCCGGTGGGACCGACGCCGCGCCCCTCGTCGCACACCGTCTTGGCGTTGCGCGAGGCGACGTCGCGCGGGACGAGGTTGCCGAACGCCGGGTAGCGGCGCTCGAGGTAGTAGTCGCGATCGGAGGGCGGGATGTCCGAGGGGGAGCGGGTGTCGCCCTTCTTGAGCGGCACCCAGATCCGGCCGTCGTTGCGCAGGGATTCGCTCATCAGGGTGAGCTTCGACTGGTAATCGCCCGAGACCGGAATGCAGGTGGGGTGAATCTGGGTGAAACAGGGATTGGCGAACAATGCGCCGCGCTTGTGGGCGCGCCAGATCGCGGTGGCGTTCGATCCCTTGGCGTTGGTGGAGAGGTAGAAGACATTCCCGTACCCGCCGGTGCCGAGGACCACCGCGTCGGCGACGTGGGAGGCGACCTCGCCTGTGATGAGGTCGCGGGTGACGATTCCGCGCGCCCGCCCGTCGACCAGCACGAGATCGAGCATCTCGGTGCGCGGGTACATCGTGACCCGCCCGAGGCCGATCTGCCGCTCCAGCGCCTGGTAGGCACCGAGGAGCAGTTGCTGGCCGGTCTGGCCGCGCGCGTAGAAGGTGCGGGACACCTGGGCGCCGCCGAAGGAGCGATTGGCCAGCGCGCCGCCGTACTCGCGGGCGAAGGGCACGCCCTGCGCGACGCACTGATCGATGATATTGACGCTGATCTGCGCCAGGCGATAGACATTGGCCTCGCGGGCGCGGAAATCCCCGCCCTTGACCGTGTCGTAGAACAGGCGCTGCACGCTGTCGCCGTCATTCTGGTAGTTCTTGGCGGCGTTGATCCCGCCCTGGGCGGCGATCGAGTGGGCGCGGCGCGGGCTGTCCTGGAAGCAGAAGCACTTCACCTGGTAGCCGAGCTCGGCCAGCGACGCGGCGGCGGAGGCGCCGGCGAGCCCCGACCCGACGACGATCACGCTGTACTTGCGCTTGTTGGCGGGATTGACCAGCTTGAGATCGAATTTGGCCTGATCCCACTTCTTTTCAATCGGCCCGGAGGGGACCTTGGCGTCGAGTTGCATTGGGCGAGCCCCTTATTTGACGTAGTGGGCGAGGATGAGGATCGGGATCGAGGCGAAGGCGGCGCAGAGGGCCACGGAGACCAGCATCGCGGACGCCTTGATCCGGCCGGTGTAGCGCGGGTGGCTGACGCCGAGCGACTGCGTGAAGCTCCACAGGCCGTGGTAGAGGTGCATCGCCACCAGGCCCATGGCGACCACGTAGGCGAGCGCCACCGTCGGGATGGTGAAGGCGCTGATCAGGTTGTGGGCGGGGTCGTCGGGCTTGAAGTCGCCGTGGACCGTGCCGGTGGTGAAGTGGAGCAGGTGGAAGATGATGAAGGCGAACACGGCGACGCCGCTCACCAGCATGAGGCGCGATGCGAGGGTGGCGCCGCGGTTGCGCTTGACCTTGTACTGCACCGGGCGGGCCTCGGCGCGCGCCCGGTAGAGCTGCACGACCGCGGTGACGTGCCCGAACAGCGAGAGCAGGAGCACGATCCGCGTCCCCCACAGCAGCGACGGGGTGTTGTGCAGAAATTCGGCGTAGGCGTTGAACTTGTCGGCGCCCGCGAAGATCTGGACGTTGCCGAGAAGGTGGCCGACGAGGAAGCCGAAGAGGATGACGCCGGTGGCCGCCATCACCACCTTCTTGCCGATGCTGGTCTGGTAGAAGCTCGAGATCCGATCCGCTGTGGTCGCGCTCATCGTGGCTGCCTTGTCCGGGCCGGGTGGCCGCGCCGGGAATCTACCACCGCGCGGCGGGAGGTGTGCAACATCTGCGTGGGCCCTTCCCCCGGCCTGGATGCCCGAGCGGGCTCAGCCGATGAGGCTCAAAACCCGCAGCCGTTGCTCCAGGCGCCGTCGAGGGTGAGGCAGGCGTTGAACTGCTTGAACGTTGCGACGATCTGCCCGTCGACGAGGCAGGTGCACAGATCGTGGTCGCAGCTGAGGGTGTACTTGTGGGCGCCACAGGTGCCCGACTGGAGGCAGATCACGAGGTTGCCGGCGCCGCTCGAGGGCTTGCACTTCGGGAGGCCGGCGAAGTCGTAGATCAGTCCGTCGGACTTGCCGAGATCGGTGGGGCCGTCGCTGGCGTTTCCGTCGCTGCTCGCCAGATCGGCGCTCGACGTCGCGTCACCGGGTGCGGCCAGATCGGGGACGGCGAGATCGGACGATGGGGCGAGATCCTCCGCCACAAGCGCGCGATCGCTCGCGGCCGCGGCGTCGCTGGACGCGCTCCCGTCGGGGTCGGAGGCCTGGCCGGCATCGGCGCAGCCGGCGGTGAGCAGCGCGGCGAGGATCAATACCGGGGAGACCCGCGAGAGCACGAAGGCAGGGTACCACCGACGGGGCCGGGCCGGCATCCAAACGGGGACTCACCGTCAGTCGATCAGTACGCCCGGATTGAGGATCCCGGCGGGATCGAGCGCCGCCTTGGCCGCTCGCAGGGCGAGAGCGAACGGCTCGGGGCGCTGGCGGTCGTACCAGGGGCGGTGGACGCGCCCGACGGCGTGGTGGTGGGTGATCGTGGCGCCGTGGGCGGCGAGGGCGTCCGAGGCCGCGCGCTTGACCTCGGCCCACTGCGCAAGCTCCTCGCCATCGCGAGCGCGGCCGACGAAGGTGTAATAGGGCGCCGGACCGTCGGGGTAGACGTGGCTGAAGCGGCACGAGACCACGCCACCCCCGGCGACCCGGCGGAGCGCCTCCTCGACGGCGGCGACCACCGCTGCGTGCAGCGCATCGAAGCGGTCCCAGGTGCAGGCGGTCTCGAAGGTGTCGACCAGGACACCGAGGCTGCAAAGCGCGGTCTGGAGGTAGGGCGCGGCGAGGAACGCGCTGCGCCAGCGGTCGGTCTCGCCGGCGCTGCCCGGGTCGCCCTCGCCGCCGGCGCGCAGCCGCGGCCCCGAGGGACAGCGCCCCCCGAACGACGCGGCGAGGGCGAGGGCGCGCGCGATCCAGGCATCGAGCGGGTGATCGGCCGACTCGAAGGCCAGGAGGAGCACCGCACCGCCGTCGCCGCCCACGCGATGGAGCAGCGCCTCGCGCGGATCGAGGAGCCGGCAGTTCGCGGGATGGAGCCCGGATTGCGCGATCGCGCGGGTGGCCGCGACCCCGGCGGCGAAATCGGCGAACAGGACACTGGCGCCGGCGCGAAAGGTCGGGCGCGGGTGGAGACGCAGCCACGCCTCGGTGATCACGCCGAGGATGCCCTCGGACCCGAGGACCATCCGGTCGGGGCTCGGGCCGGCTCCCGAGGCGGGCAGGCGCAAGGACGCCCACGCCCCGCGCGGCGTGATCATCCGCGCCGACTCCACGGCGTCGTCGATGTGGGTCGCGAGGGTGGCGAAGTGGCCGCCGGCGCGCGTGGCGATCCAGCCCCCCAGCGTCGAGAACTCGAAGGACTGGGGGTAGTGGCGCAGCGTCAGCCCGTGGGCGACCAGCTGGGCCTCGAGGTGCGGTCCGGTGGCGCCGGCCTGGATGCGCGCGGCGCGGGAGATCGGATCGACCTCCAGCACGCGATCGAGGGCGCGGAGATCGAGCGAGAGGACCCCATTGAAGCGCTCCCGGTTCGCGCCGCCTCCGCCTTCCACGCCACCGACGACGCTGGTGCCGCCGCCGAACGGGATCAGCGCCACGTTTGCTGCACCGCACCATTCGAGCGCCGCCTCGATCTCCCCCTCGGTGCGCGGGCGCGCCACCAGATCGGGGGCCGCGGAGAAGTCGCCCGAGAAGCCGCGCACGAGATCGCGGTAGCCCTTGCCATAGGTGTGGGCAGCGCGCTCCGCTGCATCGTCACTGCAGAACGCAGCCAGCGACGGGGGCGGCGCGACCCGAGGCGGCGGAAGACGGATCGCCTCCGGATGGGGGAGCGGGCGGGGATCGAGCGCGTCACCGCCGAGCAAGCCGCCCACCTGGATGCCCAGGGCGCGCCGCGCTGCCTCGTCGGGGAGCTGGTCGGCGTGGCCCCACCCCCAGTGACTCATGGGACGGGTCCCGGGAAGAATCACCGCGGCTCCTTCTCGTCCGCGTCGAGCGCGGCCAGCGCCAGGGCCACCTCCCGCAGCGGCTCCACCTCCTTCGACTGCGCCGTCACCACCTTCAGCGCGACGAAGAGCGCGCGCCGGAGCTCGCCGATCGCCAGGCGATGCGCGGGGTCCTTGATCAGCGTTCGCGCCACCACCTCCTCGAGCAGCGGCGGCGATGCCTCGAGGCGCTTCGGGCGTCGCGCGCCGATCGCGGGCGCTGGCTCGCTGCGCACCGCGGCCACGCTCTCCTCCTCGGTCAGCCCCGGGAACGGCAGCTCGCCGGACAGCATCTCGAACAGCATGACCCCGAGCGAGAACACGTCGGCGCGGCCGTCGACCTCGCGCCCCTCCGCGCCCTCTGGCGAGAGGTAGCCGGCGGTGCCGCGCGCGCCCGGCGCATGGGTGATCCCGAAGTCGCACAGCTTCGCGAGATCCCCGTCGCGGGTGAGCAGCACGCGGCTCGGCGTGAGGTCGCCGTGCGGGAAGCCCGCCTCGTGCGCGGCGACCAGCGTGTCGGAGACGCGGTAGGCGATCTTGAGCGCATCGAGGAGCGGCATCGGATCGTGGTCGGCGAGCGTGTCTGCAAGGCTGCGGCCCCGGACGTACTCCATGAGGAGGTAGGGCGTCCCGTCGTCGAAGCGGCCGATGTGGTAGGGGATCACCACGCGGCGATTGCCCACCACCTCCGCGATCCGGGCCTCGCGGCGGAAGCGCTCGTCGAGCCCGGCGGCCGCGCGCTGCGAGCCGAGGACGCGCAGCGCAGCGACGGAGAGCTTGAGCTCGCGATGACGCGCCAGGTAGACCGAGCCGGGCCGGCTGCCGAGCCGGCGCTCGATCTCGTGATCGCGCAGGACGCGACCGATGAACGGGTCGGGTGTGGCGGCGTCTTTTTCCATCCGTGATCTACAGACACCCCTTCCGCCTTTATTGAGAAAAGGACCCTGGGAGGGTCCTTTTGATCCCCCGCGGTAGCGCCACCAGGCAAAGCCCGACGCGCATACGCGGCTACCGATGGACCAGGATCTCCCCTTTGCGCCCGACCGCCCACACCGGGCCCAGGGTGGCGCCCCACAAGGCGAGCAGCTGGCCTTGCGGGACGCCCGGCTCGAGCGCCCATGTGTCGTTTCCCGTGGTGTGGATGATCACCCCGCGATCGGCGGCGGTGAAGCCCGCGGCCCACACGTCGTCGGCGGCGGCACCCCACACCGCGCGGAGCTGCGCGGGGTGATTGGGGCTCTCGTTCCACGGTCCGTGGGAGTGCGAATGGAGGATCATTCCATTGAAGAGATTGCCCGCCACCGAGCCGACGATGTAGACGTCCTCGGGGCCGCTGCCAGAGACCCCCGCCAGCGTCGGGTGGTTGGAGTTCACCCGGGGATCCCACTTTCCGTTGCCATTGGAATGCCAGATCTCGCGACCGATCGCCCACACGTCCTTGGGTCCGCTGCCCCAGATGGCAACGAAGGGAGGTGTGCCCGGCTGATTGAACTCGACCTTCCAGTCGCCTGCGCCCGTCGCGTGGAGGATCACCTGCGTGTCGCCGACGGCGTAGAGGTCCTTCGGGCCGCTGCCCCACAGGGCGGTGAGGCGTGCGGCGGTGCCGGAGGGCTGGGCGGCCCATTTGCCATCGCCACCCGAGTGCAGGATGGTGCCCTTCTCGCCGACCACGTAGACGTCGCGCGCGGCGCTGCCCCAGACGCCGGCGAGCCCGAGGGGGGTCCCCGCGACCTGCGGGCTCCACAGGCCATCACCGGCCGAATGGAGGATCGTGCCGCCCGCACCGACGGCGTAGACGTCCAGCGCGCCGCTCCCCCAGACGGCGAGCAGGTCGGCGCTCGTTTTCGACGCTTCGGGGCGCCAGGGCGAGGCGATCGCCAGATCGGGGCCCTGCATCAGATCGGGCGACCGTGCGGCGTCGAACGGGAGCGACTCCTCGGGCAGATCGTCGCACCCCGCCGCCGGCAGGAGAGCCAGCGGGAACAGCAGGCCGGCGAGGGTCATCGGTCGCAGCATGGGGCGCTATCATAACCTGGGGCCTGCGCCAGAGCGCCTGGCATCGTTGCCCGGGGATCTGACATAGTGCGCGCTCGCGCATGAGGTCCCCGATGCCACGCCTGTCTGCCGTCCTGGCACCGCTCTTCGTCGCGGCGCTCTCCGCCGCCGCGCCGCCGCCCGCCGCATCCATCGCGCCCGCCGCACCCCCCGCCCTGATCGATCCGATCGTGGCGCGGGTGGGCGATCAAGCGATCACGCTATCGGAGGTCGACCGGGCTGTGCCGCAGGAGTTGCATGAGCTGCGCGAACGCGCCCTGGAGAAGCTGATCACCGATCGGGCGATCGCGTCGGCGGCGAAGCGGGCGGGGCTCACCGCCGAGCAGTTCGTGAGGAAGCAGGTCGAGGCGCAGGTGCCGCTGGTGAGCGAGGCGGAGGCGAAGGCGTTCTTCGAGAAGAGCCGCGAGCGCCTCGGTCCGGAGCTGGCAGGGAAGAAGTTCGAGGAGGTGAAGGACACGATCATCCAGGGGCTGACCGGGGCGAAGCGGCACGACGCGATGGGCACGGTGATCGAAGATCTGCGCAGGAAGGCGGGCGTCCAGGTGCTGCTGGAGGCGCCGCGGGTGCAGGTAGCGGCGGCCGGCCCAGCGCGCGGGCCAGCGACGGCGAAGGTGACCATCGTCGAGTTCTCGGACTTCCAGTGCCCCTACTGCTCGCGCGGACAGAAGGTGATGGAGGAGGTGGTGAAGGCCTACGGCGACCGGGTGCGTCTCGTGTTCCGCGACTTCCCGCTCTCGTTCCACGAGCATGCGCGGCGGGCGGCCGAGGCGGGGCAGTGCGCGCACGAGCAGGGCAAATTCTGGGCGCTGCACGACTGGATGTTCGAGCACCAGTCATCGCTCGACGCGGCGGCGCTCTCGGGCGCGGCGAAGCAGCTCGGCCTCGACGGAAAGCGCTTCAACGCCTGCCTCGACGGGGGAAAGCAGGCAGGCACCGTCGCCGAGAGCATGAAGGTGGGCGAGCAGGCCGGCGTGCGGGGGACCCCGGCCTTCTTCGTGAACGGGGTGTTCATCTCGGGCGCACAGCCGTTCGAGAAGTTCCAGGCCGAGATCGACCGGGCGCTGGCGCGATGACGGGCCGCCTCTTCCTCGTCCTGGGGGCGCTCTCCGGCTTCCTCTCCGTCGCTGCGGGGGCGTTCGGCGCGCACGCGCTCCGGCAGCGCCTGCCGCCCGACCTGCTGGCGGTGTTCGAGACCGCGGCGCGCTACCAGATGTTCCATGCGCTCGCGTTGCTCGCGGTCGGGCTCCTGGCCGCGCGGGTGCCCTCGCAGGCGGCCACCGCCGCGGGCTGGCTGTTCGCGCTGGGAACGGTGATCTTTTCGGGCAGCCTCTACGCGCTCGCGCTCTCGGGGGTGCGCGTGCTCGGCGCGGTGACGCCCCTCGGCGGAGTGGCTCTCCTGGCCGGCTGGCTGGCCCTCGCCTGGGCCGCCCTGCGCTCCTGAGCCTCACCTCAGCGCCCCCTCGGCTCGGGGACCGAGATCGGTGTTACATAAAGAGGCACCATGAACGATCGCGGACGAACCCGGGTCCCCACCGAAACGGTCGCCGCCCTGCTGCGTGATGCCTGCGCCGCCGGAGCGCGCCTGGCCCTCCGCCTGGAGGGGACCCCGCCGAAGGACGGGGCGGGTTGCGACGCCGCGCGCACCCACTCCAGCACGCTTCTCGAGGTCCGCAGCGACGGCGGGCTGGTGATCGCGCCGCCCGCATCGGCCGACGCACGGCGCCGCCTCGCCGAGCTCTCGCGGGTCGCCGTCGAGTGCACCCACGGTGGCGTGAAGCACGACTTCTGGACTCGACGCGTGGGGGAGGTGCTGCGCCCCGAGGGGCCGGCGCTGCTCCTCGCTCCCCCGGAAGACTTCTGCCGGCTCCAGCGAAGGCAGTATTTTCGCGTCGGTGCGCCCGACGGCAGCCAGGCGGTGGTCGCCTCCGCGAGCGGGCTCGCTGGCGTGCGCCGGCTGATCGATCTCGGCGGCGGGGGCGTCTCGGTGCAGCTTGCCACCGACGACGAACTGCCCGCCGACACGGCGATCACCCGTGTCGAGGTGCGCCTCCCGGGCGAGGAGCCCTTCGTCACCAGCGGGCAGGTGCGCCACCTCGATGGTTCCACCACCAGCGATGGGGGAAGGCGCTGCGGGATCGAGTTCGGCGAGCTCGCGATGCGGGAGCGGGAGCGCCTGATCCGCTACGCGATCCGCCGCGAGCGGGAGCTGCTCGGACGGCGCCAGTCCCCGCGGATCGCCGCCGATGGGGCGCTGGTCACCCTGGCACAGGGCGACGGCCCGGCGCGCCGCCGGCAGGTGTTGAACCTGAGCAGCGGTGGAGCGCTCCTGCAGCTCGAATCGCCCCGCGACCACGACCTCGTTCGCGGGGTGATCCTGCATGCGGTGGAGCTGCGCGTACCGGGGGCCGAGACGATCACCACCGAGGCGGTGGTGGTGCGGATCGAGTCCGCGGGCGGCCACCTCACCTGCGGCCTCGAGTTCCAGGGGCTCTCGCGGGACGCGCGGGAGATGCTGGCCCACTACGCGCGCCTGGGATCGTGGGGACCCTCGCCCGCCGCGCACCGGAGCGTCTGAACAGGCACGACCGGGGCCGATCACGCCGAGCACCTGGATCACCCGCCGGGATCGAGGGCGCTTAACGGAGAAGGGGGTCCCTCCGCTCACGTAGTCGTAGTCGTAGTCGATTCAGGGGCACTCGCGCGCGGGGGATCACCTCTCCGGCCCATGCGCGTGAGCATCTCCACGATGCGGGTCAGCAACTCCATGGCCTGTCGCCGGGTGT
>SHYY01000140.1 GCA_009692555.1 Myxococcales bacterium
GCCTTTGCGGTCCTGCAACTCGCCTTGGAAGACACTCGGCGACAGGCCATGGAGTTGCTCACCCGCATCGTGGAGATGCTCACGCGCATGTGCCGGAGAGGGGATCCCCCGCGCGAGAGTGCCCCTGAATCGACTACGACTACGACTACGACTCCGTGAGCGGAGGGACCCCCTTCTCCGTTAAGCACCCCCGTTCGGGCGACGCCTCGCTGCAGGCCACCCGCCGTGTTACCGTCTCCCGATGGCCACGGAGGGCAAGGGCGTCCTCGGGGTCCCGACCCAGATCGCGCTCCTGGGCGTCCCGGGATCCGTCTTGGTCGGCGACATGAGCGGCGACAAGAAACCCGATCTCGTGGCCCCGACGGGCGGCGCGAAGGGCATGGCGGTGCTGGTGAGCCAGGGGGGCGGCGGCACCTTTGCCCCGTCGTTCAACTACCAGCACGGCGGCGGCCCATCCCTGGCCCTCGCGGCCGGCGATCTCCGGGGCCTCGGCGCTCTCGACGTGGCCATCCTGACCGGCGGAGGCGGCGACAAGCTGGTGCTCATGATCAATCATCGCGGCGGGATCTTCCAGGCGGTCGACGTCGCCAATATCTCGGGTTCGGCGGTCGCGATCGCGGACCTCGACGGCGACGGCAAGCTCGATATCGCGGTCGCGCGCGGTGCGGAGGACAAGGTGTCCGTATTCCTCAACAAGGGGGCCGCGATGTCGAGACTCACCAGGAGAGCCATGTCCCCCGTCGCCGGCTTGCATGCGTCGTTCGTGCAGTGCCCGCTCTCGCAGTCATCGCCGACCAGACACTTCCGCCCGGCACCGCACTTCGGACAGCTGCCGCCCCCGCAGTCGACGTCGCTCTCCTAGCGCCGCCACGAACGCGCGCGCCACCACCACCACCGAAGGTCGGTCATGGCGCGGCAGGCAAGAGCGCGATTCCGTCGGGAAACAGGCCGACCTCGACGTGGCCGAGCACTGCGCGCGCCTTCAGATCGAGCGCCACCAGCGTCCCGGGGCGCTCCACGTGATCGCCTTCGCAGACGAGGTAGGCGGTCTGATCATCGGGCATCACCAGGATCGCGTGCGCCTTCAGGCACACCGGCTCCGGAAGCGAGATCACCGCTGTCTCCTTGGACGTCACGGTGTCGATGATCGAGATCTTTTCGTCGCCCTGGTGTGGGACGATCAGCGTCCTGCCATCGGAGAGGAAGGCCGAGAACATCGGCACGCCGTTGACGAACACCTTGCGCGCGTCGTCCATCGCGCCCTTCTTCGGATCGTAGACCCGAACGTCGCCCGAGTTGTTGCAGGAGATCCACAGCGTGCCGTCGGCGGGGCAGCGGGTGACGGTGTAGGGGCCGTACTTCGGATCCAGCGGCGGACGCTGATCGGGTCCGACTCGCACCCGCTTCACCTCGTGCGTCGCGAGGTCCATGATCGCCAGCTGATCGACCTGCGAGCAGGCGACGTAGAGCGTCTTCTCGTCCCCGGAGAGCGCCATCCCGTGCCCGGTCGCGCACACCGGATAGAGCGGCGGGCGCGCCATGGTCGCCGTGTCGATCACCGCCACCGTCGAGAAGCCCATCTCCTCGGGCTGTCCCTTGGTCACCTGGGCCTGAAGCCGCAGCAGGTCGTAGTGGCTGACGAAGGCGGTCTTGCCGTCGCTGGCGATCACCACGTCGCCGGGGCTGCGGTCCACCTGGGCTTCGCCAAGCTGCACCCGATCCGACGCGCGCAGCTTGATCAGGGAGCCCGGGACGGTGCCGGTGCCATGGGCGCCGTGCGGCCCGGAACCCGAGCCGGGTACGTAGTTCGAGAGCCCCACGAAGATCGCCGCACCGTCGGGGGAGGCGGCGAGGTGGTGCGGTCCCTCGAGCTCGATCGGGATGTTGCCGACCGGGACGATCGCCAGCAGCCGGGGCGTCGGCCGATCGAGCGAGACGAAGGCCAGCGTGTCGTCCCCGTTGTCGGTGATCACAAGGCGCGCCTGCCGGGCCCAAGGCGGTACCGGCGCCGCGGCCCAGCTCCCGCCATCGCCCTGGAACGAGATGCCGGCGTCGCAGCCGAGGAGCGCCACCAGGGGGGCGAGCAGCGCGGCGCGCGGTCGGCGCATCACGCCGCGTCGGGCTCGAGGTCGGCCGCCGCGAGCGCCTCCGCCAGCGTCGGGATCCCGGGCCGACCCCCGAGGGCACGGCAGGCGAGGCCGGCCGCCGCCGAGGCGAGCTGCATCGAGCGTTCAAGGCTCCAGCGGCGGAGCAGCGCGTAGGCGAACGCCCCGTGGTAGACGTCGCCGGCGCCGGTGGTGTCGACGGTGGCGACCTCGATCGCGCTCTGGCGGACCACCTTCTCCCCCTCGAGGCCGACCGAGCCGCCGGCGCCGAGGGTGATCACGACTCTTCCGGGGCCCATCTTCGCCAGCTCGATCAGGCTGTCCTCGAGCTCCCCGTGCGGCGCCACCTCGGCGGCGAAGCGCTCCGACACCACGGCGATGTCGGCGAGCGCCATCAGCTCGCCCATCCCTTCGCGCAGCGAGCCCGCGTCGAGCAGCACCGGCACACCGGCGGCGTGGGCCTGTTCGGCCGCCGCGATCTGCGCTGCCATCTGGTGCCCGTCGATGAGCAGCAGCGCCGCGCCCTCGAGGGCCGCGCTTGGCCACTCGTCCGCAGCCAGCCGTGCGCCCACTCCGGGCGTGTGAAAGATCGTCCGCCGTCCCAGCGCGTCGACGGCGACGAAGGAGAGCGGCGAGATGCCGGGGCCGCCGGTCACGAGGTGGCGAAGATCGATCCCCGCGTCGCGCAGATCGGCGGCGATCAGGCGCCCGATCTCGTCGTCGGCGACCTTGCCGACAAAGCGCGTCCGCACGCCGAAGCGGGAGAGGGTCATCAGCCCGGTGGCCACCGGGCCGCCGCCCTGGAGGCTGAACGCGGTCAGGTCGGTCTTGCCGTCGATCTCGGGCATGCGCGCGACCTGGCCGACGAAATCGAGCGTCGCGAGACCGCAGCCGATGACGAGCATTGCGAAACTCTATGGCCTTGGGGAAGATGTTGCAACCGGCGCGGACCCCGGGAGAGCGCCAGGAGGACAGCAGATGACGGCCCGGATCATCGACGGAAAACAGGTCGCCGCGGAGGTGCGGGCCGAGGTGGCGGCGCGGGCGGCGGCGCTGGCCGCGCGGGGCGTGGTGGCGGGTCTCGCGGTGGTCCTGGTGGGCGACGATCCGGCCTCGGCGGTGTACGTCCGCAACAAGACCCGGGCGGCGCGCGAGGCGGGCGTCGCGGTGTTCGACCACCTCCTGCCCGCCACCACGTCGCAGGCCGAGCTCGCGGCGCTGGTGCAACGACTGAACGGCGACCCGGCCGTCGACGGAATCCTCGTTCAGCTCCCGCTGCCCGCCGCGCTCGATGCCAAGGCGATCGTCGATCAGCTCGATCCCGCGAAGGACGTCGATGGACTGCACCCGGTCAACGTGGGACGGCTATGGTCCGGTCTGCCGTCGCTGGTGGCCTGCACGCCGCTGGGCGTGATGCGGCTCCTCGTCGCGAGCGGCACCAGGCTGCGCGGCGCCGGCGCGGTGGTGATCGGCCGCTCCAACCTCGTCGGCAAGCCGATCGCCGCGCTCCTCCTCGCTGCCGACGCCACGGTGACGCTCTGCCACTCGCGCACCGCCGATCTCGCGGGGGAGGTGGGGCGCGCGGATATCGTCGTCGCCGCCCTCGGCCGTCCCGAGGCGATCCGCGGCGCCTGGATCAAACCCGGTGCGACGGTGATCGACGTCGGGGTCAACCGCGTCGACGGCAAGCTGGTCGGCGACGTCGAGTTCGCCCCGGCCGCCGAGCGCGCCGCGGCGATCACTCCGGTCCCCGGCGGCGTCGGCCCGATGACGATCGCGATGCTGCTGGCAAACACGGTCACCAGCGCGGAGGGAAGGAGAGGGTAACGAGAGCGTTCCCGTTCCCGTTCCCGTTCCCGTTCCCGTTCCCGTTCCCGTTCCCGTTCTCGTTCCCGTTCCCGTTCCCGTTCCCGTTCCCGTTCCCGTTCCCGTTCCCGTTCCCGTTCCCGTTCCCGTTCCTGTTCCCGTTCCCTTCGCTGTTGCCGTAGACTCCCTGCGGATGCGTATCGGACCGCTCGACGTCTTCCCTCCGGTGCTCCTCGCGCCGATGGCCGCGGTCACCGATCTGCCCTTCCGCACCCTGTGCGAGGAGCACGGCGTCGGCCTCACGATCACCGAGTTCCTGTCGGCGCATGCGCTGGTCCATGGGGCGCAGAAGACCCTCGACAAGATGACACCCTCCCTCGACGGGCGGCGCTTCGGCGTACAGATCTTCGGGCGCGAAGAGGACGCGATGTGCCGCGCCGCCGAGATGGCCGTCTCGATCGGCGCTTCGCTGGTCGACATCAACATGGGCTGCCCGGCCAAGCGGGTGATCGCGGGCGCCTGCGGCTCGGCGCTGATGAAGGAGCCGGAGCTGGCGCAGCGCCTCGTGCGCGCGGTGCGAACGGCGGTTCCCGACGGCGTTCCGGTGACGGTGAAGCACCGCGCGGGGTGGGATGATCAGCACCTCAACGCTCCCGAGTTCGCGCTCGCGCTGGTCGAGGCGGGGGCGGCGATGATCACCGTCCACGGGCGCACCCGGGCCCAGGGGTTCACCGGCGCGGCGTCGCGGGCGATCATCCGCCGGGTGCGCGAGACGCTGCCCCGCCACATCCCGGTGGTCGGCAACGGCGACGTGCTCACCGTCGAGGATGACACCAGGATGCGCGAGGAGACCGGCTGCGACGCGGTGATGATCGGCCGCGGCGCGATGGGCAATCCCTGGCTCTTCCGCTCGATCGCGGCGCGCCTCGCCGGCCACCCCGACCCCGGGCCACCGACGGTGACCGATCGCCTGGCGATCCTCCGCCGCCACCTCGAGCTGATGAAGGTCCACTCGCCGCCGAAGCGGGTGATCCACGAGATCCGCAAGGCTTGCGCCTGGTACACCAAGGGCCTCCCGGGGTGCGCGCAGTTTCGCGAGCGCACGCAGCACATCACCGAGATCGAACCGATTCTGGCCCTGGCCGACGACTTTTTCACCCTTCGCCTGGTCGCCCGCGCAGCCTGAGCCCGAACCTCCTTCCGACCTGCCGGGAATTTTCCAGGGTGCCGGGATGAAAATTCCCCGTTCTCGACGGGAAACCGGCGATCTCGGCCGTTGACAAGAGCCGTTCCGCGTCGCGTAATGGCTCTCCCGACATGCCTCCGACCGCGCAGACTGCCCGCCCCGAATTGAAGGAGATGCTGCTCGGTGAGTCGGCCGCGATGGCCGCCGTGCGGGAGCAGGTGGGCGCCGCGATCGAGGCCGACCTCCCGGTGCTGATCGAAGGGGAGCGCGGCACCGGACGCGAGCGAGTGGCGCGCGCCCTCCATGAGGTCGGCCCGCGCTGCGGTCGTCGCTTCGTGCGCCTCTCCCCCGACGAGAGCAAGAGCGAGGCGGACCGCAACTTCGAACGCGCCGCGGGTGGCACGTTGCTGGTGAAGGACCTCGCGCGCGCCTCGCGCGGCTCGCAGCGGCGGCTCCTCAAGGTGGTGCGCAGCCGGACCGCCACCGGGGACGGCGTGCGGGTGGTGGGCGCGACGGGAGTCGACCTCCGACGGGCGGTCGCCGACGAGCTGTTCGACCGCGAGCTGTTCGAGCGCCTGGGCGCGGCGCGGATCGCGCTGCCGACGCTGCGCAGCCGGCCGGGCGACATTCCGCCCCTCGCGGTCCGCTTCGCGCACGACGCGGCGGAGGAGCTCGGGCGCGGGCGGCTGCACCTCGTGCCGCGGGCGGTCGATCGCCTGCTCACCTACTCCTGGCCGGGCAACGTCGGCGAGCTGAAGGACGTCATCGGCCGCGTGGTCTTCCAGAGCCGGCGCAGCGCGATCGAGCTCGGGGAGGTCGAGCGCGAGCTGCCGCGGGCGGAGGAGCGGGTGCCGCTCGAGCAGCTCTCGTTCGAGGAGATGGTGCGGGCCAAGATCGGTGCGCTCCTCGAGCGGATGGAGGGTTATCCGGTCGAGGATCTGTACGAGGAGGTGATCGGTCGGGTGGAGCGGCCGCTGATCGAGATGGTGCTGGCGCGCGCCCGCGGAAACCAGGTCCACGCCGCCAAGATCCTTGGGCTCAGCCGCGACACGCTGCGGAAGAAGATCGCCAACCGCCTGCCTCGCGACGGCACGGCGCGCCCCACGAAGTAGCATGGCGGCGCGTGCACGCCCATGCGCTCTGGTGCTCCTCCTCGTCGGTGGAGCGGGTTGCCGCACGCGGCCTTTCGAGGTGCCCGAGGACCTGGCCGAAGCTCCGGCCTGCTACGCCCACCACCACGTCGAGGAGGTGCCGCTGGCGCTGCTCGAGGCGGTCGATCCGATCGCCGGCCTCTCGACCCGGCGCGCGGTGCGCGTGCGAGTCGGCGTGGCGCTGCGGGCCGGGTGCGATCTGCCAGGCCAGGTGAAGGTCGCGATCCAGCCGGGCAACGCGACCGACTTCGTCGGGCTGCGCGCCGAGATCTGGCGGAGCGATGCACCGGATGGGGAGTGCAAGACGCGGGCGATCGCGGAGCGGGTCGTGCTGCTCTCCGAGAGCGATTGGCTCGGCAACATGCGCCTGGTGATCCGGGACGAGGTGGGTGGCCAGGTCGCGCTGACGCTGGGGTTGGCCTTCGACGGAGGAGGGACTTGCGTCGGAGCCGGGAACGGCGCGCCGTGCACGCGCGACTGCCAGTGCAGGGCGGACGACCCCACTTCGCGATGCATTCCCTCCGGCGCCGGCATGGGCCGCTGCGAGATCCCGTGCGCCGGTGACGCCGACTGCCGGGCGGACGCGCGCCCCGGGTGCCTCACTGCGCTGCGGATCTGCGCCGCGAACAGCGGCTGCGCCACCGACGGGGAATGCCCCTACGGGCAGCGCTGCGCGAAGGTCGGGGGACTGCGCGCCTGCCGTCCCGCGCAGACCGGTCGCGCCGAGGTGGGCTGCCACTGCGACTCCGAGTGCGGCTTCGGCGGGGTCTGCAACGTGACCGTCGATCTCGCCTACTGCCAGCTCCCCTGCGCGGTCGACAGCGACTGCCAGACGGGCGATCGCTGCCGTGCCAGCGGCTGCCACCCGATGTAGCCGATCGCTGCCTGCGATCGAGCGATCAGGCGGTCAGGACCAGCGTGGCGTTGGTCCCGCCGAAGCCGAACGAGTTGGAGAGGGCAGTGCGGATCGGCCGGTCGGTCGGGCGGACGACGGGCGGGTAGTCGAGCAGCGCGGGATCGAGCGGCTCGGCGTGCACCGACGGGGCGAGCCATCCCCCGCGCAGCATCGCCAGGGTGAAGACCGCCTCCATCGCGCCGGCCGCGCTGATGGTGTGCCCGGTGATCCCCTTGGTCGACGAGTACGCGACGTGACGACCGGCGAAGACGCGGCGGATCGCCTCGACCTCGGTGACGTCGCCGGCCGGGGTGGAGGTGCCGTGGGTATTGACGTAATCGATCTCCTCCACGGTGATCCCGGCGTGCGCGAGAGCGCCCCGCATCGCCCGCTCGGCGCCCGACGACGCGGGGGCCACCATCTCGCCCTGCCCGTCGGAGGACATGCCGTAGCCGCGCAGCGAGCCGAGGATCCGTGCGCCCCGGGCCGTCGCCGCGGCCCGCGTCTCGAGCACCACCATCGCGGCGCCTTCGGCGAAGATGAACCCGGCGCGATCGGCTGCGTAGGGGCGCGAGGCGCGGTCGGGACGGTCGTTGTCCTGCCCGTTGTAGGCGCGCATCGCGTCGAAGCCGGCGTAGAAGTGCAGGTCGGCCACCTCCACCCCGCCCGCCAGCGCCGCCTCGGCGTGCCCGTGCTCGATCAGCTGCGCCGCGAGGAGCAGGTTGTAGGCCCCGCCGGCGCACGCGGCGCTGGCGGTGAACGAGGGGCCGGTGGTGCGAAGGACGTTGACCAGGTTGGCCGACACCGTCGAGGCCATCAGGCGCGGCACGGCCGTCGGGAGCACCTTCCTCGCGTTGTGGGTCTCGGCCAGCTTGGCGTGGATCTCGCGCTGCGCCTGCACGTCGCCGCTCCCGCTGCCGGCCACGACCGCGAGGTGGCGCGGGTCGATCTGCGACGCGGCGAGCGCGGCGCGGGCGGCCTTGAGCGCCATCAGCGACGCGCGGCCCATGAAGCGCGATTGCATCTTGTCGATCCCGAGCGCCGCGGCGGAGAGATCGCCCGGGTAGAGCCCGACCAGCTGGCAGCGCGCCCCGTTCTCCACCGCCGGCTCCCAGCGCGAGAAGGGCTGGCCCCGCCCGTCGCGCAGCGCCACGAGGATCGCGTCCAGATCATCGCCCAGGTGGCAGCACACCCCGGCCCCGGTGATCACCACCTCCCGCGTCGGATCGCGCATCATGGCGCACAGTATGGCACGATGGCCGCCCATGGCGCTCTTCCAGGATCTCCAGGCGCGCGGTCTCTGCGAGCAGCTCTCCGACCCCGCGCTAGCGGCGCTCCTCGACGGCGGCGGCCTCACCGTCTACTCCGGCTTCGACCCCACCGCGCCGAGCCTCCACGTCGGCAGCCTGATGCCGATCGTCTGCCTGATGCGCCTCCAGCGCGCCGGTCACCGCCCGATCGCCGTCGTCGGTGGCGCCACCGGTCGGATCGGCGATCCGAGCGGCAGGAGCGAGGAGCGAAAGCTGCTCGGCGACGACGATCTCGCGCAGAACCTCGCCGGCATCCGCGCCCAGCTCGGCCGCTTCCTCGATTTCGGCGCCGGCGGCGCCCGCGACGCCCTGGCGGTCGACAACTACGACTGGTTCCAGGGACTCGGCTTCGTCGAGTTCCTGCGCCGCATCGGCAAGCACTTCAGCGTCAACATGATGCTCGCCAAGGAGTCGGTGCGCGCCCGCCTCGAGGACCGCGACCACGGCATCTCCTACACCGAGTTCTCCTACATGCTGATGCAGGCCTACGATTTCCTGTGGCTGCACGAGCACCACGGCTGCACGCTGCAGATCGGCGGCAACGATCAGTGGGGCAACATCACCGCCGGGATCGAGCTCATCCGCCGCGTGCGCCAGCAGCCCGCCTACGGCTTCACCCACCCGCTGATCACAACAGCCGACGGGAAGAAGTTCGGCAAGAGCGAGGGCGGCAACATCTGGCTCGATGCCGAGCGCACCAGCCCCTACCAGATGTTCCAGTACTTCCTCAACGCCGACGATCGCGACGCCGGGCGCCTGCTCAAGTTCTTCACCTTCCTGCCGGTCACCGAGATCGACGACCTGGTGCGATCCTCGTCGCTGGCGCCCGAAAAACGCGCGGCGCAGCGGGTGCTGGCGCGCGAGGTGACCCGGCTCGTACACGGGCAGGAGGCGGCGGCGCGCGCCGAGGAGGGGGCGGCGGCGCTCTTCGGCGGCGGCGGCGGCGGACTGGAGGATTTGCTCGATCAGCCCGGGATCCCGCGCACGGCCCGGTCGCGCACCCAGCTCACCGACGGCGTTCCGCTGCTCGACCTGCTGCGCGACAGCCACCTCGCGAAGTCGCTCGGCGAGGCGCGGCGCGACATCTCGGGCGGCGGAATCTACCTGAACGAGGAGCGCGTCACCGACTCCAGCCGCACGGTCACCGTCGCTGACTTGAAGAAGGACGCCTTCGTCCTCCTCCGCAAGGGCAAGAAGAACTACCACATCGTTCGCTTCGAGTGAGGCATGCCGCTCGCCGACGTTCCCCGGGAAGTGCTCGCCTCGTGGCGCGATCTCGCCGGCCAGGTGGCGCGTCCGCTCGGCGGGGGATTGATCAATGACACCTTTCTCGTCGCGGGGCAGCGGGGGCCGGTGGTCGTGCAGCGCCTGCACCCGATCTTCGCGGGCGTGGTCAACGAGGACATCGAGGCCGTCACGGCGCACGTCGCCGCGCGCGGGATGCTCACCCCGCGTCTCTGCCGCACCGACGGTGGAGACCTGTGGATGGAGCACGACGGGCGCCCCTGGCGGGCGCAGACCTTCATCGCCGGAGAGAGCATCGATCGCGTCGACTCGCCAGTCCGGGCGCGCGAGGCCGCGTCGCTGGTGGCGCGCTTTCACGCCGCGACGGCGGATCTCTCATGGCGCTACCGCCATGTCCGGGCGGGGGTTCACGACACGCCCCGCCACCTCGCCGCGCTGGCCCGCGCCGTCGAGGAGCAACGCGCCCACCGCCTGTACGATCGGGTCGCCCGGCTGGCCGAGGAGCTGCTGGTCGCGGGCGAGCGGCTGCCTGATCTATCGTCGCTGCCGCTGCGCCATGGTCACGGCGATCTCAAGATCTCCAATGTCCTCTTCGACGCCGGAGGGCGCGCGATCTGCCTGGTCGATCTCGATACGCTGGGGGCGCTGATCTGGCCCTGGGAGATGGGTGACGCGCTCCGGAGCTGGGGAAACCCGCGCGGCGAAGACGTCGACGACGCGCGGCTTGATCCCGCGATCTTTCGTGCCGCCATCGAGGGCTATGCGGGCGCGCGCGGTCCCGGAAGCGCCCTCTCCAGCGAGGAGCGGGACGCGCTGGTGCCGGGGCTGGCCACGATCTGCCTCGAACTGGCGGCGCGCTTCCTTGGCGACGCGCTCTGCGAGACCTACTTCGGATGGGACGCGGCTCGCTTCCCGGGGCGCGGCGAGCACAACCTTCTGCGGGCGCAGGGGCAGGCGAGCCTGTGGCGCTCGGTGGTTTCGCAGGCGGGGCAGCTGGAGGCGATCGTTCGCGGGGCGTGGAGCGTCTGATCGTCGGCGATTCCGGTGCGTTGCCGATTCCGTTGCCGTTGCCGTTGCCGTTGCCGGAGCGCGCTACTTGCACATCATCGAGACGGTGTTCACCGAGTCGGCGAGTCTGCGCGAGCGCACCTTGCCATCGGCGACCAGCCAGCCGTTCGGCGCCTCGGTGCACTTCAGCGTCGGGTGGGTGAACGAGACCTCGAACGGCCCCGGCGGAAGCTCGCCGAAGTAGGCGATCCCCTCGCTGTTGGTGGTCATCTGCTTCGGGTCGAGGAGGCCGTTGGCGTCGGTGTAGACCGGGCCCTTGCCGGTGCCTATGGTCAGCGTTCGCTGGCCGTCGAGAGGACGATTCCTACTCGCTCAGCCGCAGGGCGATCCTCCGTACTTCGGTCGCCCGCCCGCTCTCCGCGTCGACGTCGATCAAGAGAGCGCGCACCTGGATGTTCCCCACCGCCAGCCGGTACGGCGACGGCAATCCGGTCACGAACTTGCGCACCGAGCCCGCCGGATCGAGCCCGATCACCGACGCATACGGCCCGGTCATCCCGAGGTCCGTAACGTACCCGGTCCCGCCCGGGAGGATCTCCTCGTCCGCCGTCGGCACGTGGGTGTGGCTCCCCCACACCGCGCTCACCCGCCCGTCGAGGTGCCACCCCATCGCCCGCTTCTCGCTCGACGCCTCGGCGTGCATGTCCACCAGCACCACCCGGGTCCGCCCCGCCAGCTCCGCCACCGCAGCGTCGGCAGCGAGGAACGGATTGTCCGACCCGGGATCCATGTACACCCGCCCGATCAGGTTGATCACCGCGTACTCCTGCCCATCGGGCAGCGCGAAAACGCCCATCCCGCGCCCGGGCGTCCCGGTGGGGTAGTTCCGCGGCCGCAGCACCCGGGGTGTGCGCTCCATGTAGCCCGGGAAGTCGCGGTGCTTCCACGTGTGATTTCCGCCGGTGAGCACGTGCACTCCGGCGGCCAGCAGATCCTCTGCCGTCTCCGCCGTCGTCCCGAGCCCGCCCGCCGCGTTCTCCGCGTTCGCCACCACCACGTCGATCCGCTCGTCCTGCACCAGCGACGGCAAAAGACGCTTCAGCGCCGCGCGCCCGGGCTTGCCGATCACGTCGCCGATCGCCAGCACCCGCATCGCCGGGCGCGCCTACTTCGCGTAGTCGGTGGCGCGCGTCTCGCGGATCACCGACACGCGGATCTGCCCCGGGTAGGTCAGCGAATCCTCGATCCGCTTGGCGATCTCGCGCGCCAGCACCGACGCCTGCTCGTCGGGCACGCGCGCCGCCTCGACCATGATCCGGACCTCCTTGCCCATCTGGATCGCGTAGGCCTTCTCGACGCCCTCGTACGAGGTGCAGAGCTTCTCCAGGTCATCCAGGCGCTGGATGTAGGTCTGCATCGTCTCGCGCCGCGCGCCAGGCCGCTGCGCCGAGAGGACGTTGCAGGCGTCGACGATGTGATCGAGCAGCGACTGTGGCGGCTCGTCGCCGTGGTGCGAGGCGATCGCCTGCGCCACCTTCGGTGACTCGCCGAACTTCTTCGCGATCTGCGCGCCGACCTGCGCGTGCGACCCCTCGATCTCGTGATCGACCGCCTTGCCGAGGTCGTGGAACAGCCCCGCGCGCCGCGCCAGCTTGACGTTGACCCCGAGCTCCGCCGCCATCACCCCCGAGAGGAAACCGACCTCGATCGAGTGCTGCAGCAGGTTCTGCGCGTAGGAGCTGCGGAACTTGAGGCGCCCGAGCAGCCGCACCAGCTCCGGGTGCACCTTGGCGAGGCCGAGGTTGAAGATCGCCTGATCGCCCGCCTCCTTGAGCACCTGCTGGATCTCGCTCTCGCACTTCGCGACGATCTCCTCGATCCGCGTCGGGTGGAAGCGCCCGTCGGAGATCAGGCGGGTGAGCGCCATCTTCGCCACCTCGCGGCGCACCGGATTGAAGCAGGAGATGATCACCGCCTCGGGGGTGTCGTCGATGATCAGGTCGATCCCCGTCGCGGCCTCGAACGCGCGGATGTTGCGCCCCTCGCGCCCGATGATCCGCCCCTTGAGATCGTCCGACGGCAGCGGCACCACCGACACCGTCTTCTCGGCGACGTACTCGCCGGCGTACTTCTGGATCGCCGTGCCGATGATCGCCTTGGCGCGCCCCTCCGCCTCGATCCGCGCCTCGTCCTCGATCCGCTTCACGTCGCCGGCCGCCGCCTTGCGTGCCGAGTCGATCACCTCGGCCTGCAGCTTCTCGCGCGCCTGCTCCGCGGTCAGCCCGGCCAGCTTCTCGATCCGCGCCTTGGCCTCGGCGAGCGCCTCTTCGGCCCGCTTGGCCGTCGCCTCGGCGGCCTGCTCGCGCCCCGCGGCGCCGCGCTCCTTCTTCGCCACATCCTCCTCGCGCCGATCGATCTCGCTCCCCCGCTGCGCGATGGCGCTCTCGCTGCGCGCCATCTCCAGCCGCTGCCGCTCGATCTCGGCGCGCTTCACCTTCAGCTCGTCGCCCGACTTCTGCTGCGCGCGCAGGGTGATGTCCTTGGCCTCCAGCTCCGCGGCGCGCTTCACCTGCTCGGCCTCGGTGCGCGCGGCCTCGACGAGGCGATTTCTGTCCTCCTCCGGCAGCGGGGTTCTCTCCGGCGGCTTCGGGGCGAGCAGGCGCGCGGCGACCACGCCGAGTACGCCAGCGACGAGAATCAAGGCGATTGCCAGGCCCACGCTCACGGGGCTACCTCCGGTTCGGGCAGCGGCCGGGCGCCGGTGGCGATGAGCTCGTCGGCTACGACGAAGTCCATTCGCTGATCGTGGGGCTCGGCCGGGACATTGGGGACAAGCTGGTACGGGAGACAGGCGCCGTAGCGGATCGCCTGCGGCGCGCGAGCGAGCAAGGCGTCGTAGTAACCGCGGCCGAAGCCGAGGCGATGACCGGTGCGATCGAAGGCCAGGCCGGGCACGATCACGAGGTCGATCTCCCCGGCACCGACCGCTGGTGCGGACGGGTCGGGCTCGCGGATCGCGAAGCGACCGGGGCGGAGGTCGTCCCCGCTGGCGACGTGAAGGTGCAGGTCGATCCCGTTGCCCACCCGCGGCCAGGCCACCCGGGCGCCCCGCCGGAGCAGGAGGAGCTCGATCGCGCCGGTATCGAGCTCGCCGGGAAGCGCCGAATACAGGAGAGCCAACCTCGCCGCACGGAGCCTCCCCGCGAGGTGCTCCTCAAGCAGCCCCGCAGCCTGGACACCGGCGCGCATCGCCTGATCGGGCGTGATACTTCCCCGTCGCTGCCGCATCGCCGCGCGGAGCGCCCGCTTCTCGGCCTGGAGATCGCGTGGTGGGGCTGGAATAGCCAAGGGTTCCTCACGATTCCAAACGCCCCGTCAGAGCCTGCGAGTGAATCCCGGACCGTTGCGCTCCGAGCTTGCTGCACGCCGGCGATTGCCGGCAAGCCCCGCGAGCGAGACGCAAGCAGCGCGAGGCGCGACGTTGCTCTCCGAGCTTGCTGCACGTCGGCGATAGCCGACGAGGAAACCTACTCTCTGTATTTGACGAGGAGCTTCCCCCCAATCCCACAGAAGGGGGGCAAGCCCCCCGAAGCGATGCGCCGCGGATCGCCAGCGAGGCGACGGGAGGGATTTGCTCGCAGGCTCTCATGCCTTCACCTCGCGGGCGATCGTGGCGAGCATCCGCCGCGAGCGGTCCCTCACCTTGCGCCGGAGCTCGGCCCGTCGGCGCCGCTCCTGGAACAGGTCGTCGGCGATCTGGAGGGCCGCGAGGATCGCCACCTGATGGGTCCCCACCTGGCGCGTGGAGCGCTGCACCTCGCCGATCTTCTGGTCGACGAAGGCCGCGATGCTGTTGACGTACTCGACCTCCGCGTCGCTCTTGAGCATGTAGCGCTGCCCGGCGATCGTGACGGCGACGGAGCGTCTCAAGTGGGCGGCCTTTCCTGGTTGGAGGGGGCCCGGTGGTCGTCGGCGAGGCGACGGCCGGGCCGCGGTGGAGATCTACCGCATGACGCGGCTCGCTAATGTACCCCGGTGGGGATCGCAGTCAAGTGGAACGGCGCCTGCGCCGGGGCTACGATGCACGGGTGCGACGTGCTCCACCTGCCCTCGGCCTCCTGCTGGCGCTCTTCGCGGTGGGCTGCCGCGGCGCTCCCCCCGCGCCGGTGGACGCCGCGATGGCGGACCTCGCCCAGCCCGGCGACCTCTCCGCCGGCGAGCTCGGTGCCCCGGTGTTCGCCGAGCTGGCGTTCGCGGGGTGCCCGAAGGTGGTCATGGTCGAAGGAAGGCTGCGCTGCACCGGCCCGGCGCCGCTCGAGTTGACGCTGGTGTCGATCGTCCCGCCCGGGATCGAGAGCTGGACCTGGACGCTCGCCGGCGCCGCGCCGCCCACCTCCAAGAGCCCCGCGCCATCGGTGCGCTACGTCGCGCCGGGGACCTACGCCGTCAAGCTGGTGGCGAGCGGACCGTCGGGGACGGCGCCCGCCGAGGGCGAGGTGGTGGTGACTCCGGCCGGGCTGGCTGCGCCCTGCAATGACGATATCCAGTGCGCGCCGCTGGCCTGCCTGTGCGCCATGCCGCCCGATGGTGGCGCCGGCTGCGGTGGCCTCTCGGGCTTCTGCACACGGAGCTGCGCCGGCGCGAGCTGCGGGGTCGGCGAGGTGTGCGCGGACCTCTCGCGCTCCGCCGCCCACGACGCCCAGGTCGGCGCGCTTCCCTGGCGCCACCCGATCTGCCTGCCCGCCTGCGTCGCCACCGCCGACTGCCGCCCCGGCTTCGTCTGCCGGGCCCTGCCGGCGCTCCCGGCCCCGGGCATCGCCGGAGGGCCGTTCACATGGCGCCGCGGCTGCTTCTCCGGCCTTCTCGGCGACGTGGGAGCATCGTGCGCCGACGCCGAGGGCAAGCCCGCGCCGACGACCTGCATCACCGGCGAATGCGCCGTCCTGGGCGCGCGCGACCTGTGCACCCTCGGCTGCGCGAAGGACCCGTGTCCCGCCGAGGCGGCCTGCGCCACGTTCACCGGCGACGCCGCCCACCCGATCTGCCTGGCGCGCTGCGACCAGGCGCACCCGTGCGCCGATCCGCTGCTCGCCTGCCAATCGCAAAACTCCGAAGGCGCCCTCGGCTTTGTGCTCCCGCCGGTCGACAAGAGCGCTTCGGTGTGCGCTCCCCGTCGCTGCATGAAGCCCGCCGATTGCGTTCCGGCAGGGATGTGCGGAGGCGGCGGCGACGGCGGGGTGATGGGCTTCTGCACGCTGTAGGGCTTCAGGGGTTTCCGTTTCCGTTTCCGTTTCCGTTTCCGTTTCCGTTTCCGTTTCCGTTTCCGTTTCCGTTTCCGTTTCCGTTTCCGTTTCCGTTTCCGTTTCCGTTTCCGTTTCCGTTTCCGTTTC
>SHYY01000141.1 GCA_009692555.1 Myxococcales bacterium
GCATCCTCCTTTGAGGCCAGGGGGGTCGGTTGGCAGGAGGAATTTGTTGCGGGAGGAAGTTCGATTGCCGTCGCTGCGGACGGGACGACTACGACTACGACTACGACTACGTGACGAGCAAGAGCCAGCAAGAGGGCCCCCTCCGCTGTCAAGCACCCCGAGAGTACCCCGCGGTTCGCGGGGCGACAAATGGGGATCAGGCGCGAGCGGCGTGTCTGCTTTATGATCCACGCCAGGAGCGGCCGCTGATGATCCCACCGACGACCAGGCACAGGACGGCAACGAACGCTGGCGCGGCTGCGGTGTTCGGGCTGATCGGCCTGCTCGCGCCGGTTCGCCCTGCCCTCGCCGACGCTGCGGTTCCCGTCGCTGCGCTGGCGCATTCGGCGTGGCGGACCCGCTGCGCCGCGCGCCTCGAACGGGCGCGGGTGGAGCTGGCGCGGAGCGAGCCGCTTGCGCGCGGGGCGAAGGTGCAGGAGCTGGCCTTCCTGGCGCGAGCGGACGACCACACGCGACGCGAGGAGTCCGTGGTCCTGAAGATGGAGAGCGCGACGGGAAAGCCGGGGCTCTACGCCCACGTCTGGTTCAGTCCGCTGCAGAACGAGCCGGCGGGGATCTGGCAGACCACGGCTCAGGACGAGGGCAACGATGGGCTCCTTTTCGGGCAGCTTCGCTCGGTGGGGCCGCTGACCGGCTCGATCGGGACGTTTCGGGCCACGCGCGCGCAGGTGAAGCGGCTGGTGGCCCTGTTTCGCCCCGCGGTCGATGAGTGCCTCGCGGACACGGCGACCGAGCCACCGCTCCCTTCGGGACGCTACCGGATCGACGGCGCCGCCACCGACGACGACTGCGCGGGCCAGGTGGTGCTGGCCGCGCGCCACATCGACTTCGCTGCCGGAACCCTGCACGCCGATGTTGTCGATCGCACCTACCGCGTGCAGCCCGCGGTGGAGGGCGCGTTCACCGCGACGGGGACCTTCTCCGGCTCTCCGCTCTGCCCCGGCACCCAGATGTTCGAGCGCTGGCGACTCGCACCCGACGGGGAGAACGCCCTCCGGGGCACGCTGGAATCCACCTGGCACCTGCCGCCCGATTGCGGCCGGACGTGCACCGTTCGCTTCCAGGTCCGCGCCACGCGCCCTTGATCAGCCGCCCGAGGATCACTTCGGGGCGGCGCAGCAGCGGAAGCCGGTCGAGTAGTCGTGGTAGGAGAAGGTGTGCGCGGTGGTGGTGTAGAGGCAGCCCGCGCCGTTGAGCTTGGCGTCGACGTAGAAGCCGCCCTTGAAGGTGCCGTTCGGGTCGCTCACCCACTCGTGCAGATTGCCGTGCAGATCGAAGACCTTCCACGCGCTCACACACTGCGCGTACTGCCCGCCGCTGGCGACGGTGTTGGCCTGCTCGTTGATCTTGGGATCGTTGAGGTGCTTGTTGTCCCAAAGGTTGGGCTCGTTGGCGCCGAACAGCTGCACCACCGGGTGCACCGCGCGCCCCTCGTTGCACGCGCCCTTGATGTAGGTGTTGCCGTAGGGGTAGGTGGTCTTCTGCGGACCGCGGCAGGCGGCGAGCCACTCGTCGACGGTGCAGAGGCGCTTGCTCGCCTTCTGGCAGGCCTTTTCCGCCTGCGCGCCGGAGATGTAGCCCTGCGGCGGCGTGCCCGGGACCACCACCGCGCGGACGTCGATCCCGTCGGGGGCGTGGGTGGGCGGCCAGGGCAGTTCGCCCCCGTCACGGCGCTCGACCAGGCGCGCCTCGTAGACGTCGATGCAGACCGTTCCACCGACGAGCGCCATGTGCTCGGGGCAGGGTCCGGCCTGTGCGAGATCGGCCGCCAGGGGCGACGCGAGATCGCGCACTCCGCCGTCGCTGAGCGCGACCGCCTGATCCGGACTCGCGCCCGCGAGATCAGCGACCGCGTCGGCCGCTTCGTCGTCAGGAGGATCGCCGTCCGACATCTCACAGCCGCAAAGGGGCAGCGCCGCGAGGGCGAGATGGACCAGCAGCGCCCGCACTTGCTCAGTCGGCGTCGGCGGGGAGGAACTTCACTTCGCGGATCTCGTACTCGCGCGGCCCCTTGGGGGTGCGCACGGTCACCGTGTCGCCGGCGGACCGCCCGATCAGCGCGCGCGCCACCGGGGCGGTGACCGAGATCCGCCCCTTCTTGATGTCGGCCTCGTGCTCGCCAACGATCATGTAGACCACCTCGTCGCCCGAGTCCCCGTCGGTGAGCTCGACCGTCGCCCCGAAGACGACCTTGTCACCCGAGAGCCTGGCCGGGTCGATCACGTTGGCGAGGGCGATGGTCACCTCGAGCTCCTTGATCCGTCCCTCGTTGAAGGACTGCGCCTCCTTGGCGGCGGAGAACTCGGCGTTCTCGGAGATGTCGCCGTGCGCGCGCGCCTCCTCGATCGCCCGCACGATCTTGTAGCGATCCACCTCCTTGCGGCGCCTGAGCTCGTCCTTCAGCTGGATCAGTCCGCGCGGGGTCATCGGGAACTTCACGTCGGCCATGATGGATCCTCGAGTGGGGAGGAATACCTCCCCTGGTGATACTCCTGCAGCGAACAGACGTCCAGACGGCCGGTGGCGAGCGCGGCGATCGCCTCGGCGGCGGCGCGGGCGGCGCGGACGGTGGTGACGTAGGGCACCTCGCGATTCACCGCGGTGCGGCGGATGGAGAAGGAGTCGCGGATCGCCTGCCCGTCGCTGGTTGTGTTGATCACCAGCGCCACCTCGCCGTCGAGGATCGCGTCGACGCAGTGCGGACTCCCGTCCCTCACTTTGTTGACCGCGCGCGCGGCGATCCCGCGGGCGCGGAGGAATGCCGCGGTGCCGTGCGTGGCGAGGATCGCAAAGCCGAGCGCGACGAGCCGCTCCGCCACTTCCGCTGCCGCCGCTTTATCCTCGTCGCGCACCGAGAGGAACACCGTCCCCGACGAGGGCAGCACCGTCCCCGCGCCGATCTGCGCCTTGGCGAAGGCGGTCGGGAAGTCGGCGGCGATCCCCATCACCTCGCCGGTGGAGCGCATCTCCGGGCCGAGCACGGTGTCGATGCCGATGAACTTCTTGAAGGGGAATACCGCCTCCTTCACCGCGACGTGCGCCGGCATCACCTGGCGCACGCCCAGCGACGCGAGGGTGCGCCCCGCCATCACCCGCGCAGCGACCTTGGCCCACGCCACGCCGGTCGCCTTGGAGACGAACGGCACGGTGCGCGAGGCGCGCGGGTTCACCTCGAGGACGTGGACCTCGTCGTCCTTGACCGCGAACTGCACGTTCATCAGGCCGACCACCTCGAGCTCGCGGGCCAGGGCACGTGTCTGGTGCTCGATCGTGCGAATGATCGAGGGCGAGAGCGTGTAGGGCGGCAGCGAGCAGGCCGAGTCGCCGGAGTGGATCCCGGCCTCCTCGATGTGTTCCATCACCCCACATATCACCACGTCGCGCCCGTCGCTGACGGCGTCGACGTCGACCTCCACCGCGTCGCCGAGGAAGTGATCGACCAGGATCGGGTGATCGCCGATCTCGGCGACCATCTCCGACAGGCGATCGGTCCAGCGCGCCAGCCCCTCCGCGTCGTGGATCACCTCCATCGCGCGCCCGCCGAGGACGTACGACGGGCGGACCAGCACCGGGTAGCCGAGCCGCGCGGCCACCTCCCTTACCTCCGAAGCGCTGCGGGCGATCCCCCAGGGCGGCACTTTCAGGCCGAGCTGCTCGACCAGGGCGGCGAAGCGCTCGCGATCCTCGGCGCGATCGATCGCGTCGGCGGAGGTGCCGAGGAGCTTCACGCCGGAGCGCGAGAGGCCGACCGCGAGGCGGAGCGGGGTCTGCCCGCCGAACTGGACGATCACGCCGGCGAGCGAGCCACTGGCGCGCTCGGTCTCGACGATCGCCAGCACGTCCTCCATCGTCAGCGGCTCGAAGTAGAGGCGGTCGGAGATGTCCCAGTCGGTCGACACCGTCTCGGGGTTGCAGTTGACCATGATCGTCTCGAGCCCCTCCTCGCGGAGCGCGAGGGCGGCGTGGACGCAGCAGTAGTCGAACTCGATCCCCTGGCCGATCCGGTTCGGCCCTCCGCCGAGGATGATCACCTTGCGGCGATCGGACGGCGCGGCCTCGCACTCGTCCTCGTAGGTCGAGTAGAGGTAGGGGGTGTGCGCCGGGAACTCGGCGGCGCAGGTGTCGACGCGCTTGTAGACCGGCTTGACCCCGAGCGCGCGGCGCTTGCCGCGGATCTCCTTCTCGGTGGAGCCGGTGATCTCGGCGATCCGCCGATCGGAGAAGCCCATGCGCTTCCAGCGGCGCAAGACTTCTTGGAGGTCCCGGAGGTCGCGTGGGTCGGCGCGCTCGCTCCCGTCGACCAGCGCCTGCTCCTCGGCGACGATCGATCGGACCTGATCGAGGAACCAGGGATCGACCCGGGTGATCGCGTGCACCTCGTCGATCGCCATCCCCAGGCGCAGCGCGCACGCGATCTGGTGCAGCCGGTCCGCCGTCGGTGTGGCCAGCGCAGGGCGCAGCTCGTCGAGCCCCATCTCGGAGGCGCCGTCGAAGCCGAAGCGGCCGGTCTCGAGGCTGCGGAGCGCCTTCTGGAGCGCCTCGCGGAAGGTGCGGCCGATCGCCATCGCCTCGCCGACCGACTTCATCTGGGTGGTCAGCGTCGGATCGGCGCCGGGGAACTTCTCGAACGCAAAGCGCGGGATCTTCACGACGACGTAGTCGATCGTCGGCTCGAAGGAGGCCGGCTGCCACGGCTGGCCGTCCGCGCCCTCCCCCCTCGGGCGCGTGATGTCGTTCGGGATCTCGTCGAGCGTGTAGCCGATGGCGAGCTTGGCGGCGATTCGCGCGATCGGGAAGCCGGTGGCCTTGGAGGCCAGCGCCGACGAGCGCGACACGCGCGGGTTCATCTCCACGACCATCATCCGCCCGTCGCCGGGGTGGATCGCGAACTGGATGTTCGAGCCGCCGGTGGCGACGCCGATCTCGCGGATCACCGCGCACGCCGCGTCGCGCATGCGCTGGTACTCCTTGTCGGTCAGCGTCAGCGCGGGGGCGACTGTGATCGAGTCGCCGGTGTGGACGCCCATCGGATCGAAGTTCTCGATCGAGCAGATCACCACCACGTTGTCGGCGCGGTCGCGCATCACCTCGAGCTCGAACTCCTTCCAGCCGAGGATGCTCTCCTCGACGAGGATCTCGCCGCGCGGCGACTGCGCCAGGCCCCACGCCGCCCGCTCCTCGAACTGTTCGGCGTGGTAGGCGATCGCCGCCCCCGATCCGCCCAGGGTGAACGATGGGCGGAGGATCGCCGGGTAGCCGATCCCGCGCTGGATCGCGCGCGCCTCGGCCATCGAGCGAGCGTAGCCACTGCGCGGCACCTCCAGGCCGATCCGCGCCATCGCTGCCTTGAACTTCTCGCGGTCCTCGGCCTTCTCGATCGCCTCCACCGACGCGCCGATCAGCTCGACGCCGTGCTTCGCCAGCACGCCGCGCTCCGCCAGCGCCAGCGCCAGGTTGAGCGCGGTCTGCCCGCCCAGGGTCGGGAGCAGCGCGTCGGGCTTTTCGCGCTCGATGATCCGCTCCACGATCGCGACGGTGAGGGGCTCGATGTAGGTGGCGTCGGCCAGCTCCGGATCGGTCATGATCGTCGCGGGATTGGAGTTGACCAGGATCACCCGCAGCCCCTCCTCGCGGAGCGCCTTGGCGCCCTGCGTCCCCGAGTAGTCGAACTCGCAGGCCTGCCCGATCACGATCGGGCCCGAGCCGATCAGGAGCACGCTCCGGAGGTCGCTGCGCTTGGGCATCGGGGCGCGAGTCTTACGCGACGGGAGGAGCGCGATCAAGCGCGAGGGAGACCCGCCAGGCGCGCTTCACGTGATCGTGAAGCGGCGGATCCCGGGAGACCGGTCGAAGCCCCGATCGAACGTCATGATCGCCTCGATCCGGTGGCGTTCCATCATCGCGACGTGCAGCGCGTCGCGGGTCGAGAGACCCTCGGTGCCAAGCACGATCTCCTTCGCGCGCTGCACGGCGGCGAGATCGATCGGCAGCACCTCATCGACCACGCCAAGGAGCGCATCGTAGGCGGGCTGGATCGCCTCGCGCCGGTGGATCGCGATGTAGCGATGCAAGATCTCCTGGAACACCTCGGCATCCGTCACCAGGCGGATCCCACCCCGAACACAGTGATCCAGCAGTCGCTGCGCCTGTCCCTTGTGGGGATGCGGCGCTCCGATCAAGTACATGGGGATGTTCGAGTCGACGAAGATCAAGCGTCCTCGCCGTAACCACGCTCGATCTCCGCGAGCATCTCGTCGATATCGGGCGCGGGAAAGCGATGGCGCGCAGCCGCGCCGATCGCCGCCAGCTTGCGGTCGGCGGCACCCGCGGATTGGTCGCGCTGTGCCGATCGCAGCGTCTGGCGCACCCACTCCGACAGCGCGATCCCCTGCCGTTTCGCGACGCGCGCGAACAGGCGAAATTCAGCCTCGTCCATCACCACTTGAAGACGCTTACTCATGCCTGTAGTATGTCCTACTCACGTTGGGAGTCAACGGGGGCGGAGGCCCCGCGGCCCGACCGTGGCCCCACCGTCCAGCAGGCGCCAACCAGTTTTGGGCCCGCGCCGACGATCGGGAAGTATCGCCGGGAGGCTTCCCGTGATCTGCTCACCCCTGCGCCCGCTCGCCCTGCTGCTCGTCGGTGCCTGCTCCGTCGCCCGCGCCGAGGCGCCTCCGCCCGAGGCCAAGATGCACTTCGACTCGGGGAAGGCCTAGTACGCCGAGGAGCGCTGGGAGGACGCGGTGCGCGAGTTCCGGCGCGCCTACGAGCTCTCGCACTACCCCGACCTCCTCCTCAACATCGCCCGCGCCGAGACCCGGCTCGGGCGCGAGGAGATCGCCATCACCTACCTCGAGCGCTCCCTCGACGCCCGCCCGAACGCCGATGACAGCCCGTCGGTGCGGGCCGAGATCGCGGCGCGTCGGAGCGCGCTCGAAGGGAAGCGCGCGGCGGCGGAGTCGGAGGAGGCGCGTCGCAAGGCGTCGGCCGAAGCGACGGAAGCGCGGCGTCAGGCGAGCGAGGCCACCGCGAAGGTGCAGCAGGCCGACGAGGCCGCCAGGCGCTCCGACGCGGCAGCGGTGCGCTCCGGCGAGGAGGCGCGGTCGGCGGGAGTGGCGAGGTTGCGCGTCCCCGCCTATCTGCTGATGGGGATCGGCGTGCTCGCCGTCGGTGGCGGGACCGCGGCAGGCGTGCTCGCGAGGCAGCAGGCCGGGGTGGTCGAGCGCGGCGGGGCGGCGGCAGGCGGGGTGCCGCAGCCGTTCGCCGGCGACCCTTCGGCGGCCGAGACCGCCGGGCGGCGCGCGCAGGCGATCGGGATCGCCTTCGATGTGATCGGCGTCGCCTTCGCAGCGACGGGAACGGGCCTCCTGATCTACTCGTTCAAGATGCGGGCGAAGGAGCAGTGGGCCTTCCTCGCGCCCGCGCCTTGCGGTCTCACCGTCGGAGGGGCGTTTTGAGGCGTCTAGGAGCCACCCGGTTCGTGCTGGCCGCCGCAGCGCTCTCCGCCTGCTACAACCCGAAGATCGGCGACGGTCAGTACAGCTGCGTCTCCGGCTCCCACGAGGCTGACAACTGCCCGGCCGGCCTCTCCTGCTCCGCCTGCGGCGTCTGCCGGAACGGGGGCAAGGAGGTCGACGACCGGCCCGCCTGCCCGTCGGGGTGCACCAACAACGGCGGGCGGCGCGCCACCGGCGATCCGGGCCTGCCACGGGTCGCCTTCTGCCCCGCGGCGTGGTCGGTGGCCGGAATCGTCAGCGGCGACGCGGCAGTAAAAAAGTGCGGTGGCAAGCCCGACGCGAACGGCACCGGCTGCACCCCCGCCGACAACTGCGCCACCGGCTGGCACGTCTGCACGGGCGACAAGGACGCCCTGGATCACGGACTGACGGTCGCCGCCTGCCAGTCCGCGCCGGCCGGAATGTACGCCACCGGTCACCGCGGGGGCCTCGAAATCATGGGCCCCGGCATGCGCGCCCCGAGCTGCAACTCGCTCGGGGGGATCGCCGAGTTCGTGATGGGCTGCGGCACCCTCGGCACGTCGGTGAAGAGTTGCTCGATTCTCCAGCACGCGATGGGCGCGATGGAGTGCACCGGCGTCTGGTCGTGCGGAAGCGGGGGGATGGCCCTCGCGGGCGATCTGGTCAAGAAATCCGGGCTCGAACTTGGCGGAGTGATCTGCTGCCAGGATTGACCTGGGCCGGTGAGGCGACCTATTTCGAGCAGATCATCAGGTTGATCCCGTCGGCCTTGATATTGGCAGCGATGCACTTCGGGGCGACGGCGGGGCAGGGCGCGTCGTTGCAGAAACGCGAGCAATAGCCGGGCTGGTCGACGCACAGGCCGCTGGCACACTCGGTGTTGTCCTTGCACGGCGCGCCCTGCGACTTGGCCCCGGCGGTGAGGCAGCCGAGGATGTAGCCGCCCATGCCGTCGTTGACCGGGTTGCAGCCGTAGCCGCCGGGGCAGAACTGGCCTTGCGAGAGCAGCACGCTGCACGCGCCGAGGCACTGGGTGTTCAGGCACAGACCGGTGCGGCACAGGTTCGGGTTGACGCCGCACGGAGCGCCGATGCCGCCCTTTCCCGTCGAGAACGAGGGCGCGCAGAGGAGCTTGCCACCGACGTTCAAGCAGGAGTGATTGAGCGGGCAGTCGCCGCTGTCGCGACACTCGCCGAGGCAGCGCGCGCGGGCGAGGTCGCAGTAGGTGCCGTAGTAGCAGTCGTTGTTGCTCGCGCAGGCGACAGTGGCGTCGACGTTGACGCAGAAGCGCGCCTGCATGTTGACCAGCGAGCACGAGTAGCCGCCCGGGCACTCCGCGGCGCTGGTGCAGGCGCGGCTGCAGAAGTAGGTGGCCGGCTTCCCGGGCGCGCCGATGCAGGTCTCGCCGCGGCAGTTGGTGCCGTCGACACAGCTCCTGCCGATGTCCGATTGCGTGCAGGTCGCCTTGACCACGCAAAAGTCGCCGATCATGCAGCCGAGGTTGGGCTTGCCGAAGTCGCAGTCGCCGGCGCACTCCTTGTCACCGACGGCGAACGGGTGCGACGAGCAGATGCTCATGCCCACGAAGGCCCCCATCGTGAGCGGCTTGCACTCGGGGTTCTGCGCGCACACGTCGCCGTAGGAGCCGAGGGTCTTGGCGAGATCGGGCGGCGTCGCCAGATCGGGCGGCTTGGCGAGATCGGGCGGCTTCGACAGATCCGGCGGCGCCACCGAGAGGTCCGGCGGCTTGGCCAGGTCCGACGGTGGCTTGAGGTCCGAAGGGATCGCGAAATCGGTGGGCGGCGCGAGGTCCGACGGCACCGCGAAGTCGAACGGAGGCTTCGCGAGATCGGGCGGCGGCTTCAGGTCGACGGGGATCGCGAGATCCGCCGGCGTGCTCGCCGAATCGACGGGCGGCGCCTGCAGATCGTTCGGCAGCCGGAGGTCGGCGGGCGGCGCGAGATCCGACGAGGCGAGGTCGGCTGTCGCCAGATCGGGCTTCATCGCGAGGTCCTTGGCGAGCACCAGATCGGCGGTGGCCGCCAGATCTGCCTCCGCCAGGTCGGGCAGCCCACCGTCGGTGCCGCCATCCTCCACGGCGCATCGCCCGATCGCGGTCTCGCAGCGGCCGCTCGGGCAATCGGCGTCGATCCGGCAGTCGACCCGGCACACCCCGCGCTCGCAGTAGGTGCCCGCCTTGCAATCCGAGTGGATGTTGCACTGACGCGCCGAAGGCGACGCGCACCCGGCCGACAGCGCAGCGGCCAGGGCGACGAGAAGGGCGAATCCAGCAGTCCCCGATGACCCAGGGGACGCCGTGGTGCCGCCTGCGGCGGGTCGATGAGGCTCAGAGCGCAAGCGAGTCTCCCATGGGTAGGCGGTCATTTCACAGCGGCAGGTTCATCGCCGCGAGCACCGGCTTGCACATCCCCGCGACGCTGCACGGCGCGCCGTACGGGAGGGCGCCGAGCAGGTCGGGCAGCGACGCGAGGTCGGCGCCGGCTGCGAGATCCGTCGGCGCCACCGCCGCGAGATCGGCCCCCGCGAGGTCGGCGCGCGGCCCGTCCCCTGCGCCGCCGTCGGCGACCACGCACTGGCCGAGCCCGCTCTCGCAGCGCCCGCCCGGGCAGTCGAAGTCGCCCCGGCAGTCGACGCGGCAGACGCCGGTGAGGCAGTAGGAGCCGAGCCGGCAGTCGAGGTTGCTGCTGCACTGCTTCGCCGAGGGAGAGGCGCACCCCAACGCGGTCAGCGAGAGCGCGAGCAGCACGTGCGGCGACATCCGCCCGCAGCATCGCATATCGGGCCCCGATCCACCACCTTCACCCCACCTTCCCTGGCCCCTTGAAGGAACCTTGCAGGTCGCGTAATCATTCAGGGAATGGCCCGCGCATTTGTGTTCGATCTCGATGGCACGCTGGTCGACAGCGAGCGCGAGAACGCGCAGTCGATCGAGGATGTCCTGGGCGCACGCGGCCGCGTGCTCAGCGACGAGGAGCGCCGCTTCGTGGTCGGCCACGGGTGGCGCGAGATCTACCAGCACCTGCACGCCGCGGGGGGCGTCGACCTCTCCTTCGACGCGCTCAAGGACGCCGCCGCCGAGGCCAAGGAGCGGGCCTGCGAGCACTCCGGTCTGCGCGTCCTGCCGGGCGCGGTCGCCTACGTCCGCCGCGCCGCCCTGCATGGCCCATGCACCATCGTCTCGGGGTCCAGCCGCCGCGAGGTGGCGTGGGCGATCGACCGGCTGGACCTGCGGAGCGCGATCCCCTGGTTCATCGCCGCCGAGGACGTCGCGCACGGCAAGCCCGACCCCGAGGGCTACCTCGCCGCCGCGGCGCGCCTCGGCGTGGCGCCCGCGGAGTGCGTCGTCTTCGAGGACTCCAACGCCGGGATCGCCGCGGCAGTGCGTGCGGGGATGCACTGCGTCGCGCTCGCCGTGGGGAACTTCCTCGGCCAGGATCAATCGTCGGCCGACCTGCTGGTGGAGACCTTCGAGGCGATCGGCGACCAGTTCTTTACACCAGCAGCTTGGCCGCCTTCCCGTCGCTGACGGAGTCGATGATCTGATGTTCGCGCACCTGCCCAGGGACGTCACGATCTACGAGGTCGGCCCACGCGACGGCCTCCAGAACGAACCGCGCCCGGTGTCGACCGCCGACAAGGTCGCCTTCATCGACGCGCTCTCGGCCACCGGGCTGCCCGCGATCGAGATCACCAGCTTCGTCAACCCGAAGTGGATCCCTCAGCTCGCCGACGCGAGCGAGGTGGCGCGGGCGATCCAGCGCGCCCCGGGCCTGCGCTACTCCTGCCTCGTTCCGAACCGCCAGGGCCTCGACAAGGCGCTCGCCGCCGGGATGAAGGAGGTGGCGGTCTTCCTCTCCGCGTCGGAGACCCACAACAAGAAGAACGTCAACAAGACCATCGCCGAGACGCTGCACGCGTTCGACGAGGTGATCCGCCCGTCGCACGACGCGGGGGCAAAGGTGCGCGCCTACGTCTCCACGGTCTACGGCTGTCCCTACGAGGGCCACGTCGATCCGCAGGCGGTGGTCGACCTCTCGCAAGAGCTCCGTCGGCGCGGCGTCTACCAGATCTCGCTCGGCGACACCATCGGGGCGGGCACGCCGCTCCAGGTGCGCGATGTGCTCGAGCGGGTCCTGGCGGTGATCCCGGCGCCGGAGATCGCGGTGCACTTCCACGACACCCGCGGCACCGCGCTGGCCAATATCCTGGTCGCGCTCGACCTCGGCATCGCGACGGTGGACAGCGCGCTCGGCGGTCTCGGCGGCTGCCCGTACGCGCCCGGCGCATCGGGCAACGTGGCCACCGAGGACGTCGTCTACATGCTGCACGGGATGGGGATCCGCACCGGCGTCGACCTCGAGGCGCTGTGCACGGCCTCGGTCAAGGTCTCGTCGCTGGTGGGGCACGAGATGCCATCGAAGTACCTCAAGGCGCACCTCGGGCTCAAGGCGCGCGGCGATCGCCGCAGGCCCACACCCGCCGGCTCCGGGACGGCAGGCGGCGGCGGCCCGGCCGGCGGCCCGTTCACCAAGACCGGCGCGTGATTACCCGAGAGAACAATCTCGCGACCGGGCATCCGCAGGCGCCCCATCCGGTGAGCTTGCACAGTTCCTCGTTTTCCTGTTAACTTGCCGCCATCACTCTCTTTTAGGAGGTACCTGCCATGCCATGCCGCCGGGGTCAACGAAGCATCTTCCTGATCGCAACCGGGTTGCTCGGAGCGCTCGCCGCATGCGGCAACGATCCGCCGTCGCCCACCCCCGACTTCTCGATGACCACCGCGGCGGACCTGTCGATAGTCACGCCCAAGCCCGATCTGGCGAAGGAGCAGCCCCCCGAGGATCTCGCGGCCCAGGTCGACGCCCTGATCTGCACCCCCGCGGACTGCGCCAAGATGGCGTGCGCCAACAAGGGGTGCGGCGCCGGGTGTGTGTGCGTCAACAACGCCGCCACCGAGCTCACCTGCGACGACAAGGTCGACAACGACGGCGACGGCACGGTCGACTGCGCCGATCCCGATTGCGCCACCAAGGCCTGCGGCCCGGGCTGCGTCTGCGGCGCCACCAACGAGACGATGTGCTCCGACGGCGCCGACAACGACGCCGACGGCAAGAGCGACTGCGCCGACCCCGACTGCAACGGCCTCTCCTGCGGCAACGGCTGCGTCTGCCAGATGGGCGGGAAGAACGAGACCGGCTGCGGCGACGGCGCCGACAACGACGCCGACAATCTCCTCGACTGCGCCGATCCCGATTGCAACGCCAGGAGCTGCGGCGCCGGCTGCACCTGCCTCGGCATGAAGACCATCGAGACCCTCTGCTCGGACAACCTCGACAACGACGCCGACAAGCTGATCGACTGCGCCGATCAGGATTGCAACGGGATCGCCTGCGGCGTGGGCTGCGCCTGCCTGGGCGGCGCGGCGACGGAGAACCGCTGCAACGATCAGGTCGACAACGACGGCGACAAGACCGTCGACTGCGCCGATCCCGATTGCAACAGCCAGTCGTGCGGCACCGGCTGCCAGTGCATCAACCTCTCCAAGGCGGAGAACGCCTGCGCCGATGGCGTCGACAACGACGGCGACGGCACCACCGACTGCAGCGACTCCGACTGCAACGCCGCCTCCTGCGGCAACGGCTGCCAGTGCCTCGGGCTCGCCAAGTCGGAGACGATCTGCTCCGACACCCTCGACAACGACGGCGACACCAAGAAGGACTGCGACGACAACGACTGCGCCGGTCGCGCCTGCGGCCCCGGCTGCACCTGCGGCGGCCAGGCCAAGTTCGAGAACATCTGCAACGACGGCCTCGACAACGACAACGACATGAAGATCGATTGCGGCGACTCCGACTGCAACGGCCTCTCCTGCGGCACCGGCTGCGTGTGCCAGGGCGGCGCCAAGCTCGAGAACAACTGCTTCGACGGGATCGACAACGACGCCGATGGCAAGCTCGACTGCGCCGATCTGAACTGCAACGGCCTCTCCTGCGGCACCGGCTGCGTCTGCAACGCCGGGATCAAGCAGGAGACCCAGTGCATCGACAACCAGGACAACGACGCCGACATGGTGAAGGACTGCGCCGACAGCGACTGCAACGGCGCCACCTGCGGGGCGGGCTGCGTGTGCGCCGCCGGGACCAAGGCCGAGAACAACTGCATCGACGGCATCGACAACGACGCCGACACCCTCAAGGACTGCGCCGACAGCGACTGCAACGCGCTCTCCTGCGGCGCCGGCTGCGTCTGCAACGGCGGCAAGAAGGTCGAGTCGAACTGCATCGACAACCAGGACAACGACGGCGACGGGCTGAAGGACTGCGCCGATCTCAACTGCAACGGGGCGTCGTGCGGCGGCGGCTGCGTGTGCAATGGCGGCGCGAAGCAGGAGTCGCTGTGCGCCGACAGCATGGACAACGACGGCGACGCCAAGACCGACTGCGCCGACAGCGACTGCAACGGCGCCTCCTGCGGCCCCGGCTGCCTGTGCCAGGGCGGCGTGAAGCAGGAGACGCTGTGCGGCGACAACCTCGACAACGACGCCGACGGGAAGGCCGACTGCGCCGACAGCGACTGCAACGCGATCTCGTGCGGCGGCGGCTGCGTCTGCACCGGCGGCAAGAAGTTCGAGAGCAACTGCTTCGACGGCCTCGACAACGACGCCGATGGCAAGGCCGACTGCGGCGACACCGACTGCAACGCGGCCTCCTGCGGCGGCGGCTGCGCCTGCGCCGGCGGGATGAAGACCGAGAACAACTGCGTCGACAGCCTCGACAACGACGGCGACGGCAAGACCGACTGCGCCGACAGCAACTGCACCGGCGTCTCCTGCGGCGCCGGCTGCACCTGCAACGGCGGCGTGCCCCAGGAGATCAACTGCGCCGACGGGATCGACAACAACCTCGACGGCAAGACCGACTGCGCCGACCCGCACTGCAGCGGCCTCTCCTGCGGCCCCGGCTGCGCCTGCGCCAACGGCGACAAGACCGAGACGATCTGCAACGACGGGATCGACAACGATCTCGACGGCAAGCAGGACTGCGGCGATGTCACCGACTGCAACGGCAAGGTCTGCAGCGGCGCCAAGACCTGCAAGATGGACACGTCCTGCTCCTAGCCGGTCACTAAGATCCAGCCACCGCGACCCTCTCCCGCCGCGCCGGGGGAGAGGGTCAGTCTCCGTCGATCCCCCCTTCCCTGCCCGTCCCACCCGGATCGCGTGATCCGTGTGCGGACAAGCACTTACAACCTGGACTTGCAGGGAGCACTACGCTAATATCATCCGCGCTCATGGCCCAAAAGTTCTCGGCGTCGGTCCACCAGCGCGAGGAAGTCAGCTACGTGAAGGTGGGCGGGGTGATCGACGAGGACAACGAGCTCGGGCCGCTCGCCGACAAGCTCACCGGGGCGACCGCGGTGATCGATCTCGGCGATATCGAGCGGATCAACTCGTGCGGCGTTCGCGACTGGGTCAACTGGCTCGGCAAGGTCGAGAAGGGCGGCGCCCACGTCGTGATGGTCGAGTGCTCCCCGGCGATCGTCGCGCAGATCAACCTGGTCCACAACTTCACTGGCGGCGGGGTGGTGAAGAGCTTCTTCGCCCCCTACTTCTGCCCGCGCTGCGACATCGAGAAGGTGCTGCTGGTCGAGGCGCGCGACCTCCCCGGCCCGAAGTTCAAGGCGCCCACCTGCCGCTGCGACGAGTGCGACGGGATGATGGACTTCGACGACATGGAGGAGTCCTACTTCGCCTTCCTCGCCAACGCCAAGAAGCTCCCCAGCAACGCGCGCCTCGACGCGGTGCTCGAGGAGTTCACGCCCACCGAGGGCGATCGCAAGCTGCGCGGGCGCTCCAACCCGGGCCTACCGCCCACCGCGCCCCCCGCCACCAGCACCGGCTCGTTGCCCTCCGTCCCGTCGCTGCCGCGGACGCCCTCGTCACCGGGCGGCTCGCTCTCGACCAACCCGGGGAGCTACTCCAGCCAGCGCTGGCCGCTGGTGGCCCCCGAAGACCTCTCCCGCCGCGCCCCGCTCTCGCCCCTCCAGACGCGCTCCGCCGGCGCCTGGATCCTCGTCGCGGTGCTGGTGGCTGCCGCGCTCGGGCTGCTCGCCTACGTGTTCATCAGCGGGCAGAAGTCGCCCGAGAGCCCCACCGCAGGGGGCGCAGCGGTCGGCCTGATCGATCCCTGAGATCTGAGAAGATCCTGAGGGGTGCTTAACGGAGAAGGGGGTCCCTCCGCTCACGTAGTCGTAGTCGTAGTCGATTCAGGGGCACTCGCGCGCGGGGGATCAGCTCTCCGGCACATGGGCGTGAGCATCTCCACGATGCGGGTCAGCAGCTCCATGGCCTGTCGCCGAGTGTCTTCCAAGGCGAGTTGCAGGACCGCCAAGGCATCCACGATCGCCTTGCACTCCATCGCGGAGCCGCGGGCGATGCTGTAGAAGCGGGCGCCATCCGGCGCTCCGAACCGGCCCGCTCCCTCGGCGATGTTCCAGGGGATGGAGAGCGCCGCA
>SHYY01000142.1 GCA_009692555.1 Myxococcales bacterium
CTCGACGGAAAAGCGGTGGCGCCGATCGATCCCGCGCTCTACCTTCCCCTCGCGCAGGCGTGCCGCGATCGGGGCTACGGCGCGCGCGCGGCGGGCTTCTACCGGAAGTTCCTCGCCGCCGATCCCCCGCCGGGGGCGCGGGGGAGCGCGGAGAGGGAGCTGCGGGGGCTCGACAGCGAGTTCGCCGATCCCTTCGATCCGCCGGTCCCTCTGCCCTCCTCCCCGTCGCTGGCAGCGATCGGCGGCGCGGCGGCGGCCGCCCTCGCCATCGCCCTCGGGTTGCTCCTTTTCGCCGTGCGCCGCCGCGGTCTTCCACTGGCCGACCTGGCCAGGCAGCACCCCGAGCTGCACCCGGCGATCGCCTACCTGGTGGGCTGCCTGCGCCACGAGCTCCTCAAGCACCGCATCGGCGCGGTGAGCCACGTCGTCGAGGCGATCGCCTTTGGCCAGGCGACCCTCGCACAGCGCCAGTTCCTCCACGCGCGCCTGTTCGGCGGCGAGCCGCTGAAGGCCGCCTGGGCGGGCCATCTCGCCACCTTCGAGCGCGCGCTCGGACCCCGCTTCCGCCTCGGTCGCAGCGATCCTGGCTTTCGCGAGGCGGGGCGAACGATCGCGGTGATCGCACGGCTCGAGGGGGGCCTGGCGCGCGGCGGCGCGGCGGAGCGGGTGGCCTCCGAGCTGGCGCGCGCGCACGCTCGGCTCCGCGAATTCGATCGTGCGCTCGCCGGGATCGTCGACGGACTGGGGCAGAGCCCGATCGACGGGCCGCTGCTGCACGAGGTGGTCGACGCGGTGCGAAGCGAATACGCGCCGTCGCAGGTGACCCTTCTGGATCTCGCGATTGCGCCAGTGGAGGAGGGAATCGCGGCCGAGATCTACCGGGCCGATCTGCTGGTGATCCTGAAGAACGTGGTGCGCAACGCGATCCTCGCGGTGTCCCGGCAACACCCGCCGCGGCGGGTGGCGATCGATGTGGCGGTGGAGCTCGAGGCGACCGGCGAGGAGGTGATCCGGGTCCGGGTGCGCGACTCCAGCCCCGACTCGCCCAGCCTCGAGGCGGCGTACGATCGACGCTCCGACCGCGGGCTCGCGATCGTCACCGCGGCGCTCGATCGCTACGGCGGCGCGATCGAACTCCTGCCGGCCGGGGAGGGCTACGCCAAGGGGGTGGCGGTGCGGCTCTTCCGGGCGCAGGCCGGCGCCCCGGTGGTGGGGTCCCCGCCGCCGGGCGCCCGCCGAAAGACGGGGCCGATCACCGGAGACGGCGTCCGGGGGAAGGAGCTGGCGGCGTGAGGACGCTCCTGGTGATCGAGGACGGCACGGAGTACCGCGAGTTCGCGCAGCTGTTCCTCGGGCCCGACTTCGCGGTCCGGTCCGCGGTCAGCGCCGACGAAGCGCTGGCCGAGATCGCCCGGCACGGCGCCGACGCGCTGCTGATCGATCTGCGCTTCGACCGCGCCCCGCCCGAAGCGCTGACCGGCGATCTCGACGCCACGGCGAAGCGCCTCTTCGCCGGGGATCGCGCGCGCGCCCTGCGCTACCTCCAGGATCAGCAGGGCGCGCTGATCCTGGCCCGCCTGCGCGCCGCCGGCCATGCGCAGCCGGCGGTGTTCGTGCACGACTTCCCGCCCCGCCGCCTCGACAATCTCCGGAAGCTCTACGGCGCCGTGCAGGCGGTGCCCTCCTTCGACGCCGCGGCGATCCGCGCCGCGCTCGGTATGAAGTGAGCGAGCAGGGCCACGCCGCGAGGCTGGCACACGATGTGGGCAAATACATCGCCCGCACTGCGCGCAACCTGCCGCCGGGCGCCCCGCTCGACGAGGAGCTCTCTGCGATGCTGGCGCGCGATCTCTACGACCTCGACGGCATGCGCGCCTCCGAGCGCTTCGCCCGCCTCGCCGCGCCGCTCTTGCGGGACGCGCGGCTGGACGAGGCGCGCGCCCTGCTCGCCGAGGTCGACGGACTCGAACCGGCTCTCCGCGCCCGCGATCCTGCGGCGGTGGCGCGCGCCGCGGCGATCGCCCTCACCGTCGAGCGCCTCCTTCGCGCGCTGGCCCGCGAGGCGGCACCCTGAGCGGTCCGCGCCCCAAGCTGCTGGTGATCGACGATGGCGACCGCCACATCGAGCTCGCCCACCGCTTCCTGCGCGACTACGACTACGCCACGCGCTGCGATCTCCCCGGCCCCTGCTGGACCTGCGAGCGACGCCCCGGCTGCACCCTGACCCACGCCCACGACGTGCAGGAGGCCGACGACGCGCTCGCCCGCCACGCCGACGTCGACGTCGTCCTTCTCGACGTGGCGTTCGATCTCCCGGTCGAGCGCCTCGCCCCGTCGCGCGAGCCTGACCTGGCGAAGCGGCGCCGACTCCAGGGGATCGACATCCTCGCCCACCTCCGCCGCGCGCGCGGCGACCTGCCCGTCGTGCTGATGACCGCCGTCGAGGAGCTCGGCTACGAGGACGCCGCCACCGCCCTCGCCGTCGACGAGTTCGTGACCCTGGCGGGGGCCGAGGCCTTCGATGCGCGGGCGCTCGGCCTCCTGGTCGAGCGGGTGCTGGCGCGGCGACGGGAGGCCCCCGAAGCGGGCGGCTACCGCTTCGGGCGGACCCCCGCGATGGCGCGGCTGCGGCGCGACGCGCTCACCCTCGCACGCACGTCGCTGCCGATGCTGCTCCTCGGCGAGACCGGCACGGGCAAGAGCGCGCTCGCCGAGCGAGTGGTTCACCCCGCGACCGGCCGCCCCGGGCAGTTCGTATCGGTCGATCTCGCGGCGATCCCGCCGACGCTCGTCGCCGCGGAGCTGTTCGGGACCGCGCGCGGCGCCTTCAGCGGTGCGGTGGAGCGCCCGGGACGCCTCGAGCGCGCCCACCGTGGAACGCTGCTGCTCGACGAGATCGGCAACCTGCCGCCGGAAGTCCAGCGGATGCTGCTGGTCGCGCTCGAGGAGGGGCGCGTCACGCGGCTCGGCGAGTCGGCGCCCCGGCCGGTCGACGTGAAGCTGGTGGCGGCGACCAACTCCGATCTCGCAGCGTCGGTGCACGCGGGCGGCTTTCGCGCCGACCTGCACGCGCGCTTGAACCCGTCGGCCCGGCTGACCCTCCCGCCGCTGCGCGAGCGCGCGGGCGACCTCGAGGAGCTGATGCGCGCCTTCCTGCGCCGCACCTTTGCCGCCGGCGCCGACCGCGCGCTGCTCGCGGCGTACACCGACGCCGCCGGGATCGGCGGGCCGCTCCAGGTCGACCTCGCGATCGGACGGGCGCCGCAGGGCGGGCACGGGGTGGTCTTCGTCGTCGCCGCCGGGACGATGACCGCGCTCCGCGATCACTCGTGGCCGGGCAATGTTCGCGAACTCGGCCTCCTGACCGCAACCGCGGCGGTGTTCGCGCTCGCCGACGCGGTGCGCGCGGCCGAGGAGGGGCGGGCGACGGCAGCGTCGGCGCGCACGATCCCGATCCCGGCCAAGCTGGTGCGCGATCTCCTCGCCGGGGCGGCCGAGCCGCGCGTCGCCGTGGAGCGGCGGATGGCGGTCTCGCTCTCGCCCGCGCCGACGCTCCGCCAGGTGGCGCAGGAGATGGAGCGGCAGGTCTACCGCCGCCTGTTCGAGGAGACCGACGGCGACTTCACGGCGATGGCGCGGCGCCTGCTCGGCGGCGATGGCGCGTCCGGGGCACGCCGGGTCCAGCTGCGCTTCAACCAGCTCGGCCTGAGCGCCCGCCGCCTCGGGCGACGCCGCGACCCGAAGTAGCATCTCGATCTACGATTGACAGATTTACCGACGGAAATCCGGGCTTCCTCCTGGCTGGACGGCTGGCGCGCTCCGTGCGTAGGGCCGCGCCGGAGGTGACCATGCCGGCACGAGACGAGAGCAGCGTGATGTTCGCGCTGCGGGACCTGCGACGGATCGAGACGGAACGAACGCAGGAGGAGGAGGCGAGCGCAGCCGCCAGGCGCCGCGACGAGGAGGCGCGCCAGGCGCAGGCCCACCAGGCGCAGGCGCAGGCGCAGGCGCAGGCGCGCCGGGTGGCGGAGGAGGAGACGCGCGTGCGCTGCGACCTCGCTGAAGCGCTGCGGCGGATCGACGGTCTGCGCGGCGAACTGGCGGCGATGGGCGCCGAGCGCGAGCGCCTGCGGTCGCGCGTCCTCGCGCCCCCTCCGGTCGACCCGCCGATCGCCCGTCCCGCGGGCGGCTGGTCGATCGCTGCAGGGGCGGCGCTGCTGCTGGCGGCCGGATCATTCGCGGCGCTGGCCCTCCGCCCGACGGTGGTGCGCGAGGTCCGGGTGGCCGCTGCGGCCTGCCCCGCTCCGCCCGCCGCCCCGATCGCGGCCGTGCCGCCGCCCGTGGCTGCCGCTGCCCCAATCGCTGCAATCGAGATCCCGACGCGCCCGCGCCGGCCCACGCGCCCGGCGACCCTTCCGCCGCCCGCCGGCACCAGCGCAGGCAGCCTGGAGCAGCGGCTGGCAGAGTGCGGCGACGACCCGCTCTGCCACCTCGACGGCGAGCTCAGCGACGGTCAGCGCAAGCGATGAACGCAGGCGGCTCCACGGCGTCCCCTCGGCCCGGGGCCTGAGCTCACCCCCGTTCGCCCGAGCGGAGCATCGGGGAGCTCACCCCGCATCCAGTGGTGTCACCGCTGGAACCGCCGGGTGACCTCGTCGGGATCGAGTCCTTCCCCGGCGTCAGTCTGCCCGAAGTCGGCCCACAGCTGGCTGAGCTGCCGCAAGCGCTCGATGGCGTCCTCGACGGTCGCCTCGTCCGGGAGGAGGGCGAGGGCCTCGAGGATCTCTCGCTTCCGTGGTTCCTGGGCCATGGTGGGACGATAGCACTCCCGGCGAGGCTCGGCGATCACGCCGGATGGCCGCCCCTCTCTCGCGCCCTGCCGCTCCCTTTGGTATCGTGCACCCTGTGAAGAGTTGCGCTGGCTGCCGGACGCCCTGCCGTGGACGCCGCGGGTGAAGGTCTGCGCCGGCTGCAAGACCCCTTGCTGGGACGCGCACCGGCACTGCCCCGCTTGCGGCACCGACATTTCCCTGATCGCTCCCCACGAGGGTGATCCGTTCGTCGGTGCGACCATCGCCGGTCGCTACCAGCTCGAGGAGCTGCTCGGGATCGGCGTGATGGGGCGGGTCTATCGCGCCTACAACGTCCCGCTCGACAACGAGGTGGCGGTCAAGCTGATGAACCCCGCCGTCGCCGCCGACCCGATCACCGCCAGCCGCTTCCACCAGGAGGCACGCGCGACCAGCCGTCTCCGCCACCCGAACGCGATCGCGATCCTCGACTTCGGGCAGACCGAGACCGGACTCCTCTACCTCGTCACCGAGATCCTCACCGGGCGCACCCTCGGCCAGATCACCAGCGACGAGGGGCCACTCGGACCCCGGCGCGCGGTCGATCTCCTTTCGCAAGGACTGGCCGCGCTCGACGCCGCCCATGCCTCCGGGATCATCCACCGCGACTTCAAGCCGGACAACCTGTTCGTCGAGCGCCTCCGCTCCGGGACCGAGCACGTCAAGGTGCTCGACTTCGGGATGGCCAAGCTGAACGGCCCGCTCGACAAGACGGGCGATCCCGGATTGACCGCCACCGGCGCCGTCTGTGGTACCCCCGACTACATGTCGCCCGAGCAGATCCGGGGCGAGGAGCTGGACGCGCGCAGCGACGTGTACGCCGCGGGGGCGGTGCTCTACGAGCTGCTCACCGGTGCGCCTCCGTTCGCCGGCGCGGTGCTCGAGGTGCTGCAGGAGCACCTCCACCAGCCGGCGATGCCACCCCGCCTCCATCGCCGCGAGATCCCTGCCCCGCTCGAGGAGGTGTGCCTGCGCGCGCTCGCCAAGCGAAAGGGCGAGCGCTTCGCGTCGGCGGAGGAGATGCGCCTCGCCCTGGTCGCCTCGCTGCGCGACGAGCGCCCGCCCTGCCCGCGCTGCAGCGCCGAGCTCGCGGCGCGGGCCCGCTTCTGCCCCGACTGCGGCGCGCCGGTGATCGACGACCCGGCCGAGGAGGAGTTCGGGGTCGAGGGGCACTCGGTGCACACCGCCGCGAGCGTGGCGAGCCTGACCGGCTTCTCGCTGCCCTTCATCGGGCGCGACGCCGAGCTGCGCGCACTCGTCGATCACCAGGGCGGCGCGCTGACGGTGGTGGGCCCGCCCGGCAGCGGCCGGTCGCGGCTGGTCGACGAGTGGCGCTCGCAGCTCGACCAGGGAGCGATCGTGGTGCGGCCCGATCCGACGGGGGCGCAGGAGAGCTGGCGCCCGATCCAGCGCGCGCTCTCGACGGTGCTCGGGCTGCCCGAGCGTCCCTCGGAGTCGGAGCTGATGGGCGCCACGCGGCGGCAGACCGATCGGATGGGCCTGCGCGAGGTGTTCGGGCTCGGCAAGCCGGGCGCGATCCACGAGCAGGAGCTCCGGCGGCGCGAGGCGACGGCGGCGGCGGTGGGCACGCTGCGGGCGGCCGGACGGACGCTGCTGTTCGAGGACCTCGATCGCTACGACCGCCGATCGGCCGAGGTGGTCGCCCACCTGTGCGCCGATCCCGGCGAGGTGCGGGTGGTGGTCACCAGCACGCGGCGCGGCGAGACCCCGACCGCGACGCTCGCCCTCGGGCCGCTCCTCCCCCAGGCGCTCGGCGCGCTCGGCGTGCGGCTGGGCGAGATCGAGAACCTCGACGGGCTGCCGCTCACGGTCGAGCAGCTCCTCCGCGCGCACTCCGACGGCGCGGCCGAGCTCACACTGAAGGGCCGGCTCGATCTGCTGACCGGGCCGACCCGGCAGGCGCTCGCGGCGGCGGTGGTGGCGGGGACCGAGATCGAGCTCCCCCTGCTCGCCGAGGTGACCGGGATCGCATCGCCCGATCTGGCGGTGGCGGCGCTGGTGAAGCTCGGCTTCGCGCGCCTGGATGGGGGCCGTCTGGAGCTGCCCTCGCCGACGCTGCGAGACCAGATCCACCGCGGCCTCGACCGCGTCGAACGGCGCGCGTTGCACCGGGCGATCGGTGACCTCCTGGCGGCGCGCGGGGCCAACCCGATGGTGCTCGCGCACCACGAGTGGCAGGCCGAGCCGGGCGGCGCGTCGATCGAGACGATGGAGCGCGCGGCGGACGCGGCGGAGCGCGCCCACGACGGCACCGGGGTGGTGCGGTGGCGGACGCGGGCGCTCGATCGCGCACGCGTGGGCGGCACCGCGGCGGACCGGGTGCGCCTCGGGCTGCTGCTCGGCGAGGCGCTCGAGCACGTCGGCGATCTGATGCACGCCGAGGTCGCCTTCACCGAGGCGGTCGACCTGCTCGGGACGCTCGGGGAGGACGATCCCGTGAACTTCGACGCGCGATCGGCGACCCGCGCGCGACGCGGCCTCGGGCGGCTCTCGCTGGCGCGCAACCATCTCCCGCAGGCGCGCGAGGAGTTCACCCGCGCGCACGATCTCGCGCTGATGGCAGCCGATCCCGTGCTGGTGGGCGAGACCGCGCTCGAGCTGGCGGAGACGCTCGGCCGCGAGGGCCACGGCGACGAGGTGGCGACGCTGCTCGCCGAGGGGCTGGTCCACGCCGCGGACCATCCGCAGACCACCTGGCGGCTCCTGCTCGCGGCGGCGGAGCGCTCCCACGCCGCGTGCCACGACGACGAGACCTTGCGCCTTGGAAAAGAGGCGCTGGCGGTGGCGGAGAAGGTGGCACCGGGCGCGGTGGCGCGGGTCCGGACCCTGCTCGCCAGTGTCTGCCAGTCGACCGGCGACCTGGCGGCGGCGACGGCGCATCGGCGGGCGGCCCTGGAGGCCCTCGGGCGCGCGGGCGACCGGCGTGCCGCCGCGGAGCTGCTGCTCAACACCGCGCACCAGGACGTGCGCAGCCCCGAGGCGGCGCTCCGCTGGGTGAAGCTCGCCGGCGAGCTGGCGCGCCAGGTGGGCTGGCGCGACGGGGTCGCGCGTGCGCGCGAGGCGCTCCGCCGGCTCGAGGCCTCCTGATCGGCTAGGATCAGCCTTTCGTTTCGAAGGAGACCATCATGTGCGGGATCGTCGGCTACATCGGGGATCGGGAGTGCACGCCGATCCTCATCGAGGGGCTGCGCCGCCTTGAGTACCGGGGCTACGACTCGGCGGGCGTCGCGGTGCTCGAGCCCGACAGCGCCGGCACCCTGGCGACGCGTGTGGTGCGGTGCCGCGGCAAGCTCGGCAACCTCGAGAAGCTGCTGCGTGACTCGCCCCCGACGGGCAGGGTCGGGATGGGCCACACCCGCTGGGCGACGCACGGCCGCCCCTCCGACGAGAACGCGCACCCGCACAAGCACGGCTCCGTCTCGGTCGTCCACAATGGAATCATCGAGAACTACCTCGCGCTCCGAGCCTCCCTCTCCGCGCGCGGCCACAAGTTCACCTCCGAGACCGACACCGAGATCATCGCCCACCTGGTCGACGACGAGCTGAAGGCCGGCGGGGGCCTGCGCGAGGCGGTGCGGCGCGCGCTCGCCCAGGTGCAGGGCGCGTACGCGATCGTCGTTCTCTCCGACGCTGCGCCCGGGAGTATCATCGCCGCGAAGAACGCCTCGCCGCTGGTGCTCGGCGTCGGCGAGGGCGAAAACTTCGTCGCCTCCGACGTGCCGGCGATCCTCGCCCACACCCGGCAGATGATGTTCCTCGAGGAGGGGGAGATCGCCGAGTTGACGCGCGGCGGGATCGCGATCTGCGACCTCGCCGGCAAGGCCATCCAGCGCATCCCCCGCACCATCCAGTGGTCGTCGGTGATGGCCGAGAAGGCCGGCTACAAGCACTTCATGCTGAAGGAGATCCACGAGCAGGATCGCGCGGTCACCGACACCCTCCGCGGCCGGGTCTCGATCGAGAAGGCCGACGCGCTCCTCGACGGGATCGAGCTCGCCCCCTCCGAGATGAAAAAGCTCACCCTCATCGCGTGCGGCACCTCCTGGCACGCCGCGCTGGTCGGCAAGTTCCTGATCGAGCAGATCGCGCGCATCCCCGTCGAGGTCGACCTCGCCTCCGAGTACCGCTACCGCGATCCGATCATCGGCCCGGGCGACCTCCTGCTCGCCATCTCGCAGTCGGGCGAGACCGCCGACACCCTCGCCGCGGTGAAGGAGGCGCGCGGCAAGGGCGCCACCGTGATGTGCATCGCCAACGTGGTCGACTCGTCGATCCCGCGCGCCTGCCACCACGCGCTCTACACCCACGCCGGCCCCGAGATCGGCGTCGCGTCGACCAAGGCCTTCACCACCCAGCTCGCCGCGCTGGTCCTCCTCGCGATCCACCTCGGCCGCCGCTCGGGGGCGCTCGACGAAGCGCGCGCCGCCACCCTCATCCGCGAGTTCATGGCCATCCCGCAAAAGATGGCCGACGTCTTCGGCCACTCCCCGCAGATCCAGGTGATCGCCCGTCGCTACGGCAAGGCCCGCGACTTCCTCTTCCTCGGCCGCGGCAACAACTACCCGATCGCCCTCGAGGGCGCGCTCAAGCTGAAGGAGATCTCCTACATCCACGCCGAGGGCTACGCCGCCGGCGAGATGAAGCACGGGCCGATCGCCCTGATCGACGAGCACATGCCGGTGGTGGTGGTGTGTCCGAAGGGCCCGGGCTACGAAAAGGTGATGTCGAACCTCGCCGAAGTGAAGGCGCGCGACGGCAAGATCATCGCCATCGCCACCCGCGGCGACTCTGACATCGGCGCCATCGCCGACGAAGTCATCCTCATCCCCGACGCCCCGGCGCCCCTCCTCCCGCTGCTCACCGTGCTGCCGCTCCAGCTCCTCGCCTACCACATCGCCGACTTCAAGGGCACCGACATCGATCAACCGCGCAACCTCGCCAAGAGCGTCACCGTCGAGTAGCCTTCGAGTAGCCACGGACCGTAGGCGGGGGGCGCCCGGTTTGGTAGGCTGCGGCGCAATGGTCCGCGTACCGCGACGTACGGCCCCAGAGGCTCGCTCCGCAGCGGAGGTCGCGCCGCCTCCGATCGAACGCAAGCGATCCACGCGCGAGTCGCAGCGGGAGCAGACGCGCCACCGCATCTACGAGGCGGCGCTGGCGGTTTTTCGGCGCGACGGACTGGTCGCCGCGCGCATCGACGACATCGCCGCGGTGGCGGGTGTGAGCCACGGATCGTTCTACGTCCACTTCCCGACCAAGGAGGCGGTGCTGCTGGAGCGGCTCGCCGAGTCGGAGAAGCGGCTGGTGGCGCGCCTGGATTCGCTCCCGGCCAAGGCGCCCCTGCCGAAGGTGCTGCGACGACTGGCCGAGGACATGGCGGGGGAGTGGCAGTCCGACGCCCACCTCTTCGCGATGGTCGGACTGGTGGCGCTGCGCACCTCCGCGGAGATGACCGGCAATCAATCGCACCTGGTCCGGCGCGCGCTGATCGATCGGCTGCGCCCGCTCCTGCCCGCCCCGCCGCGCGCGCGCGGGCTGCCGCCGGCGATCATGGCCGACGTGGTGCTGATCGGGCTGTTCGTCGCCGCCCTCTCGTGGGCCGCCGCGCCCGATCGCCTCCTCCGGGAGGTGCTCTCCGACGTGGTCGACCTGTTCGTGCGCGGCATCGAGCGTCCCGTCCGCTCCTGATCGCCCGGCCGTGCCGCCTCGGCCGGGAGCGCTGGCCGCTGCCCGCGAGCGACCGCTTTCATTCTTGACAGGCCCCGCGGACGCCGGTATGGCTGACTGTAGTCAGCGACTCTAGTCAGCGACTTGAGTCACTGATTGCTGTCAACGGAGGCCCATGCCGCTCCCACTCGCCGGTCGTTCGCCCCTCCTCGCGGCCGCCGCCCTCTCCCTCCTCTTCGGCTGCGGGACCGCTGCGCCCCCGGCGCCGGCGGTGGACGCGGGTCTGCCGCCGCTGGACCTCGCCCTCCCTTCGCTGTGCGGCCACCCGGGGGATGTCGGCAACTCGATCGGCGTCGGCAAGTACTGCGAGGAGTTCAGCGACTGCAACGGCAACGACAAGGCGATCTTCTGCGTGCGCATCTACGACCCGAGGCGCCTCTTCTGCTCGCTCGCCTGCGAGGCCGACGGAGGCGCAGGGGTGTGCGGCGACCACGCCTCCTGCCAGTGCAATGCGACCGGATGCGGCTGTTCGCCCGACCACTGCGTGACGCCCCCCGACGGCGGCGCCCGCGACTGACCCCGGAGGTGCCCATGCGACCCGTGCCATCGACCCGCTCCGCCCTCGCCTTCGTCCTCGTCCCCGGGGCGCTCGCCCTCGCCGCGTGCGGCACCGGTGCCCCACCGGGCGCGGTGGTTGATCCGCGGCTGCTGCCGGGCTTCGCGCCCACGCCGCCCGCCCTCGACGGTGAGCAGATCCTGCTGGCGCCGGTGCGCGGCCTCGCCCCAGGCAGCGACAGCGAGCTGTGCACCTGGACCGATCGCGTTCCCGAGCGCGATCTGTTCATCAAGCGCGTCAAGGGCTTTCAGACGGCGGGGGGCCATCACGTCGTGATCTACGCCACCCGGGTCCTGCAGCCGCCCGGCACGACCCGCCTCTGCACCGACGACGACATGGTCACCTTCCAGCTGATCAGCGTCGCCGCCGGCGAGGGCATCGCGGGCACCGAGGAGGCGCCGGAGGGGCTCGCCTTCCGCGTCCCGGCGGGCTCGCAGATCGTGGTCAACCAGCACTTCATCAACGCCACCGCGTCGAAGATGGACGCGCAGGCCGCGCTCAACATCGAGTACCCGCCGGCCGGGCAGAAGTTCACGCCCGTCGGCTACACCTTCTTCACCGACACCCAGTTCAAGTTCGGGCCGGGCAACCCGTCGCTGGACGTCTCGTGCCGCCTCGACCGCGACTACCGCGCGTGGCTCCTCCTGCCGCACATGCACGAGTGGGGCAGCCGCATCCGGATCGAACACGACCAGGCCCCGGCGGGCACCAAGGTGCTGTTCGACCTCCCCGAGTGGCAGAAGGACTGGGCCTTCCACCCGCCGCAGCTGCGCAAGGACATCGCCGACCTCTACACGTTCAAGAAGGACGACACGGTGCGCGTCCACTGCGAGTGGCAGACGGACCACGAGATCACCTTCGGACGCGAGATGTGCGTGCTGATGGCGATGACCGAGGACCGCGACGGGACCGGCAACCGCGTGTGCGACCACGGCACCTGGCACTCGTTTTGATTCAGCGGCGCGGGATCAGCGCGGCGGCGGCCAGCGACGACAGCAGGCACATCCCGGCGACCCCGTAGACCGCCGCGCGCATGCGGAAGGCGTCGGCGATCATCCCCGCCCCGAGGGCGCCCGCGGCGTACCCGAGGTCGCGCCAGAAGCGGTACACGCCCAATCCCGAGGCGCGCCAGATCGGCGCCATCGCGTCGCTCAGGCCGGCGATCACCGTCGGGTACATCAGCGCGCCGCCCAGCCCGAGCGCGATCACCCCGGCGGTCCAGGGGACAAAGCCGCTGGTCGAGGCGATCCAGGCGAGGCTGGCCGCGATGAGCGCCATCCCCGCGACCCCGTAGGGCTTGCGGTCGCCGCCGTCGCTCCACCACCCCACCAGGACCTGCGGGAGGGCGAAGCTGCCGATCATCAGCCACTGGAGCGTGCCGGCGCCGCGCCCGCCGACGGTGCGCGTGAAGAGGAGAATGAGCAGCCCCCACGCCATCCCGTCGGCGAGGTTGCGCGCGAAGCCCGCCTGGACCCGTCCGAGCAGCGAGAGATCGAGGATGGAAACTCGCGCGAAGAGGGCGCCGAAGCCGGGACGGGCCTCGCCCTGGGTCTGATCGCGATGCTCCTGCTCGACGTGGAGGCGGGTCTCGCGGATGAACAGCAGCGCGAGGGCGCACCCGAGCACGGTGATCGCGAACGCGAAGTAGAGCGGCCGGGGGCGGAGTCCGTAGGCGTGCGCGATCTCGGTCCCGGCGGCGGCGGTGAGCGCCACGGCGCCGTAGCCGATCGTCTCGTTGATCCCGGCGGAGAAGCCGCGCCGCTTCGGGCCACCGAGATCGAGCTTCATGAACAGGACCAGCGTCCAGCACAGGCCCTGGTTCACGCCGAGGAACAGGTTGGCGATCACCACCCATCCCCAGCTCGGCGCCCACAGGATCAAGAGGGGGACCGGGAGGCCGAAGGCCCATCCGATGAGGAGCACGCGGCGCCGGCCGAGCGCGTCGGCGAGGCGGCCGGCGAACAGGTTGGTGAAGGCCTTGGTGACGCCGAACGCGACGATGAACGAGGTGACCGCGGTGGCCTTGGCGAGGCCGAAGGCGGGCGAGGTGCCGAGGGGAACCAGGACCGCGCGCTCGATCCCGATGGTCGCGCCGACAAAGGCGTTGAGGAGAATCAGGAGAAGGATCTGATCGAGATTCTCGCGGACGCCGGTGCGATGGGCCGGCGCGAGGGGCAGGGCCGAGGAGGAGGAGGCGTCAAGTATCGGTCGGCTCCGCGTACAGCGCCTTCCAGGCCGCGCGCTCATTCTCCGAATCGAAGGGGGGCAGATCGATCGCGCGTCGCTGGCACATGCGGTCCTCCAGAGTCGCGAGCGTACCCCGTCCGGGCTACGTCGTCAGGGAGGGATTTTCTCTCCCGGGAGGCTTCGGCGAGCGCCGCGGCAGCCAGGCGCGGGCCATCTCCCGCGCGTAGTGGCGGGCGTAGATCGCCATGTCCTGGTTGCCGGTCCTGACCGCGGACGCGACGTCGGCGGCGTAAATCAGCGCCCGTAGCGCGGGGCGGGGGATGCGCGCCGTCACCTCCTTCGAGAGGAGGTCGCCGAGCTGCGGCCCGAGCAGCGGGATCGACTTGAACAGCAGCTCGTAGCGCAGGTAGCGGTGCACCGAGGCCGCGTCGCTGTCACGGGGCTGGTGGTAGGACACCGCGCCGCCGCGCTCGATCGCGGACGCCTCCTCGGCGGTGAGGCGTCCCTCGGCCACCGCTTCGCGGAAGATCTGGGTGCCGGGAAAGTAGGTCAGCCAGAACGTGTTGACGCGGTGCGGGCGAAAGCGGCCGTAGAGGGCCAGCGCGGCCTCCTGGGCGGCGTCGGCCTCGCCGGGGAAGCCGAAGATGTGATCGAGCGTGAAGCGGACGCCGTACTTCTCGAGGGCGGTGAGGGCGCGCTCGACGTCGCGAGCGCGCTCGACGCGGCGGAGGCGCTTTCTGCGGTAGTCCTCGTCCATCGACTGGATGCCCATCTGGACGCTCTCGCAGCCGGCGTCGGCGAGCAGGCGGGCGACCTCGTCGTTGAGGTACTTGGCGTGGGTGAGGCACGAGAACGGGACGCCGATCTCGCGCCGGTAGCGCCCGAGGACCTCGCGCAGCCACTTGTGGTTGACGGTGAACACGTCGTCGACGAACTCGACGTGGCGAAAGGCGTAGCGGCGCTTCGCCCAGAGGAGCTCGGCGAGCAGGTGCTCGGGGCTGCGATGGCGCACGAAGCGGCCGCCCTCCCCGTCGGGGAGCTCGGCCCAGAAATTGTTGAGGCAGAACGTGCAGCGGTAGGGGCAGCCGCGGCTGCCCATGACGAGGTAGTTGGAAGGGAGGTCGATCACGTCCTCGAACAGCTCCTTGTCGGAGAAGGGGAGTGAGTCGAGGTCAGGGAGGAAGGCGGAGTTTCCCCCGCGAACGACCGCGCCGTCGCTGCGCTTCCACCACAGGTTCGGGATGGCGCCGGTCGGCCCACCCGCGGGGAGAGTGGCCACGTAGGCGGGGAGCGCGAGATCGCCTTCGCCCACACCGATCGCGTCGACGCAGGCCTCGGCGATCACCACCTCGGGAACGGCCGAGGTGTGAACCCCGCCGAGGACGATCCGGGCAGCGGGCGCGGCGGCCTTGACCGCGCGGGCGGTGTCGATCGTCCACCGGTAGGTGACGGTGAGCGGCGAGAAGACGACCACGTCGGGTTCGTGGGCGACGATCTCGCTGACGATCCGGGCGTCGCGGCGGAAGACCTCCTTGAGGAGCGGGATGTCGAGGTTGTAGCGATCGTCGAACAGGGCGGGGTTGAAGACCAGGCGCGCATCGTGCCCGGCGCGGCGCAGGAGGGCGCTCAGCGTGCCGATGCCCAGCTGCTCGGCACCGATCGCGACAAAGACGATCCGCATGGGCGGAGTCTATCGCATGTCGGGGCAGCCAATCGCCGGGCTGGCGACGGGAGGGATCATGGCTTCACGTCATGCCCCCTCCGGCGGCGGGTGGGAGCCGTGGCAACGGCGCGATGGAGGGCAGCAAGAGCCCTGGAAGCTTGCGGATGACAACCGGCCCCCGCGCCGCGCCGCGGATCGCGCCCGGCGCACCGGCGGCGTTGGCGACGATACCCACGACCTCGACCAGGTCCTCCGGATGCACCAGCACCTCGGCGGCAGAGGGCAACGAGCCGAAGCGGCCGAGCGAGGCGCTTATCCGACTGTCGGCATATCCCGACAGTCTACCGGAGCAGCGCTCCGAACTGCGCGAGCAGCATCACCGCCCCGGGAGGCGGGCGCTCAGTCCGCGAAGACCCAGGGGACGCTGAAGAGCCGCCTGCGGCGGGTCGATGAGGCTCAGCGAGCGAGCTGGGTGGGCGCCTTCCCCACCACGACCTCGTCGGTGAAGACCTCCACCGGCCCCGGATCGGCGGAGAACGTCTGCCCGATCAGCGTCCGATCGATCGTCCGCGCGGAACTGGCCGCGACCACCGCCGCCGACGCCCGATGCGACGCCGCGCCGTCGTCCCGATAGCGCTCGTGGTAGGCGCCGAGCGCCAGCACCCACGCCAGCGCCGCCACGGCATCCACGGCGATCGCGCGCGCAAAACCGGACCCGCTTCCATCGCTTCTCCGCCACATGGGAGCCTCCTGTTGCGGGGACGGACAGAAGCTCCGCGGGCGACGCGCGCCCGATTCGATGAAGCGGCGCTCGGCGGATGCTTTCGACTCGTTGTCACCGGGGCGCTCACGCACACCGGCAACCGTCCTCATCCGATACGCAACCCAATGAGCCCCGAAGCGGGGCGCAAGGGGCGTCGGGGCACGATTCCGGGACTCGCCCCCCGAAGCCCAGGGGACGCTGTGGAGTCGCCTTCGGCGAGTCGATTCAGGCGTCTCAGTCGATGTGCCATTCGCTGGCTCCCGCCG
>SHYY01000143.1 GCA_009692555.1 Myxococcales bacterium
GATGATCACCCGCATCTTCGACTTCGGCGAGCACACCGCCTACGACGTGATGGTGCCGCTGTCGTCGGTGGCGGCGATCGACGAGAGCGCCACGATCGAGGCCGCGGTGCGCGAGATCGAGGAGAAGAACTACACCCGCCTCCCGGTCTTGTCCCGTGTCGGGCCGGCGTAGGCTACCGTGGAGCTACAGTCCTCCTCGCGAGGAGAACGGCAGAGGCGAGGCCGACGACTGCATCAAATGGAAGACCGAGGACAGGGGTCACGAAAGAAACTAGAGCATCGAGCGCAAGAACCAACGCGAACACAAGTACCCAGACGGCACGCGAGGTGGTTGGCTTGCGCCAGATAGCCAACGTGGACAGCACAGCGAGGCCGACCGCGACCATCTTCACCGCAATCACGAACGCCAGAAACCAGCCGATCCTTGGCGCTTCGCGAGTCGCTATCGAGACCCAAGCGCCAAGGCTCCATGTAATAACGAGAAGCGCGAGAGAAAGCGCGACCCAAGCGATGAGACGGATCCTTCGTCGCAGAATCACGACAACACTCCTGTGTACCTTGTATCAGCCTCTCTCGGGGTGAGGGTGGAGGCCCTACCGTCGGTCGAGGTAGCGCGCGAGCAGCAGCCGCTCCGGAAGCGGGAACATCTCGAGGGCGATCGCCGCGGCGGCGCGCTCGTCCTTGATCCCGATCACGTAATGCTTCACCGCGCCGTCGCGGGCGCGCACCACGATGCGCTGCTCGACGGTCTCCGCCCACGCCAGCGGCATGCCACCCGCATCGAAGGCGACCGCCTTCCCCGCCTGCCAGCCGATCTGGGCGACGGGAACGCCCATCGAGTCGAGGAGGCGGAGCAGGCCTCCCTCGTCGTGGAGGCGCAGGCCACCCGGGAGCGCGCCGCCGTCCGGGAGGGTGGGCGCCGCCAGCGCCGGCATGGTCCACAGCGCGTCGCCCGACGACGGCTCGACCCGCGCGCGCAGGTCGCCGGCGGCGTTGGTCAGCTCCGACCGGGTCCTGGTGCGGGGCGGTGCCGCGGCCTCGAGGAGCCCGTAGACCCGGCGCCCGCTCGGATCGCAGACATCGCTCGCCGTCCCCCGCTCCTCCGCGCCTAGCGCTGCCTTCGGGGCGCCGCGAAGGGCCAGCTCGAGGGCGCCCGCCCCGTCGCGCAGTTCGAGCAGCACCGGAAAGCTCGCGCTGCACGCCGCGGGTTCGCGCTTGCAGCCGAGCAGCGCCAGGGCCACGGGCAGGATCAGTCCCCGCATCAACGGCGGAATCCTCAGCGCGGGACGACCGCCCGGAAGCGGCGGTGCTGGCCGTCGGGCTCCATCCCGTCGGCCATCAGCTGGAGCACGTCGAGCGAGAGGCGCACCAGGCGCTGATTGCGCAGCCGGACCTGGGCGTACTCCGAGTCGCCCTCGATCCGCTCGACCTCGCAGCGGCCGAACCGGGGGTGCTCGATCACGTCGCCCGGGCGCAGCGGATCGTCGGTGGCGTCCTCCTCCTCGTCCTCCGCCTCCACCGGCGCCCGGGTCACGGGCGCGGCACCCCGCGCCGCCGAGACCGCAGCGACATCGGCCCAGGTCGGCTCGCTCGGCGCATTCGGCACCGCGGGGGCGGAGAAGTAGCCCTTCGCCGGCGCCTCGAAGCTCATGTGCGGCGCCCGCTTCTCGGGCAGCGGTGCGGGCCGCGCGCCGGGGGCCGGGGCGGTGACGGCCGCGGCAGCGATGGGCCGCGGCGTGTCCTCGGGCGCGGCGACCGCCTCGCTTAGCACCCACAGCCCGGTCCCGGGATCCATGCTGCGTCGCAGCATGACATCGTCGAACGTCTCGATCACGAAGTCGACCGCGTGGACGCGCGCCCGCAGGAGGTGGCCGCCGATCAGCTCGAGCCCGTTGTCACGCTCGCGCGAGACGGTGATGTGCGCCTCGATGTAGCCGCGCCCCTCCCGCTCGGCGAGGTTGCCGACCAGCTGGACCAGGGTGAACGGGGTCGGAAAGCGCCGCGCGGGATGGAAGCTCTTCATCCGCTGATCGAACTCCCGGAGGTCGACCTCCTCGAGCGTGCCGAAGGCGCGGACCTCGGCGCAGCGAACGTTGCGCGCGGTGCAGAGCTCGATCAGCGCGGGGAGCAGATCGGCCCCCCGATCCAGGCGGCCGATCAGACGGCGCCCGCGGTGGCTTTCAGCGACGATCACGGATGGCTCCTCCGACGGAAGGCTGCGTATAGCACAAACTCGCTGCCAGTTCATGCACCGCTGTCGTGCCAGGCCCGGCGCAGGGCCACCCGGTTCACCTTGTCGAGCGTCGAGCGCGGGAGGTCGCCGACGATCCGGATCGCCGACGGCACCTTGAAGTCCGCCAGCAACAAGGCGGCGTGCGCGGACAGCTCGGCGACGGTGACGCCGCTTCCGGCGCGCACGATCACCGCCGCCGCGACCCGCTGTCCGAGCACGCGATCGGGCAGCCCGATCGCCGCCGCTTCGAGCACCGCCGGGTGCAAGAGGAGGGCGCGCTCCACCTCCGCCGCGCTGACGTTCTCCCCGCCGCGCCGGATCACGTCGCCCGCGCGCTCGAGGTAGAAGACCACGCCGTCTTCGTCCCGCCGCACCAGATCGCCGGTATGCAGCCACACCCCATCGGCCTCGTTCGACAGCGCCTGCCGCGTGGCCGCATCGTCGTCCAGGTAGCCGGCCATCAGGTCGCGCCCCGGGATCCCGCCCACCTGCAGCTCGCCCGGCTCGCCGTCTTGCGCCGGTCGATCGTCGTTCATGACGCGGATCGCGTAGCCTTCGCTTGCGCGCCCGATCGCGCCGAACTCGCCCTCGCCCGGGCGCCCCACGATCGGGACGCCGACCGTCTCGGTCATCCCGTACCAGCCGATCGTGGGGACGCCGAATCGCTGCTCGATCTCGCGGTGGCGCATGCTGCATCCGATCAGCCGCAGGCGGTGCGTGCGCTCGCCCGGCGCGGGCGGGTTGTCGAGGAGGAGACGGATCATGGATCCCACCAGGCTGGCGACGGTGGCCCGGTGCTCGGAGACCCACGCCAGCCAGCGCGAGCGCGAGAAGCGCTCCATCAGCAGCACCGATGCGCCGGCGGCGATCGCCGGGAGGAGCGAGTAGGTCTGGGCGTTGATGTGGTACATCGGAGCGCACACCGCGTGGCGGTCGTCGGCGCCGAGAGCGGTGCTCTTCACCATCCGTCTTGCTGCAATGCAATAGGCAGCGTGGGTGAGGCGCACCCCCTTCGGTCGGCTGGTGGTTCCCGAGGTGTAGAGGATCGCCGCGTCATCGCCCGGGTGCGCGGCGTCCGCGAGGGGGCCGGGGTGGTCGACCGCCAGCCGCTCCAGGGGGATCGCTCCGGGCGCGTCGCCACCGACGGAGAGATGCAGGCGCAGCGACGGGACACCGGTCAGCGCGGCGGCGTGGCGTCCGAGCTCGACGGGCGCGGCGCAGAGCGCGACGGCGCGGGCGTGGTCGAGGGCGTAGCGCAGCTCGTCAGGGGCGGAGCGGAGGTTGGTGGCCACCATCGTCGCGCCCAGCCTGGCGAGCGCCATCCACAGACAGAGGAAGTCGGCCGAGTTCGCCAGGTGGACCCCGACGCGCTCACCCGGAACGATCCCCGCCTCACGCAGCCCGCGCCCGAGGGCATCGACGCGCGCTCCAAGATCGCGCCAGCCAAAGCGGGCGACCGCGCCGTCGGCAGCGATGAACACCACCGCCTCCCCGTTCCCCCCGCGCGCGATCTGCGCGTCCCACAGCCGACCGATCGTCTCGTCGTCCGCTGCCACGGGCGGAAGTGTACGGGACGGCGACGAGGCAGGCGAGGGACGGGACCGGTCGCACGAGATCCCTTGTCGAAGCGTCCACGGGAAGGAGACATTCACTGGCGCGCCGATGAAGCCGCTACCGTCGCTGCTGTGCGGTCATGGGCTCCTTGAAGCGCTCCCGGTAGCTGGCCTCCAACCGAGCGAGGGCGCCAGAGTCGCGGCTTCGCCGGTAGTGATCGGCGAGGGTGATCCAGGAGCTGCGCTGCTCGGGATCGAGGTCAACCGCGCGACGGAGATGCACCGCCGCGACCCGCGACTGCCCGCGCTGCGCCGCGATCATCGCCGCCCACACGTGGGCGGTGGAGAACGCGTCGTGGCGCCGCAGCGCCTCCTCGCAGGCCTTCGCCGCGGCGTCGAGCCGCCGGGCGTCGATCAGGAGCGCGCAGCGCATCGCCGGCCCCGCGGGGAGGCGCGGAAAGCGCTGCTCGAAATCGGCCACCGCGCGCGCCGCGAGGTCGCGCTGCCGGGCCCGGGTCAGCCGGTTGATCTCGAGCTGGCGGCGCAGGTAGTCCCCCTCCGCATCGGCAGTCAGGCCGAGCGCCTCGACGCCGGACTCCAGGCCAAACCGGGCCCGCAGCGTCCGCGCCCGGGCCGCCACGGATGACGCGGTCGCTGGATCGGCGCGCGCGGAAGATCGCTCTGCCAGCGACGGTGACGAGGCATGGAGGTACAGCTCGGCCAGCATCCGAAAGGCATCGCCCTTCCCCGCGCGGTCGTAGTCGAGACGCTGGTGGGCGAGGGCGAGCGACGACCCGCCCCCGACGAAGTCCTGCGCCGCGAGGTGGCTCTTCGCGAGCAGGAGGAGCGGCCAGGCGTCGTCGGGCGCCAGCTCCGCGGCCTTTCGACACACCGCATCGATCGCGGCCAGCCCCTTTTGCCCGATGGCGAGCCGGGAGGTGAGATCGCACCACAGCGCCTGCACCTTGGCGTGGCAGGCGCCCAGCGACGGGACCGAGCACGTTCGCCGCCTGCTGCACCTCGCCGGCCCGGAGCAGGTCGATCGCCTCGTTGAAGGTCTTCACCTCCGCGGCGGACAGCGCATCGGCCGCAGGCGCGGGCGCTCGCCCCTGGAGGGGGATCCAGGGGGATCCAGAGGGGATCCCTCAGCAGTTCGAGCAGCCCTGGATCGTGCAGCAGGCGCACTGCGTGCTCCAGATACAGGTCGCGAGACACCACTGCAGGGGCATCCCGCCGCACGCGCCGCCGCACTTGCACGCGCGGGTGTTGTTGCCGTTCTTGTACTCGCAGGCGTTGCCGTTCTTGAGCCCGCAGGCACCCCACTGGCAGCTGTTGTTGCACGTGCGCTGCGAGCACTTGTCACACGGCCCCAGCTCCGTCGTCCCCGCCTTGCACTGCCCCTCGCCCGCGCAGGCGCCCGCCTTCCAGGTGCAGTTGTTCTGGCAGGTCTCCGTCTCGCTGCCGCAGTTCCCGCAGGCCACCTTCTTCGTGCTCCCCGGCAGGCACCCCTGACCGATGCAGATCCCGACCACCCACTGGCAGTTGTTGCCGCACAGGTCGGTGCCGAGGCCGCAGTTGCCGCACGCGATCACGCGCACGCTCTGGGGCTTGCACAGCCCCTGATTCGAGCAGTTGCCGGCGATCCATTGACAGCTGTTGTTGCAGCTATCGGTCTGCGTGCCGCAGTTGCCGCAGGCCATCGACCGCTTGTCATTCGGGGTGCATGCCCCCTCGTTGGCGCACCCGCCGTAGTTGCCCCAGATCCCGTTGTTGTCGCAGGTGCGCGATCGCATCCCGCAGTTGCCGCACGGCTGGCTCTCCATCGAGCCGGGGTTGCAGCCGCTGCAGCCGCCGTTCTGGCACTTGGTCCCGCACGCCTTGCAAGCCATCCCGCCGAAGCCACACGCCTGATCCGCGTTCCCCGGCAGGCACACCGCGCCCATGCAGCAGCCGGCGCACGATTGCGGCGTACACCCACACGCTCCGTTCACGCAGGCCTGCCCGTTCATGCACGGCAGGTCGCAGCCGCCGCAGTGCTTCGGGCTGATCATCGGATCGACGCACGCGCCGCCGCAGGCGAGCAGCGGCTGCTGGCAGCTCCCGTCGGGCGACGCCCCCGCGAGGTCGGCCGTGGCGAGGTCCGCCGCCGCCGCGAGATCGGGCTCCCCTTCGAGGTCCACGCCCGCGAGGTCACGCAGGCTGGCGGACAGGTCGGCCGCGATCCGCAGGTCAACGCTGCGAAGGTCGCGCGCGCTGCCGTCGCTGGCCGCGACCGCCCCGCCATCGCACTCATCGCACTCGGCCCCTTGCGGGCTCGCGCAGCCCCAGGGAGCACAGGCGAGGGTGAACAATGCCAGCCAGCGAGCGAGCTTCAAGGTAGACCTCGACCGGATCCTAGCGCGAACGATGCCCCCGGAAAAGCCCCTCTGCAACGCCCTCTGCAACGCCCGGTGGACGCCCGGTCTCGTTGCCGTTTCCGCGGTATAACCGCATCGTGTCGCGACCGATCGCCTTTCCCTCTGCTGCCCTCGCCCTGATCCTGGCCGGTGGATGCGTCGGGCCCGCCGCACTCCGCCCCGAGCAAGGGCCAGATGCGGCCGTCCGTCGCTACCTCGACGCGGTCCGGGGCCGGCGCTACGCCGATGCCTACGCCCTTATGTCGGCCGGCTACCGCAAGGACCACGATCTCGCGACCTTCCAGCGCGCCCTCGACGAGCACCGCGACGAGGTCGATGCCGTCGCGGCTCGCCTGCAGGCCGGTGGCGCCACGGTCGAGCTCCGCGCCGAGGCGCGCTTCGAAGGCGGTGACGCGGTGCCGCTGGTCGCCGAGGCGGGTGCGTGGCGGATCGCCATCGACCCCCTCGACGTCTATCCCCAGGTGACGCCGGTCGATGCCCTGCGCTCGTTCTTGCGGGCGCTCGACCGCAAGCGCTACGACGTCCTCTACCGCTTTGTCCCCGCGCGCTACCGCAAGTCCCTATCGCTCGATCAGCTGCGCGCCCGCTGGGAGGGCGACAAACGCGCCGAGCTCACCGGGCAGGTTGCCGAGGTACGCGCCCACCTTGGCGATCCGATCGAGATCACGGGCGATGAAGCGAGGCTCTCGCTCGGCGAGCAGCGGCAGACGAGACTGGCGCGCGAGGAGGGCCTCTGGAGAATCGAAGCCCTCCGCTGATCTACCGCACTGAGAACAAGAGTGGCCACTGCTCCGCAAAAAGTTCACACCGCCCCCTGCGGCCCGAAGTGCATGGTTCTCAAGGCAAAAAAATCTGCGCCGCGCGATCCCTGACGGCGTGGCCGCGGAATGTGACAATGGCGCCCCACCTCCCCGCGGCTCGCGATGTAACGAACGCGCGGGGGAGGAGCATCCAATCCTCGGAGGATCACTGAGAATTTCAGTGCAGTGGAAGTTTTCTTGACTTGCTGGCGTATCAGTTGCAAGAAGGTTGTTGCGAAGGCCCAACGCGGAGAACCCCGATGCTCGACCCGTGGATCATCGAAGAGATCCGGAGAAGGGAAGAGGAGGAGCGCCACCACCGGGAGCAGCCGGTGCTGGAGATTCACATCGAAACGCCGCACTACGAGTCGCCGCGTTACCCGCAGTCGGACCGCGACACGAGGGAGCGGAAGCAGCCGGCCGAGGAGCGCGGCGTCACGATCGTCGACTTCTCCGTCTGATCAACGGCCTGACCGCGACACCCACGGGGTGACGGCACACGCCGCCACCCCGTTTTCTATTTCTCCTCCTTACTTGCTGATCTCCGCCCAGCGCTCGCGCAGCTCCTGCGCCGTCCACTCGCCGCCCGCCTTGGGCGCCACGCCGCTGGTCTGGGTCATCCTGTACACCGACACCTGCGCGCCCTGGACACCGACGATGGCTCCGTTGATGTCGGCGGAGAGATCGGAGGCCAGGAAGAGCGCGACCGGCGCGATGTGCTCCGGCGCCAGCATCTCCTTCCCCACGTCGCCCATCGCCTTGATCATCGCCAGATCCTCGGTGAGCCGGGTGTAGGCGACCGGAGCGATCGCGTTGCAGGTGATCTTGTAGCGCGCCAGCTCCATCGACACCGTCCGGGTGAAGCCGTAGATGCCGGCCTTCGCCGCCGAGTAGTTGGCCTGGCCGATGTTGCCCATCAGCCCGGAGACGCTGGTGGTGTTGATGATCCGCCCACCCTTGCCCTGGGTCTTCAGGTGGCGCGCCACCGCCTGGGTCGCGTAGAAGGTGCCTTTCATGTGGACGTTGAAGACGATGTCCCAGTCCGCGTCCGACATGTTGAGCATCGTGCGGTCGCGCAGCACGCCAGCGTTGTTGACAAGAATGTCAGCACGGCCGAACTTGGCGAGGGCGCTCCACAGCAGCCCGTCGCCGCCCTCGCGCGTCGCCACGCTGTCGTAGTTGGACACCGCGTCGCCCCCCGCCGCCTTGATCTCCGCCACCACCTTGTCGGCCAGCTCCGCGCCCTTGCCCCCGCCGGCGCGATCGCCGCCGAGGTCGTTGACGACCACCTTGGCGCCCTCCTTGGCGAACAGCAGAGCGTGGGCCCGGCCGATGCCGCCCCCTGCGCCGGTGATGATCGCGACCTTGCCGTCGAGCAGTCCCATCGTGTCCTCCTTGCGAAAGAGTCGGCGGTCGACCGTGGTCGGTCGACAGTCCAGGAATGAAGCGCCGGAACCATAGTGGTGTGGCGGGGTGAAATCAAGCGATCTCCGTCGACGCCGCGGTGCGTCATTTGTGCTTGACGGGGTGCGCAACTGGGCCTAGCGTTTGCGGGAATGGAAAACCGGGGCGCGGCGGGGCATCCTGCGTTCCTGCTCGCCGTCGGTGCGGCTGGCTGGGTCGCGATTGCTTGGGCGATCGCCTCGGGCGTCGCGTCCCCCGGGTGGGGCGCGGTGCTGTTCTTCGGCGTGGCGCTCGGGACCCGCGCGCTCGCCTTTCCGCTCGCCGGCACCGAGGTGAGCGCCGACGCCGCGCTGTTCGTCGTCGCGGCGCTCTGTCTCGGGCCGCGCGTCGCCGCTCTCGGGGTGGGGGTGACGCTCAGCGCTGACGCGCTGTGGCGCGTGCGGCGTGCGACCGGGCCGGGGAGATCTCTCCTCGGCCGGGCTGCCTACGTCGGCTACTTCGGCGGGATGAGCGGCGGGCTCCTGTGGCTGGTGGCGCGACTGTGGGGGGTGCAGGTGGGCGCGGGAGGGCCGCTCGGGGCCGACGCGGCGTGGCGGGTTCCGGCGCTGGGCGTCACCTTCGTCGCCGCGCACTACACGATCCAGGCGGTGCAGCTGCGGCTCGCAGGCCGCGGGTGGCGCGAATCGGTGGGACGGATGCTCGTCGGTGCGTTCGCCGAGGCGACGCCGCTGCCGCTGGCGGTGGTGATGGCCATGGTCTGGGATCCGGCGCGGCCGCTCGCTGCGGCGCTGCTCGGGGGGACCTACTGGCTGGTGGCGTTCGGCTTCAGCCGGCTCGCGCAGGCGAAGGCAGCGCTCCATCGCAGGGTGGCGGAGCTCGAGGCGCTGAACCGGAGCGCGCGGGCGCTCGGCCGTACGCTCGATGAGGGCGAGCAGGCGGAGGCAGTGTGCGCCGCGGCAGCGCGGGCGCTCCCGGCGGCGGATCGGGTGACGCTGGTGCTTTGCGGCCCCGAGGCGAAGGGAGATACACCGGTTCGCTGCCATCGCTTCGAGCGCGGCCGGGGCGCCGTCAGCGACGGTAGGACGGCTGCGGCCAGGCCTCCCGCGCGCTCCGAGATCGTGCTTCCGCTGCTCCGCTTTGGTGAGGCCCTGGGGGAGCTGCGGATCGAGGCGGACGCGGCGGGCCGGCTGGGCGCCGACGAGCTCCGGATCGCCGAGGCGATCGCCGCGCAGGCCACCGCGGCGCTCGAGAATGCACGGCTCTACGCCCTCGCCACCGTCGATGGGCTGACCGGCCTTCACACCCGTCGCCACTTCGATGCGAGGCTGGACGAAGAGGTCGAGCGCTCGCACCGCTTCGGGACCGCCTTCGCGCTGCTCCTGCTCGACCTCGACGACTTCAAGCGGATCAACGATCGCCACGGCCACCTCGCCGGTGACCGCGCGCTCCGGGAGACGGCGCGGCAGGTGCTGGCCCAGCTCCGCGGGATCGATCTCGCCGGGCGCTACGGCGGCGAGGAGGTGGCGATCATCCTGCCCCGGACCACCATCCCCGACGCGGTGCAGGTGGGCGAGCGGATCCGCGCGGGGCTGGCCGAGGCCAGCGATGGAGCGGTCCGGGTGACCGTGTCGATCGGCGTCACCGGCTTCGTTCCGGGGGACGATGCGCGCGCCTTGATCGGACGCGCCGACGCGGCGCTCTACCGCGCCAAGGCCCACGGAAAGGACCGCGTGGAGGCGCAGGTGACTCCGCAGACCGCCCTGCAAGCGCGGACGCGAAGGCTGCCGGTCGGGGTCACCTCGGGCCCGTGATAGGATGCGCGCGCCGTGGAAGACTTCGGGAAGAGCCGCCGCGAAGGCGACACACCGCCGGCGATCCACCTCGCCCAGTGCCGGCTCACCGTCGTCAAGGGGCCGCAGCGGGGCAAGGAGTACGTATTCTCGGGTGACGTGATCCGGATCGGGAAGGCCGACGACAACGACCTCGTCGTGCCCGAGGAGACGGTCAGCCGGGTCCACCTCGAGATCCTGCGCGACGCGAAGGGCTACCTGCTGCGCGATCTGCAATCGACCAACGGCACGTTTCTCGACGGTGCGGAGATCCGCGAGGCCTACATCGGCGCCGGCAGCGTGATCACCGTCGGGCTCGTCCAGCTCAAGTTCCAGCCGAGCGAGGAGCGGATCGAGATCGCGCCGTCGCCGCGCGAGAGCTGCGGCGAGCTCGTGGGGCGGTCGCCGCGCATGCGCGAGCTGTTCGGGCTGATCGAGCGGCTCGCGCCGACGGAGGCGACGGTGCTGGTGGAGGGCGAACGCGGCACGGGCAAGGATCTGGTGGCCCGCACCATCCATGGCAGTTCGCGCCGCAAGGGCGGGCCGTTCATCGTCGTGGACTGCGCCGCCGTCTCCGGGCACGCGCTGGAGAGCGAGCTGTTCGGGCACGAGAAGGGGGCCTTCCCCGGGGCGCAGACGGCGCGCCAGGGGGCGTTCGAGCTGGCCCACGGCGGCACGCTGCTGCTCGACGAGGTGGGGGAGCTCTCGCTCGATCACCAGCCGAAGCTCCTTCGGGTGCTCGAGCAGCGCGAGCTGCGACGGCTCGGCGGCAACCGACCGATCAATGTCGATGTGCGGGTGATCGCCACCAGCCGGAGCGATCTCAAGCGCGAGGCGGAGCAGGGCAAGTTCCGCGAGGATCTCTACTTCCGCCTGTCCGTGGTGCCGATCCGGCTGCCGCCTCTGCGGGAGCGACGCGAGGACATTCCGCTCCTGCACCGCCAGGCGGTGGCGCGCCTCGGGGCCGCGGGTCGCCAGGTGGCTGCCGATCCCGCGGGCGAGGCGGCGCTGGCGCTGCACGACTGGCCGGGCAACGTGCGCGAGCTGCTCTCGGTGATCGAGCGCGGAGCGCCGCTGGGCGGGCTCGCCGCGGTGTTGTCACAATCGGTGATGACGGGCGCTCTCGAGTTCGATCCGCACCTCTCCTACCGCGCCGAGAAGGAGCGCTGGGAGCGTGACTTCGAGCGGCGCTACCTGGGCTGGCTGCTGGCGCGCGCCCACGGCAACATCTCGCGCGCGGCGCGCGAGGCGGACATGGATCGCAAGTACCTGCACAAGCTGCTGAAGAAGCACCGCATCGTCACTTGACCCCGAGCAGCCGGACCACGCCGGTGGTGAGCGGCTCGACGTAGCTGACCAGCAGGACGCCGAAGGTCATGATCGCGAGGAAGGGGAGGGCGTGCTTGTACAGCGACGGCAGCGGCTTGCCGAAGCGGGTCGCGGAGAGGAACAGGTTGAGGCCCATCGGCGGGAGCAGGAAGCCGAGCTCGAGGTTGGCCAGGAAGACCACGCCGAGGTGGATCGGGTCGACCCCGAAGGCCACCCCGATCGGCGCCACCAGCGGCGCGAGCAGGATGATCGCCGAGTACATCTCGAACACGCTGCCGAGGATCAGCAGGATCACGTTCAGCGCGAGCAGGAAGCCCCACTGGCTGTGGATGTGCGCCTGCACCCACTCGAGCAGCGCGTCCGGGATCTGCGCCAGCGTCATGTACTCGGTGAGGGCGAGCGCGATCCCCATCAGCACGACCACGCTCCCGACCAGGGTGGCGCCGTCGGCGAGCACCTTGGGCAGCTCGCGCCACGGATGGAGGTTGCGGAAGATCACCACCTCGATCACGATCGCGTAGAGCGAGCCGATCGCGGCGGCCTCGATCAGGGTGGCGAAGGAGCTGGCGTAGGCGACCACCATCACCACCGGCAGGAGGAGGTCCCACACCGCGCTCCCGAGGGCACCGAGCGCCTCGCGGATCTCGAAGGGGTGGCGTGGCGCCTTGCACCGGATGCCGACGATCACCGCGTAGATCCCGACCAGGAAGATGATCAGCGTGCCCGGGACCAGCCCGGCGACGTAGAGCTGCGTGTGGCTGGTTTCGGCCTTGATCGCGTAGAGCAGCACCGGGAGGCTGGGCGGGAAGAGCAGTCCGAGGCTGCCCGCGGCCGTGACCAGCCCGAGCGAGAACCCCTCCGGGTACTTCTCCTCGCGCAACGACGGGTAGACCACGCCACCGACGGCGAGGATGGTCACGCCCGAGGCGCCGGTGAGCGCGGTGAAGAGCGCGCACACGAAGAGCGCCATCAGCGCCATCCCGCCGGGCATCCAGCCGAGCCACGCGCGGTAGAGGCGCACCAGCCGCTTCGAGGCGCCACCCGCGGCGAGCACGTAGCCGGCGATGGTCAGCATCGGCACCACCGGCAGCGTGGAGTTGGTGACCAGCTGGAAGGCGGTGTTCGGGACCGCGACGATCGGGGTGTGATCGGCGAAGAAGAGCAGCATCGCGAGACCGGCCATCGCCACGTAGACCGGCGTGCCGAGGAGGAAGGCGCAGATGATCACGATCGCGCCGGGCCACGCCACCGACGAGACGTGCGCCTCCCCGAGCAGCGGAAGCGCGCACACCAGGCCACAGGCGGCGAGGCTGGCGATCCGTCCGGTCCAGCCGCCGGGGGCGCGCCAGATCGAGCGCAGCGCGATCGCCGAGAGGGTGACCGGCATGATCGCCTCGCTGCACCACAGCGGGATCCCGCCCGCGAAGGTGCCGGGCTGGTTCCAGTTCTCCTTCACCATCAGGAACGCGCCGTAGGCGAGGAGCGAGGTGACCGCGGCGGTGACGGCGCCGCTGAAGATCTGCGCGGCGAGCTGGATGCGCCCCTTCGGGAGCAGGTTCACCGTTGAGAGCGAGAGGTTCTGGCCGCTCACGCTGGCGAGCACCGCTCCGATGAAGCCGATCCACAGCGTGAGGTGCTGGACGTAGACGGAGGCGCCGGTGAGGTCGATGTGGAAGCGCCGGAGCACGGTCTGCGTGACCGGCAGGAGGATCATCCCGGCGAGCACGACGCTCACCGCCCAGGCCGCGACGGTGGCCATTCGGCTCGGTTTCGGGGGAGCTACCTCTGGGGCGTGGAGGGACAGATCGATCAAGTCGGTTGACCGGGTCGGCGTCGGCTCACTAGGATTACCATCGATGCGTGGCCCGACGGAAATAAATGCGTTCGCAAGGAGCGCTTTCGCGGTGTGTGTGTTCGGGTTGCTCGCCGGCTGCTCGGTGCGGTCGATCGCCACCGGCGCGCTGGCGGACACCTTCGCGGCGCAAGGCGATGCCTACGGGCGCGATGACGATCCGGAGCTGGTGCGCCAGGCGGTTCCGTTCGCGCTGAAGACGATGGAGCAGGTGCTGGAGGCGCAGCCGCGCCATGTCGGGCTGCTGACGGCGCTGGCGCGCGGGTTCACCCAGTACGGCTACGCCTTCATCCAGCAGGAGGCGGATCAGCTCGCCGACCACGACGTGGTGCGCGCGAAGGAAGTGGAGGGGCGGGCGCGCCGGATGTACCTCCGGGCGCGCGATTACGGCCTCGGCGGGATCGCGATCGATCACCCGGACTTTCGCGCGGCGTTCTCGTCGGGGAGCGCGGAGGCGCGGACCCGGGCGCTCGCGGCGATGCGGAAGGAGGACGTGCCGCTCCTCTACTGGACGGCGGCCCCGTGGGCGCTGGCGGTGGCGTCGGGGAAGGACAACATGAAGCTGGTCGGCGAGCTGCCGGCGATCGAGCAGTTGATGGCGCGCGCCCTCGAGCTCGACGAGAGCTGGGGCTCGGGCGCGCTCCACGAGTTCTACGTGTCGTACGACGGATCGCGCTCGGCCGCCGAGGGGGGCGGGCCGGAGCGGGCCAAGGCGCACCTCGATCGGGCGCTCGGCCTGGCGGAGAATAAACGGCTCTCGCCGCTCGTCTCGTATGCCGAGTCGGTCGCGGTGACGGCGCAGGATCGCAAGGAGTTCACGCGGCTGCTCGATCTGGTGACGGCCGCCGACCTGGAGAAGAGCCCGCCCGATCGCCTGGCCAACCTGGTCGCCCAGCGGCGGGCGCGCTGGCTGCTGTCGCGAGTGGCCGACCTGTTCGTCGAGTGAAAAGACCATCGAAAAATTCGATTCGTTGCATCGATCATCCCCAAGGAGACCCATGCGCTTCCGCCGCCTCGCCGGTTTGCTTTTCGCCACATTCGCCTTCGCCGCAGCGCCCCGGCCCGCTTCCGCCGAGGTGGAGATCAAGCTCGGCACCCTCGCGCCGGCCGGGTCGTCCTGGCACACGCTCCTGAAGGAGATGGGGCAGAAGTGGGCCGAGGTGTCGGGCGGGCAGGTGAAGCTCCGGATCTACCCGGGCGGCGTGGTGGGCAACGAGGGGGAGATGGTGCGCAAGATGCGCGTCGGGCAGCTCCAGGGGGCGGCGCTCACCACCGTCGGGCTGCACGACATCACGCCCGAGCCGCAGGCGGTCGGCGTGCCGCTGGCGATCGCCTCCTACGAGGAGCTCGACTACGTGATGGGCAAGCTCGAGGGGACGCTCAACCAGAGCCTCGAGGCGAAGGGCTACGTGGCGCTGAACTGGGCGGATGTCGGGTTCGTGCGGTTCTTCTCGACGCACGCGATCAGGACCCCGACCGATCTCAAGGGCGCCAAGCTGTTCGCCTGGGACGGTGATCCCAAGTCGGTGGAGGCGTGGAAGGCGGCCGGCTTCTCGCCGGTGGTGCTGTCGTCGACCGATATCATCCCATCGCTGCAGACCGGAATGGTCGACACGGTGGCCACCGCGCCGCTCTACGCGCTGACGTCGCGCATCTATCAGAAGGCGAACAAGATGAGCGAGCTGCGGTGGGCGCTCCTCACCGGCGCGACGGTGGTGAAGAAGGACGTGTGGGACAAGGTGCCAGCCGACCTGCGGCCGAAGCTGATCGCGATCGCGCGGGAAATCGGGAAGCGGATCGACGCGGAGATCCGGAAGATGAACGACGACGCCGTGGCGCAGATGAAGGCGAAGGGGCTCGAGGTGGTGAAGGCGGAGGACCCGGCCGCGTGGGAGAAGGCCGCGGCGGAGGCGAACAAGGTGGTTCGCGGCGGCGTAGTACCGGCTGCCGCCTACGACCAGGTGATCAAGCTGCGCGACGAGTATCGCGCGACCAAGGGCAAGAAGTAAGGGCCCGCGGCGGAATAGAGTGCGCAAAGACGGGCGTCGAGGCGCCCGGATGGCGAGGCGCGACGTTGCTTTCAGAGCTTGCTGCACGTCGGCCATTGCCGACGACGGAGAATACTCTCTGTATTTTCCACTTCTCACGGGTCATCTAGTTATCCGATGGTAAAGCGCGTTTCTGTTGCGGGAACACCAAGGTTGCATAACAGTTCGTGTAACACTTCTCGGAGCACGAAATGCGCAGCGACAACAAGAGCGGCAACGCCTGGGTCTACCCCTACCGCGGCGACAAGTGGCGTGTCTACTTCCGCGTCGCCGGGCGTCTGAGCGGCAGCAAGGCGTTCGCGACCGAGGCGGAAGCCGAGGCGGAAGCGGATCGCATTCGCGCCGAGATCACGATGCGCAGCCGCAGCGTCGGGAGTGCGGTTGACGCCTACCTCGACGACATGCGCCTTCGGAGTAGGCGCGAGGGGAGCATCAAGAATGCCGACCGGGCGCTGCGAACCC
>SHYY01000144.1 GCA_009692555.1 Myxococcales bacterium
TTCCCGCTGGGGGCGCTCGTCGCGATCTGCGACGCAAGGGCGAGGAGCTCGATGGCGCGGCGATAGACGTCGAGCTTCTGGTCGGCCAGCAGGGGCATCCTCCTGTGTGGCCAGGGGGGTCGGTCGGCAGGAGGAATTTGTTGCGGGAGGAAGTTCGATTGCCGTCGCTGCGGACGGGACGACCACGACTACGACTACGACTACGTGACGAGCAAGAGCCAGCAAGAGGGCCCCCTCCGCTGTTGAGCACCCTGGGCGAGGGGGGGGGATCGTGCGCGTGCGTCGTGCGCCAGCGCGTGCCCGGTGCTCAGGCGCAGGCGCCGGTGCACATCCCGAGCGTGCCGTCGGCGCCGCAGAAGCAGGTGATGGGGCTCTTGTCGGGGCACATCCCGATCACGCACGACATGTTCTTCGGGCAGATCCCGCCGTTCGGGTTGACGCACCCGTCGTCCTTCGCGCCGCCGTCCGCGCCACCGTCCTTGGCGCCGCCGTCGCTGACGCCACCGTCGCTGACGCCACCGTCGGGGGCGGGCGGGCATGCGCCGGTGCAGAGCAGCTGACCGTCGTTGCGGCAGAAGCAGGAGACCGGCTGCCCGCCCGGGCAGGTGCCCGTCTGGCACGAGGTGTTGAAGGGGCAGCTCTTTCCGTTGAACAGCTTGCAGCCGCCGCCGCCGTCGGGGAGCGCGCCGTCGCCGGTGGCGCTGTCGGCGGGCGCACCGTCGCTTTTCGCGGCATCCGCGGAGCCGCTGTCGACCGCCGCGTCGACCGGCGTGGAGCCGCCTCCGCAGCCGGCGAGCGCGCTGCCGAGGGCCATGCTGAAGATCAGTCGATGTGTGATTCGGGTCACCATGTGCTCACTCTCCTTGAGGATTGCCGAGGGAGAGAGCACACCGCGCGCCAATGGCAGGTTTACCGTCGGTGAGCGTCAGCGGGCGTGCCGGAGGATCCGGACCGCAATGGCGCGAATGGCGGGGGAGTCTCAGTTTCCTGAGTTCATACGGATGGCGCTACAATCCGCCCCCGTCGTAGCTCGCCGGGACGTCGACGTGGAACGCGAGATCGACATTCCGCTTCTCGCCCGCCTTGAGCGCCAGCTTCCAGGAGACGATCCCGTCGTCGGGGCGGTTCTCGAACCCGGGCGTGGTCTTCAATCGATCGGCCGGCCCGGTGACGTCCACCGACACCTTCACGTCGTCCAGCTCCGACACCGGCAGCTGATCCGACAGCTCGATCGTCTCGGGCCGCCCGAGGTAGTTCGCCAGCTCGTAGCGGTAGCCGTAGCGGAAGCGCCGGCTGGTGCCGAAGATCCCGGCGTCGCGCTGCACCTCCTCGACAACCACCCGCTTCACCCGCAGCGCCTCCTCGATGCCGAAGGTGAGGTGGAAGCGCTGCCCCTCGGCGGTGCGCGCGAGGGCGTAGCGACCGGTCAGCCCACCGCGGCGGAACGCATCGAGCGGCCCCGCCAGCAGCGGAAACGGCGCGCTGTTGGCGAGATCGGCGACGCGAAATACGAACGGCATCAGGCGCGGCGCGGCGCGATACGCGAACTGCGCCTTCATCCGCGTGCGCGCGATGAACAGGCGGGCCGGCGTGCCATCGCCCGCCACATCCGACGGCTCGGGGATGGCGAGCTGCACCGACAGCCCCTGCGAGGCCACCGCCATCCGCCCGTCGCCGCCGAGCTTGACACCGGACTCCCCCGTCGCCTCGGCGTGCTCGGTGCGCTCCTCCCGCCGCACCAGCACCTTGCGCTCCTTCACGTGCTCCTGGGCCCACACCGAGAGCTTCTTCAGCTCGGGCGGCGTGGCGTCCTGGCGCGGCACCGCCGTCGAGAGGATCACCTTCGCCTTCGCCCAGTCCTCGCCGGTCGACTGGCTGACGGTGGCGAACGCCGCCAGCTCCACCGCGCCGCCCGCCTCGTCCGCGCGCGCCTCGTAGGCCGGCTGCCAGGAGGCGCCACCGACGAGGTAGGTCAGCTCGACGTCGGCCCGCTTCCCGTCGGGGCAGGTGACCAGCACCTCGGCGAAGAAGTCATGCCGCGCCGACGCGGCGGTGAGGCGCCCGCGCTGCCGTCCCAGATCGGCGATCCTGTATGAGAGATCGCGCAGCTTCGCGCCGACCTCGATCGCCTCGGAGGAGGCCTTGAGACGCGCCGCCAGCGTCGCATCGAACGCCTGCCCCCACGCCTTGGTGTTCGGCGCCGCGTCGCTCATCTCGCGCGAGACCAGCGACACCGCGACATTGGAATATTGCAACGCAGTATGGGCCGCCCCCTGGCCGCGCGTGCGCGCATCCCGCAGCACCGTCGCCTCCGCCTCGAACTTCCGGATCGCGGCGTCGATGCCCTTCAATTCGGGGGCGAAGGCCTCCTCCCGCGTGCGCGCCTCGGCCCGCAATCCCTCCACCGTCCCGACGCTGGTGCGGGCGCGGAAGGTCGCCGGATCGGCCGCCGGCGGGATCTCGCCGAACGCAACCCCGGCCCGCGCCCCGCACACCACCTGGGCCGTCCGGGTGACCTGCGCTCGATCGGGATAGACCACCACCTGGGAGACCCCGAGAAATACCGTCAATCCGATGATCATCATGGTCTCCTCTAATCCTGGCGCATCTTCCAGCTCTTCGGCCGGCGCAGCGTATAGACGAATGAAACCTTCGACTTCCCCGACGGTGGAACGATCATCCGCCACTCCAGCGCGCCCTTGATCTTGTCAATCGCGGCGCCCGGGTCGGTGCGGATCAATTTGATCTCGACGTTCTTGTCCGAGGTCACCGGATATTGATCGAGGATTCGCACCGGCAAGGGGAATGGATAGGGATTGGCGACCTCGGTGGTGACGGTGTATTCGCCCACGTCGTCCTTCGAGAAGAAGCCCTTCTCCGTCGCGACCAGCTTGACGTTCCGCACCGGCTTGACCGCGCGGTCGAGGCCGAGCGGCAAGGTGAAGGTCTCCCCCGAGGCGACCAGCTTGAGCGTCGCCACGCCCGCCGGATCGGCGCCCACGAACAGGCTGGCGTGCCCGCCGGGGAGCACCCGCGACGACGGGTTCTTGATCTCCGCCACCAGGTAGGCCTCGGGCGCGAGCGCGGGAAAGAGCTTGCGCTCCACCGCCACCGGCCAGCTCTCCGAGAACAGCGCCACCCGCCGCGCGCCCTTGCCGCTCCGCACCGTCTCCGGCCGCAGCGATGGGAACGAGAGGTCGTAGCCGCCCGCCAGGCTGGCCGGGAGATCGGGCGAGTAGACCGGCGCGCGATACCCCGAGGGCGGCGCGAGGCCCACCTGCGCGGCCAGGACCCTCGTGCCCGCCCCGAGGCCCGTCTGCTTGGCCAGCACCGACATCGCGAAGCTCCCGCCCTTGTCGTAGGAGGTGCTTTCCTCCAGCGGTGCCGGCGCGGGCGCCTCGGGGGCCGCCTGCGGCATCGGCGACCCTGCGGCGGGCGGCGGAGGCGGGGCCGGGGAGTCCTGGGCGTCCGACGCCTCCGATTCGAAGCGGGACCTCTCGGGGCGCCTCTTCTTCCCCTTGAACTCCTTGCTCATGGTGCGTCGATCCACCTCCTCATCGAGCACGTCGCCCACCCCATCGCCGTCCCGGTCCTCCTTCCCCTCGTCTCCGGTGACCGCCGCCCCACCGACGGTGAGCAGCCTTCGGCGGAGCAGCTCCTTTTCGGTCTCCACGGCCAGCGGAGGGATCGCGGGAGGCGCCGGCGGAACCTTTTCCACTGCCGGCGTCGGCGTCGGGATGAATCGATCGCGCTCGCCGATCTTCCAGGTCAGAAGCTCCGGAAACTCGGTCGCCGTCGCCGGCACCGCCGTGCTGAGCGTGATCGCCGCGTCCACCCAGTCCTCGCCGGTCTCCTGCCGCACCTGCCCGGCGAACGACACCTGCACCTGTCCTTTTTCCGGGGCCAGCTGGATGTCGTAGCTCGGGTACCAGCGCGCCTTCCCGATCATGTAGGACAGCGCGAGCGACACCTTCCCCTTGCCGTCGACGGTGGGGAGCACGCGGTAGCCCGATCGCCGCTGCGCCCCTCCGAGGAGCTGCGCCTTCTTGGCCAGCGTCTCCCGCTCGCGCCCGAGCTCGAACAGCTTCTCGCCCCCGTCGCGGATCCTCCCCTGCAGCCGATCGCAGATCCCTTCGACGAACGCGAGCGCCGCGCCCCATCCCCCCGCATTCAGGCGCGGCGGCGGCTGCAGCGGCCCCGCCACCGGGACGGCCGGCGAGAGGCGCCGGATCACCTCCAGCATCGCGCTGTACACATCGCGATCGCCGCGCACCCGCGCCACCTTGTCGTCGAGCGCCTCGATCTGACCCAGCAGCGCGCGCGCCTCGTCGCGCGGAAAGTCCTCCTCGTCGACATGGGCGATATCCACCCGCCTCACCTCGCCCCCGCTCGCCTCGATCCGGATGCTCGCGGGATCGACCGAGTCGTTGAGGAGCGGCAGCTCGAAGCGCTGCGTCCCCGCCAGCGTCACCGACGCGGTGCGGACCACCCGCGCCCGATCGCTGAACACGGTCACCTGGGTGATGGGCGCTGCCACGACCACCGCAGCGACGGGAGCGAGTGCAAGAAACGATGCGATCAACATGGGACCTCCGACGGCGCGATACTATACGCGCAACCGGTGGCGGTCCTCACCCAAGGAGGCACGAGCGTGGTGCGACAGATCGATGTTCAAGAGCTGGCGGCGAAGCGCGCCGCGGGCGAAGCGGTCTACCTGGTCGACGTGCGCGAGCCGTGGGAGCACGCCCTGGCGGCGCTTCCCGACAGCGTGCTCATCCCTCTCGGCGAGCTGCGCCAGCACGCCGAGGAGCTCTCCCCTCCCGAGGGTGCGCTGGTGGTCGCCTACTGCCACCACGGCGTACGCAGTCTGAGCGGCGCGGCGATCCTCGCGCAGCTTGGCCACCCCGGCGCGGTCTCCCTCGCCGGCGGGATCGATCGCTGGTCGCTCGAAATCGATCCGAAGATCCCCCGCTACTGATCCTGCAACAGGGGGTGTCGATCCAGCCGCGCCAGATTCCTCCGTCCCCGGCGTATGATGCGCAGCGGAGGTGAGCCCGATGAAGAAGCTGCTGTTTTTTCTGATCCTGTTGCTCGTGGTCGGCTACCTGGTCTGGCGCTGGTGGAACTCCGGCACCGCCGAGGGGCGCGGCGAGGATCTGGTCTTCAACCGGATCTGGATCGATCGCATGCCGAAGAGCGAGACCGATCAGGTCCACGTCTTCGCGGCGATCACCGAGGAGCCGGTGGGCATCTTCGATCACACCTCCCGCTGGCAGGGCGCCTGGGAGCTCTTCCGCTGGGAGCCGCGCGGCGACGGGCAGATCGAGCTGCTCTACCCGCAGTCGAAGGGGCGCGAGCGGGCCAGCTACCGCGCCTGGAAGTGCAACGAGAACAAGTTCGATCTGTGCCTCGAGCTCTCCGGCGCGACCCACGGCGCCCGTCGCTACTTCAGCCAGAAGGAGTGGGAGATCGGCACCGCCACCGCGCGGACGCTGCCGCGCCGGATCGAGCAGCTCCTGCCCGCGCCCTGATCAATCGATCAGCTCACGGATCGATCACGTAGCGCTCCTCGACGTCCTCCGCCACCAGCACCAGCTTCTTCAGGCCGCGGTCGAACCTCGCCTGCCCCATGATCACCCACAGCGAGCGCCCCGGCACCAGCAGCTCGCGCCGCTTCACCCCCGGGGGCACCTCGAGCACCCACGACAACCCCTGGTTCGCGTCGATGCGGTAGTGCCCGCCGCCGAGGTCCTCCTCGATCTCGATATTCGAGAGCACGAACGCCTCGGGCGGGTAGGTCCACTTCACGTCGCGGATCGCCCAGAAGAACTTCGTCCCGGTGACATGGATCGGGTTCCAGCGCGCCTTCTCGGCGATCTTCGGGGGCCTCGCGACGCGCACCGCGAAGCCGCTCTGCTGGACCGGGCCACTCCATTGCGGAGGCATCGGCTCCCGCCGGTCGACCCCCGAGCCCCCGTCGCACACCAGCACCAGATCGCCCACCCGGGCACCGACGGGGTGGCGATCGGGCCCGTACTTCTCGTCACGCAGAAGGTACGCGCGCAGCTTTCCCACCACCTCCACCATCGTGATCTGCTCGCCGTCGTCGAGCGCGTTCTTCGGCGGCAGCCGGATCACCTCGCGCCGCACCACCTTGCCCCAGTCGCCCTTGAAGCGCCCCTCCGTCGACGGAACCGGGTGCGCCGGGTCGACGGAGAGCGTGCAGCGCCAGCTCACCTCGTAGTCAGACGTCTTGCGATACGCCGCCTTCCAGTCGCGCTGCGTATCCTGCATCGCGCGGAGCCTCCCCTTCGCCGGCTCCTCCGCATCGCGCTTGCCGAGCACCTCGGCCCGCAGCGCGGCGAAGCGCTTCACGCTCCGATCGAGATCGACCCCGCGGGCGATGTGATCGATCAGCCGGTCGCGCTCGACGAGCATCTCCGCCTGCACCTCGGCGTCGGGCTCGCGCGCGAAGGCCGCTCCAGCGACGGCGAGGAAGAGGGTCGGGACCGTTATCAGGACGCTGGTATCGACCCCGGTGATCACCTGCGCCCGCGCTTCCGACGCAGCCCTGGGCCCGGGCGAGGATCGATCGCATCGGGCTCGCCCCGGAGCTCGCGCATCAGCGCATCCGTCGAGCGCCCGAGCCGGAGGATGCCGTAGACCTCGGCGACGGCATCCTTCGCCGCCGCCTTCACCGCGACGAGCCGGCCGCGCTCCTCCACGAAATCGAGCGTCGTACCGGTCCGGTTCCCGAAACGGTCCTGCAGCGCCTTCGGGATCACCACCTGCGCGCCCTCCGCGACGGCGCTTTTCATAGCCGAAGGATATGAATTCATACGTCCTTTGGCAAATCCCCGGCCTTGACGTTCACCTCCACCTCCCCTCCGCCCGCCGCCGCCTGCGCCACCTGCGCCACCACCGACCCGATCCGATCGCGCTGCACCTCCACCACCCGCTTCTTCGACCCGACCACCGAGTCGAGCATCGCGTACCAGAACGGCGCTCCTTGACCGATCAACCCGGCGGCCACCAGCAGCCCGAGGATCCGCGCCAGCCACAGCCACGCCGTCGCGGCCTCGTCGGTGGCACCGGGACAGGGCCGGCTCCAGGTCCAGCCATTTCCACTTTCCTTGCAGACCCACATCGGCGCCGCCTCCCAGCCGAGCGGCAGGCCGGTCCCGGCGATCTCGGCGAGGTTCGACTTCTGCCAGCTGGTCAGCGTCTCGTCGATCGGCCGCGACGCCTCGCTCGGCGGCTTCTCCTTCGTCGCCGCTTCGATCTGCCCGGAGCGATCGATCAGCTTCTGGCGCACCGATGGGGAGACCGCCAGCACCCGCAGGATCCGGATCGCATCGACGTTGAACAGCAGCACCGCGGCGAGCGAGATGACATACAACCAGCCGCGGGTGTGCATCTCGTACGAGTGCACCAGCTTCGCGGAGAGCGTCTCCCACCGCGCCCCGACGCGCCGCACCAGCGCCTCCCACTCGGCGCGCTCAGCCTTGTTCATCGCCTTCGCCCCCTCGCCGCGCAGGAGCGCCAGGATCGCCGGGCCGTCCTTCACCGGGACCGTCCGGAGCGCCTTCCCGAGGGTGCTCCCGCGCCCCTTCAGCGACGAGGAGAGGGTCCCACGCAGCGCCGTCCACGTCCCGGTCCCGAGCTTCATCAACCGCGGGCTCTCCCTCCACGCGCGCTCGATCTCCTCCATCAGCGGACCCTCGAGCGCCCGCCCCTTCACCGCCAGCATCCGTTTCAGGATGGTCTGGGTCACCGAGACCGTGCTGGCGAACACCAGCATCACCAGGGAGAAGCCGATCAGGATATCGAGGTGGATCATGGAGGCGACGATACACCGTCGCCCGCGCGATGAGCAGCCTCGGCGCGGCTACCCGCCCCTGAGCGCGGCCCGCTGATCAGGTCCGGAGACGCAACAGCGCGCGGCTGGCGAAGCCCACCATCCGGTCATGACTCCCCAGCCACGCCTCCGCCAGGAACGGCAATCCCTTGAGCGCCCACATCGCCTCGGCCGAAGTCCAGGCCGCGTCACGCGCCCGCGCCACGCTCCACATCGCGAGCAGATCGTCCGCCGGCCCGAGCGCCTCGTCGACCTCCGCGATTGCCCCCGTCGCCAGCACCCGCTTCGCCCCCTCCTCCGGCTCCGCCAGCTTCTGGTTCAAGCGCACGAAGTCGTCGTACGCCGCGCTCTCCCGGTCGGGCGACACCCCGCGCTCCTCGCACACCGTGACCAGCGCCACCGCGAGGTCCCGGTTGATGTGCGCGTTCATCCCCGCCAGCGCGAACTGCAGCGGCAGGATCCCCTTCCTCGTCCGCGCCTCGAACAGCGGCCGCCACGCACTCGGCGTCTCCGCGCGCGCCCCCGATTCGAAGCGCTCCAGCGCCCCGAGATACAGGTTGGCGAACACCACATCGAGCCGCTCGACGAACGGCCCGTCGACGAAGAACCCCGAGGCGAGCCCCGCCGCCACCCCCTCGGTCACCCCGCGATAGAGCCGATTGAAGCAGCCCACGCCGTCGCCCGGAGCCAGCCGCGCATCGAGCCGCCCATCGCCTCCAGCACCTCCGCGATCGTCGCTGCGGCCATCGCGGCGCCTAGTTCTCCTTCCCCGGGGCAAGCGGCGCGGCGGGCGGGATCGGCCAGTTCTCCTCCACCACCGGCGCGGCCACCCCCAAGACCTCCGGCTCGGGCGCTCCCACCACCAGCGACGGTGCCGGCGCCGGGTCCTCCTCCAGCGGCGCCGCCTGCCCCTTGTAGGTCAGCGTGTCCTGCCCCTTGTAGGTCAGCGTCTCGTTCTGCTTGTAGCTCAGCGTCCCGCGCCGCGTCCCCCGTCCATCCATGATCCCGCGCGGCAGCGTCAGCGTCGGCACGCGCCCCGATTGCGAGGCCGCGGCCAGCTCGCTCACCACCCCCTCCGGCGGCTTCAGCACCAGGTTGTGCTTGAGGATGAACGGCTGCAGCAGCTGGTTGAACAGGTACTCGAGGTCCATGCACTCGACCAGGTGCCGCGGCGTCACCACGAAGAACATGTGCGCCGCCTGCAGCGCCAGGTTGTCGCGCCCCTTCTCCGCCGCCACCTCGAACAGCTTCTGCAGGAGGTCGCGCGGCAGCGCCTGCGCCAGCTTGGTGATGGTGAGCTGGTTCAGGAACTCGACCGCGGTGACCAGATCGCAGCCCCGGAGATCCTCCAGCAGCGACACCATGAACTGCTTGGCCGGCGCCCGGTCGAGGTGCGTCTTCTTCCACCAGTCGCCGTTGATGATGAACGCCCACAGCGCCACGTGCGGGAAGTGGCGCACGCAGTCCTCGGTCGGCAGCGACGCGAGGATGTTCTTCTCGGCGATCTCCCCGGTGACGAACGCCGTCTGGAGGAGCGCCCCGGCGTGCTCCGGCGCCAGCGCCCGCGCCGTCTTCTCCTTCACGCCGAGCGCCCCGGTGAGGATGCGCGCCCGCTTGGTCGGCTCGTTGCGGAGGAACTCCATGATCGCATCGGGCGGAAAGCGCGCCACGAACTCCTCGGCGGTGTGCAGGCCGAGCCCGAGGCTCTTGGCGATCGCGCCCGAGAGGAACATCTCGACGCTGCTGAGGGGTCGCGAAGCGGGCGAGTCGTTGTCCATGAAACCTCCAAAAACCGGGTGCAATTTTCCAGCGTGCGCGGATATCGTCCGTCTCTGATCCTTGTTGTTTATCGTCCGGACGGCCCTCTCGCCTTGCCAGCCGAGTTCGAGTTATGGAGTAGAACCCCCAGGCGGAATCGAACCGCAGGTTCCGCCCGGAGCCTCCGTCGCTGTGCCAACGATGGTTGCATGGATAAGAGAAAAGCGGGCGCCCATGCCGATTTCGCCCACCGGCGCCGCGTAGTCTCCCCCGCAGCCAGATGCGGCCGGTAGATCGGCGAGCCTCGGGATGAGCCCACCGAAGGCCGTCCGCCCGCGGGGCATCAGTTCGGCGAGGAGCTCGAACACGGTCGACGCGACGGCGCGCAGTCCGAGGTTTCCCGCAGTGGCCGAGAGCCCAGACAGAGCGAGGCTGGTACGGATGTCGACCTCCACCACGCTTCCGGTGACGAGGGGCAGGGGGAGATCGCCCGGATGAATTCCCTGCACCATCAGGCGTCCTGCCGTGATGGATCCAGTAGCCGTCCACCGAGGTTGTGCCATGTCTGCGGGAGCGAGCAGTGAGGCCTCGTCAACCAGGAAGTGGCCCTCGCCTCCGAACAGCTGGCTACATTCAGGATCCCCGGAGAACCCGTGGTAGATGTTGACGACGACCTCATTGTCGTTCACCAAGTCGTCGACTCCACTGACACGGATGAGCCAGACAATATGGCCGCCCATAAGGTGGCTCGCGAGCCGGCCGCGAACTCCGCCAGTCCCGACCAAAGTATCACCTCGCCGGACGACGTCGACGGAGTCCACCAGCCACGGGAGTACATTGTCCACCCCACCCTGGCATCCGCTTTCAAGCGTCGGAACGCAACCCGCCTCGTTCTGATCGGGATCCAGATCCGAAACCCGATCTGCCGCGCCACAGCCGAGCGGTTCGGTTTCTGTCGAGAACAGCCCGTCGAAGTTGAAACCAGCCGCGGGCGCGGCGTCATCGGCATCGATCTCCAGGGAGGAGACAACGAAATCGAACGTCTGGCCGGACGTCGTGTCCGCGAGGGAGAGCGATTTCCCGGGCGCGCGGCAGCCGCAGAGCAGCAAGCAAGCGAAGGACACGCGCGCTACGCTCCGCACCATCCGATTCGCGAAGCCGCGCCGAACGGAGAGATCCATCACGGTCCCACCGCGTCAGAGCATTCATCCTGGGCTCGACATTTGAGCACTCCGAGGTCGGGCGGGCGCGGGAGGCGTTTCTTTGCCAGCCCGTCGCAACACAGGTCGCCTTTCCATTCGTCGCAGGGCGGGCCGCCGTTGCAGTGGCAGATGCAGGTCTTGGGATCGATGACGCCGGAGCAACACCTCCCCAGCTGACAACGTTGGAATGTGCCGCAACTTCCAAGGCCGTAGCACCCCAGATTGGCCTTGCGCGCGACCTCGTAGCAGGGACCAACCGGCGATGGCGCGAGGTCGGGGGAAGCATGCGCGTCGCCATGGTCACCGGCAGGTGTCCGGCAGCCGCCGAGAGCGCGTCCGCGGGGAAGCGCGAACAGACAAAAGGCGAGTGCGCGCCAGGTCACCACCAGGTGGTTCCCCCGTAGGCGTGCTGGTGAAAGGTCTCGGACAGCCGCCCCTGCTGGGCGCAGCCGAGGCGAGCGTCGGTCCATGAACCGACGGCCCGGATGGAGCCCGGATCTTCATCGAAGAATGCGCCGCCGATGTCGTCACCGAAGTAGCCCAGGGTATCTGGGGACATGGCGTTGAACGTCGGACAGGGGACGAAGTACTGCCCGATGGGCGGGTCGAACAGGTTGTCGCCGTCTCCGTTTTTCACGGTGATGTTGGAAACGACGCCGAAGCTCGCCCCCGCATCGAGGCTTGTGGCGCCTTCGACGATCGTCTCGCGCCTCTTGTCGAGGGAGGCGACCTGCCCGCGGAAGGGCTGGGTGTACCAGAACAGACCTACCCGCGAGTCCTCGCCGCTCTCCCCGCCGAACAGCGCTGGCTGGAATTGCCAGACACCGGCACGATTCTCCAGCCATGGCTTGCCATGGGCCTGGACGCTCTTGTCGACTTCGTAGCCTGCGAGGTCCTGAACGCCGCAACTCCAGCGGTCGGCGGCCGGAAGGGGAATACAGGATTCTGCGTTGACCAAGCGGTAGACCACCACCTTCTGGCGGCTCATCTCGTTCGGCAGCACCGCCGGGCGCTGCTCCGCCACTGCCAGGACCACGATGTCGTGAGCCTGCCCCTCGCTCATCTGGCGGGTCACCACGAAGGAAGGAGATGTGCCGCGGCGAGCCTTGAACTCCCCACCCCCTGGCCGAACCGCCAGCAGATCTTCGACCCTGGCTGCCTTCACGGAGAGGATCCGATCCCACGCCGCACCGGTCTCCGAGCGGTAGACCTCGTGGCGTAATTCCCCCAGGGAAGAGCACCCATTACCGAAGCCGTAGTAGGTGATCGTCAGCGCCAGATAGATCGATCCGCTGAGTCCGCTGGCAATGATTGGGTGCGACGCAACCCGGTAGGAAACCCCGGTGGCGGGCACTTCACATTCCTGCACTCCGGCCATCCCCTTCAATGTGGGTGCGATTCCCCACTGGAGGGGGCTCATCGTCGCCCGCCAAAGCAACTGGACGTTGTTCTGGATGTCCAAAATCGCGAAAAATGGTTGCTGCCGATACTTGGTTTGGCCGCCCATCACCACTAGCTCTTGGCCGACCCAGGAGACGAGCGCCTTGGCCCCGTCGCGAGAAATTGCTGTCTTTGGGCCGTCGACGAAGGTGGGGTCGGCGCCTGAGACACTGAACGCCGGCGCGAAAGTATCCGCCCCGTCGGTCGAAACGGCAAGGAACGCGAAGAAGCGGTTCTGGTCCAACTCGGGGACGTCGACGCCACCCATGAAGCTGTACAAGACCGTCCCGCCGCGCGCTGCGAGCCAGGGATCCCCATTGATTACTGCCACTCCGGGCGGCGCCGGGAGCTGGCTGTGGCGGGTCCATGTCCGCCCGTCATCCTCCGACGTGGCCCACCCGGCGTTCGAGTCACCGGCGCGGTACCCCCCTGTCATGGGGTCGGTAACATCGAAGTTGTCGTTGTATCCCATCACCAACCGGCGATGCGGTGGCGTCCCTTCGGCGGTCGCCACCACTAGGTCGTCTCGCTCTGGGTCGTTTGAAAAACCAGCATGGGCGAGCCCGGCGGGGCGGACGCGTTGCTGTTTGCCAGCGCAAGGGTGTTGCCGTAACCATCGGCGCATCCCGTGGGAGCGGCGCCGACCAAGAGCAGAATCCCGACAAGTCCGTGCGATACGGCCAAGCAGCGCCAGGACCTCATATCCATGCCGTTACACCCCGTCCGCCGCCGCGTCAAGAGGAGGAGGAGTGATGGAGTGATCAGGAGATCCACCAGCGATCCTGAGCCAAGCACCCTCACCGACGAGCGGGCGGGCTCGCGCGCAGCGGATCTTCCGGCCACGAGTGCTTCGGGTAGCGCCGCATCAGCTGCCGCCGCAGGGCCGGGTAGTGCCGCTCCCAGAAGCCCGCGAGATCGGTCGTCACCTGCAGCGCGCGCTGATTCGGCGCGAGCAGATGAATCACCAGCGCCACCCGCCCGTCGGCGATCCGCGGCCCGTCCTCGAGCCCGAAGAAATCCTGCAACCGCGACTCGATCCACGGCGACTGCCCCGCCCGGTAGTGCACCGCCGTCCGCCGCCCGCCCGGCAGCATCACCTTGTCGGGCGCCAGCCTCTCCAGGCGCCCGCGTCGCGCCGGCTCGATCCGCGCTCGCAGCGCCTCCACCAGCGAGGCCTCGCGCAGCTCCGCGAAGCTCCGCCGCCCGTCGCACAGCGCGATCAGAACCTCCTGCACCGCCGCGTCATCGAGCGGCGCCCCATCGCCCGCTGCGGCCAGGAACTCGACCCGCGCCCGCAGCGCCGCCAGCTCCTCGGCGACACAGAAGGCGTCCACTCCCGCGCGCACCGCCGCCTCCGCCAGCGCCTGCGAGACCTCCTTGCCGGTGACATCATTCCGCCGGCTCTCGTCGAGGATCAGTCCGTCGTAGCCGATCGAGCTGATCAGCTCCACCCGCCCCGTCTGCGCATCGAACCGCGCCTCCCGCCGCTCCACGATCCGCGCTGAGAACAGATCGAGCAGCCACTCCGGCTCGATCGCGCTCGCCACCCGGATCACCGCGCCCGCCCGTTGCCCCACCGACGGTGCACCACCCTTCCGCTCGTCGGCCTCGACCGCCACCAGCCACTCCGCCTCGCGCACCACGCTCGTTTCCGCCAGCTTCGCCGACCCGCCCTCTGCGAACACCACTTCGCTCCCGTTCTTCACCCGCCGCTTCGCCACCCGATCGGGAAACCCTGCCAGCGTCGCACAGAGCAGACCGACTTCCTCGGCCGTTCCCCTCGGCTCCCGCCGAGACAACTCCGCTGACGCGGTAAAGGAAGTTAGCGTTCCCCTCGGCTCCCGCCGAGACAACTCCGCTGACGCGGTAAAGGAAGTTGGCGTTCCCGTTGTCCCGCCGCGCACCTCCTTCCCGTCGCTGCCGAGCGCCCGCGCGATCTGATCGCGCCCGCGCGCCACCGCGAGCACCGCCCCCACATCAAGCCCATGCGCCCGGATCCGGTCGGGCCGCAATCCCCCGGCCGAAGCCGCCTCGAACGCCTCCCGCCGCGCCAGCAGATCCGAAGACCCCACCTCGTCGCTGCGGGCCGGGCCACCGACCAACCGCGTGCGCGCTGCCACCCGGATCTCCCGCTCCTGCAACAGCGCCGCGAGCAGGCACCCGCTCCGCCCCACGCCGCGGGCCGACGCCTCGATCACCATCCGCGCCAGCCGCGGATGCAGCGGCAGCGCCAGCATCCGCCGCCCGACCTCGCTCACAACGCCCGCTCCGTCGACGGCACCGAGCCGCACGAGGAGCTTGTCCGCCGCCTCCAGCGACGCCACCGGCGGCGCCTCGAACCACCCGAACCCCGTGGGCCCGGGCCGAGGATCAATCCCCGAGGCCCGCAACGACAGCACCGTCTCCGCGAGATCGGTCCTCTGCACCTCGGGCGCATCGTGCGCCGGCCGCCCGTCGTGGTCGTGACTTGTATACAAGCGAATACAGCGCCCCGGCCGCGTCCGCCCCGCCCGCCCCGCCCGCTGGGTCGCCGAGGCGCGGCTGATCTTCGCCGTCTCCAGCGACGGCAGCCCCGACCACGGCGAGTGCCGCGCCACGCGCGAAAGCCCGCTATCGATCACCGCCACCACCCCGGCGATGGTGAGCGACGTCTCGGCCACGTTGGTCGACAGGATCACCTTCCGCCGCCCCTCCGCCGCCGGCGCGATGGCGCGCTCCTGCTCCTCCGCCGGCAGGTCGCCATGCAGCGCCACCACCGCCAGATTCGCGCTCCGCGCCACCTCCGCGCACGCCTCGCCCGCGCGCCGGATCTCCGCCGCCCCGGGCAGAAACACCAGCACATCCCCGTCGAGCCCGCCCTTCGCCAGCCCGCGCAAGGCCCCCGCCACCTGCTTCTCGAGCGGCCGCTCATCCGGCGCCGAGAGATGCTCGATCGCCACCTCGAACCGCCGCCCGGGAACACGCACCACCGCGCACCCGAGGAAGCGCGCCACCGGCTCCGCGTCCAGCGTCGCGCTCATCACCACCACGCGCAGCTCCGGCCGCACCGTCGCCTGCAGCCGCCGCACGAGCGCCAGCGCGAGGTCGCCGTGCAGATGCCGCTCATGGAACTCGTCGAGCACCACCGCCGCCACTCCATCAAGCCGCGGATCGCCCGCCAGCCGCCGGGTCAAGATCCCCTCGGTGACGAAGCGAACCCGGGTGCGCGCGCTCGACACATCGTCGAAGCGCACCTGATAGCCCACCCGCTCGCCCACCTTTTCTCCCAGCTCCCCGGCCACCCACCGCGCCGCCATCCGCGCCGCCAGCCGACGCGGCTCGAGCACCACGATCTCGCCCGCCTCGGCAAATCCCCCGTCGAGGAGCGCCCTCGGCACGCGCGTGGTCTTGCCCGCCCCCGGATCCGCCACCAGCACAAGGCTCGGCGAAGTGCGCAGCGCCTCCACAATTCCCGGGAGCTGTTGATCGATCGGAAGCGCGTCCATCGCGGCGCAAATCTAGCACCGAAGGGGCGCCGAAAACTCGTGCCACCGGGCATGACATCTCTGCCCCACCCCTAC
>SHYY01000145.1 GCA_009692555.1 Myxococcales bacterium
CCTTTGCGGTCCTGCAACTCGCCTTGGAAGACACCCGGCGACAGGCCATGGAGTTGCTGACCCGCATCGTGGAGATGCTCACGCGCTTGTGCCGGAGAGGTCATCCCCCGCGCGAGAGTGCCCCTGAATCGACTACGACTACGACTACGGCTACGTGAGCGGAGGGACCCCCTTCTCCGTTAAGCACCCCCCGTCGCGCGGCATCTTGACGCGCAGTATTGAAGGCGTCATGATGCCTTGATGCGGACCACCCTCACCCTCGATCCCGACGTCGCCAGCCTGCTCGAAGCGGAGGTCCATCGTCGGCGCCAACCGTTCAAGCGGGTGGTGAACGACGCCATTCGCCAGGCCCTCTCACCGCGCGCTTCGCGCAAGAGCAAGCCGTTCCGCATCGCTGTTCACAAGGCGCGGCTCCTGGCGGGGATCGATCCGGCCCGGCTCAACCAGCTCGCCGACGAGCTCGAAGACGAGGCCAGCCTTCGCAAGCTGCGGAGGCTGGAGAAGTGATCGTCCCTGATCTGAACCTGCTCCTGTACGCGCATCATTCCGCCTTCCGGGAACACCCGCGCGCGCTCGTCTGGTGGCGAGATCTCCTTGAGGGTGGCGATGAGATCGGCATCACGATGCCGGTGCTGTTCGGGTTCATCCGGCTCTCGACGAAGCCGCGCATGGTCGATCCCCCGATGCCGCTGGAGGTGGCACTCTCGTGCGTCGAAATGTGGATCGATCGGCCTCTGGTGCGACTGCTCCAGCCGGGGCCGCGCCACCTCGCGATCGCGTTCCAGCTGCTGCGCACCATGGGGGCCGCGGGGGATCTCTCCACCGACGTGCAGATCGCAGCCCTGGCGATCGAGAACCAGGCCGAGCTGCACTCGAACGATCGGGACTTTGGCCGCTTCCGCGGGCTGCGCTGGGTGAACCCTCTCGAAGAGGAGTAAGGGCCCGCGAATGGGCAAGTCGATCGATGATCGCGGTCCGAGGCGCCCGGATGGCGAGGCGCGACGACGGAGAATACTCTCTGTATTTGACGGAGAAGCTTCCCCTCAAGGGGGGCAAGCCCCCCGAAGCCAGCCGGGATGGATCGGCCGCGAGGGCGACTGAGTTGTCCATTCGCGGGCCCTAAGGGCGAGCGGGACTACTGGCAAGCGTCGTTCTGGCAGTGCCGGCCGAGGGCGCAGTAGTCGTTGGGCGGGCAGCAGATCTGGCCGAGACCGCCGCAGGCGACGCACAGCGTGTATTTCTGGCAACCCGTGTTGGTGGCGGTGCAGAAGGTGCTGTTGCCGCTCTTGCAGCAGCCCTGGCCGAGCGCGCCGCAGCCGCCGCAGCTCCCGCCGCCGCCGTTGGTGCACTGCAGGTTGCCGTAGCAGGTCTGGCCGGGCGCGACGCAGACGTTGTTGTCGTTGTTGGTCGGGATGCAGCAGCCGCCGTTGGTGCACTGCCGGCCGTTGCAGCAGCGCTGATTGGTCCCGCCGCAGGGCTGGCAGCTGCCACTGGCGCACTGGGTGCCCGGGGCGGTACAGGTGTTCCCCTGGCAGCACGGCTGCCCGACGCCGCCGCAGCCGCCGCAGCTGCCGTTGCCGCCGCACTGCTGGTTGTTGCCGCAGCTCATCATCGCGCCGACGCAGCTGCCGCCGACGCAGCAGCCGCCGCCGCCGCAGGTGTTGTTGTCGCAGCACACCTGCATCGCGCCGCCGCACGGGGTGCAGGAGGCCTTGAGGCAGAGCTGCCCCTGCTGGCAATCCTCGCCCTCGCCGGCGCACAGCCCACCCGTGCAGCAGCCGTTGGCGGCGCACTTCCCCTGCGGGCAGCAGGGCTGCTTGTTGCCGCCGCACGAGGTGCAAGTGCCGTTCGCGCAGGCCTTGCCACCCTCGCAGTCGCTGCCGTTGGCGACGCACTTGCCGCCCGCGCAGCAGTTCCCGCCGCCGCAGGTGTTGTTCGCGCAGCACGGCCCGCCCACCTGCGCCCCGCACGGCTGGCACGAGCCATTCAGACAGCCGAGGCCCTGGCCGCAGGGATTCGCCCCCGGGCAGCAGGCCTGGTTCGCCCCGCCGCAGGCGTTGCACATGTTGTTGGCGCACACCGAGGCGTCGGTGCACATTTGCCCGTTATTCACGCAAGTCTTGTTTCCCCCGCAGCACCCGGAAGCGCAGGCACCAGTGCAGCAGGGCTGGCCGGGACCGCCGCAGCCGGCGCACTTGCCGTTGTTCAGGCAGAGATCGCCGCCGCTGCAGGCGACGTTCGGAGCGACGCAGCTGTTCTTTCCGGTATCGCAGCAGCCGGCCGCGCAGGTGTTGCCGCCGCAGCAGGTCTGGCCCGGCCCACCGCAGGCGATGCAGGTGTAGTTGCTGCATCGGGTCCCGGGAGCGGTGCACGCCTGGTTCGCGCAGCATGCCGTGCCGGCGACGCCGCAGGCGATGCAGATGTTTTTGCTGCAGGTGGTGTTCTGCGCCGAGCAGGTGCCGTTGCAGCACTGCTGGCCGGCGCCGCCGCAGTTGTTGCACGAGCCGGCCTTGCAAGCGCCGAAGTTGCCGGGGCATTGCTGCCCGTCCGCGACGCAGGATCCACCCGCGCAGCAGCCGCCGCCCGCGCAGGCGTTGCCGGGGCAGCAGGGCTCGCCGGGACCGCCGCAGTGGACACAGGCGCCGTCGTTCGCGCCGGCACAGAGCGTCGAGGGCGCGGTGCAGATACGGCCCGGACAGCAGGCGCCGCCCTGGCTGCCGCACACCAGGCACGCGCCTCCGCGGCACTGCGCGCCCGGCTGGGTGCAGGTCTGGTTCGCGCAGCAAGGGCCGCCGTGGTTGCCGCAGCCCGCGCACTGCCCCGCCACGCAGCTCGTCTGCGGCGCGTTGCACACTCCGCCCATGCAGCAGGGCTGGCCGGCACCGCCGCACGAGCCGCCGCCGCAGCTCCCGTTCATGCAGACACCGCCTCCGCACATCGCGCCCGGGCTCACGCAGGCCCCACCGGAGCAGCAGCCGCCGTTGAAGCAGAAGTCGTTGGCGCAGCAGGGGCCGCCCGCCACCCCGCAGAGGCCGGTCAGGTCGGCCCCGGAGAAGTCGACGATCGGGGCGGCGAGGTCCCGGCCGACCAGATCCGGCGTGCCAGCCTCGTCGAACCCGTCGATGCTGCGGGCGTCGGGATTCGAGGCGGTGCAACCGAGCGCCGCGATGCAGAGGGCGGAGGCGAAGGCCAGGCGAAGGCTTGTCATGGGGGGTCTCCAGTGCCCCTCCCCGCGCGTTTCTGGAAGCGGGTTCGCGGGAGCCGGCGCGACGCCCTCACGGCGTGCGTCGGATGTGGGGCGCTCCACTAGAGTACCCCGATCGGGCTCCGCGTTGAAATGTAGGAAGTGTAGGTGGAGAGGCTGGTGTCCCGACACAGAAGTTCGCAGTAGAAAAAGGCCGCGCACGGCCGCGGCCCGGCGGTAAGTGCCGCCGCAAGCAGGGGTGGGGACCCCGACGGCTCTGCCGACGGGGCGGGGCGGCACGCACCGTGGGATCGTGGCTAGTGTGCTGGCCGGGAAATTCTGCAAAGAATTTCTCGAACGGGACACTAGTGGACGTCGGGGAGGTCGACCGCGAAGAGCACCACCCGCTCTCGGGCGAGCGCCCGCCAGGAGCCGAGCGCGTCCCACACGGTCGCGCCCGCCAGGCTACGGAGGAGGCTGGTGCGACGGGGGCGCGGGGCCGCGTCGCGGGTCACGAAGCGCTCGCGCGGGCGGCGGCGGGCGCGCTCCTCGGCGACGGCGATCGCATCGGCGAGGCTGCCCGTGCGGTCGACCAGGCCGCGCGTCGCGGCTGCTTCGCCGAGCCATACCCGCCCCTGCCCGACCGCGTCGACCGCCTCCCGCCCGAGCTTCCGCCCCGCCGCCACCTTGTCAACGAACTGCCCGTAGACGCCCGCGATCTCGGCGCGCAAGCGGCTCCGCTCCTCCTCGTCGAAGCCGCGCCGGAAGCTGCCCATCGCCGCCGCCCGACCGCGGGTGAGGACCGTCGTCCCGACCCCCAGCCGCGCCAGCAGCCGCTCGAGGCTGAGCTTGCCCGCCACCACGCCGATCGATCCGGTCAACGTCGACGGCTGGGCGACGATCAGCGCGCACGGCGCGACGATGTAGTAGCCGCCCGAGGCCGCCACGTCGCCGAGGAAGGCGATCACCGGCTTCTTCTCGCCCAGGCGGACCACGTCGCGCCAGATCCGGTCCGAGGCCGCCGACGAGCCGCCCCGCGAGTCGACGTGCAGCACCACCGCGGCCACGCTGCCGTCCTCGCGCAGGTCGCCCAGCGCCCGACCCGCCGCGTCGGCCCCGAGCGCCTGCTGGGGAAAGCTCGTGCCCTCGCCCGGAACGATCGCTCCCTCGAGGGTGAGCACCGCGATCGTACGGCGCCGGCGCAGCGCCAGGCCGATCCAGCGCGGGCGAGAGGCGAGGTAGCGATCGGCCTCCAGCATGCGCGCCGGCTTGCCGCCGCCGAGGCGCGCCGGGACCTCGTCGCGGTACAGCACGCCGTCGAGGAGACCGGCCGCGCGCGCCTGCGAGGCCAGGTACGGCCCGCCGTCGACCAGCTCGCGGGCCCGCGCCGGATCGAGCTTGCGCCCCTCCGCGATCGCGGCGATCAGGCGCTCCGAGAGGGCGTCGAGGATGGCGTCGAGCGCGGCGCGGTTCTCGGCCGACATCTCGCCGTGGGTGAAGGTCTCCGCGAAGCTCTTGTAGGCGCCGATGCGGTCGATCTCGGGGTCGATCCCGAGGCGACGGAGCGCCTCGCCGTAGAACCCGCGCTCGAGCATCAAGCCGACCAGGCTGACCGGCCCGCTCTCGTCGCACAGCACCTCGTCGCAGGCGAGGGCGACGTAGAGCTCGCGGTTGCCCGGAGACGACAGGTGCGCCACCACGCGGTGGCCGCTCCGCCGGATCGCCGACACCGCCGCGCGCAGCGAGTCGAGGCGCGCCCAGCCGACGTCGAGCGACTCGATCTCGAGGACCACTCCCCGCACCCGCCGGTCGCCCACCAGCCGCCGCGCCAGCTCGTTCAGCGACGCCACCGACACCCCGCGCGACCGCCGAAGAAAACGACGGCGCGCCGGCCGCTCCGCCACGTGGCCTTCGAGCTTGACCGTCAACCACTCCGGCCGCCGCCGCAGCCAGCGACGGAGGTTGATCGGCAGGAGGAGGAAGTTGACGACGATGAACACGAGGAGACGAAGTGGCAAGGTCAGCATCGCGAGTCACGGTATATGAATTTATTTCCGTCGCCAGCGTAGGAATTGGCGGATACTTCGATGCGCAAGCGACTCCATCCGATGCGGCCTTCCACCGTCGCGCTCCTCGCGCTCACCCTCGCCGGCAGCGCCTCCGCGGCGGTCGAGATGCCGCTGGGCGAGTTGCCGGCCGACAAGCTGACCGCCCTCGGCCCGATCCTCCAGCACGGTGAGCTGGCGCTCCTGGAGTCGCTCAAGAACGGGCGGATGGCGCAGGTGACCGTGATCGCCCTGATCGCCGCGCCGCCGTCGGTGGTGCGGGATGCCCTCGCCACACCCGAGCGCTACAAGGAGTTCGGGCACAACCTGACGCGCGCCGATGTGCGCCGCCTCCCCGACGGCTCGATCGACTACGACTTCGCGCTCGATCTGAAGGTCATCACCCTCGACAACAACCACAAGATGTGGGTCCGCGCCGACGGCTCGATCGAGATCAAGGACCGCGGCCCGAACGACCATACCAACTACCGCTGGCGCTTCTACGCCGTCGCCGGCGGGACGATCGCGGTGCAATACGGCTTCACCGACGTCTTCAACGCCAACACCTACATCCGCAAGCTGGTCGAGAGCGCACCGACGATGGAGCACGGCCTGGCCCTCTCGACGCAGCTGTTCTACGTCCGCGCGATCAAGGAGCGCGCCGAGGCGCTGGCCGCGAAGGGCCCGAAGGGATCGTTCCCGCCACTCGATCCCACGGCGAAGTCGCCCGGCTTTCGCTTCCTCCTGGAGCGCGGCCGGGTGGCGGTGATCCGCTCGCGCCCCGACGGGCACCTCGCCGACATCTCCCTCCTCGACACGATCTACGCACCGCGCGCCAGGGTGGAGGCCGTGATCGCCGACCCGCGCCAGTACCGCACGTTCGTCGACGGGGTGAAGAAGAGCGAGGTCATCAGCGTCGGAGGCGAGGGCGGCGAGCTCCAGTTCCGGACCGAGTTCGAGCTCTCGGTGCTCACCTGGTCGACGCGCTTCGCGATGCGCCGCTCCGACGGTGGAATCGACATCGCGGGCCTGTCGGGCGATCTCCGCAACTCGCGCTACCGCTGGGATCTGACCGCCCGCGGCGAGAAGGAGACGCTCGCGGTGCTGCGGGCAAGCCAGGATCTCTCGACGGCCAGCCCGATCCTGCTCGGGTCGCTGTTCCGTCGCGAGCCGCTGTTCGAGCACGGCGTGGCGGTGGCGCTCGGGCTGGTCCACCTGGTCGGCGTGCGCGGGCGGGCCGAGGGCTGGAAGTAGGCTTCCTCCCCGGGGCGATCGCCGATCGCGACCCGTGGTACCCTCGCGGGCTGTGTCGCACCCGATTTTTCTTGCGGTATTGATTGCGGTCCCCCTCACAGGCTGCGCCCCAGGTCCCAGCGAGGCCACCTCCGGGGACACCACCTTGCGCGCCCGCCCCGACGGCTCCTTTGACCTCGTGGTCGGCGGCCGCACGCTCCTCTCCGGCGCCCCGCGCCCGCTGACGCTGCGCGAGTTCAGCCCCGAGGCCCCGTTGCTGTGGGGCCAGTTCGCCTACGACACCGGCACCGTCACCAGCGCCAGCCCGAGCCGCGGGAGCGTACGCCGGGAGGGCGAGGCCCTGGTGCTCACCCTCGACGGGGAGGGCCAGAGCGCCACCTACCGCTTCACCCGCAGCGCCGACGAGGTCACCATCGCCGTCCGCGCCTCATCGACCACGCTCACGCCGCGCGGGATGGCGCTGCGCTTCGCATGCACCCCTGAGGCGCGCTTCCTCGGCTTCGGCGCGCAGTACCAGAAGATCGATCACCGCGGCGAGCGCCTCCCGCTGTGGGTGTCGGAGCAGGGGATCGGCCGCGACCCCGATCGCCCGTCGCCGTTCTCGGGGGATCCCTGGACCACCTACTTCCCGGTGCCCTTCTTCCTCGACCCGCGCGGCTTCGGCCTGGTGGTCGACAGCGACGAGCGCGTGGAGGCGGATCTGTGCAGCAGCGACCCGAACGTCTACACGCTCACCGTCGACGAGCCGGCGGAGGTCACCTTGCGGCTCTACACCGGCCCGACGGTGGCGGAGGTGCTGCGCGCGTTCACTGTGCTCCAGGGGCGCTCCGCCCCGCCGCCGCGCTGGGCGGTCGACGGCGCCTGGATCGGGGTCCAGGGCGGGCCGGACATCGTGCGATCGGCCGTCGAGCGCGCCCGGAAGGCCGGCGTCCCCGTCGGTGCGGTGTGGGTGCAGGACTGGGTCGGGCGGATCGAGCTCGGCGGCGGGCTGTGGGAGATCCAGTACCACTGGACCGGCGACACCACGCTCTATCCCGACCTCCCCGGGCTGATCAAGGAGCTGCACGCCAAGGACGTCCGCTTCCTCGGCTACTTCAATCCCTTCATCAACCCCAAGCTCGACCAGTTCGCGGAGGCCGAGAAAAACAACTACCTGATCCGCAAGCAGGACAACAGCGCCTACGTCCCGCTGATCAGCGTCTTCGTCGCGTCGATGCTCGACCTCACCAACCCCGCCGCCGTCGCCTGGTTCCAGACCTTCGCGAAGAAGGCCCTGGCGGCCGGACAGGACGGCTGGATGGACGACTTCGGCGAGTGGCTCCCCTACGACGCGAAGCTCTTCGCCGGCGACGCGCCGCGCGAGCACCAGCGCTATCCGGGCCGCTGGCACAAGGCCTCGCGCGAGATCCTCGACGCGGACAAGGTGATCTTCAGCCGCTCGGGCTGGCTGCGCGAGGGCCACGCGGCGCAGGTGGTGTGGGTCGGGGACCAGGAGGCGGACTGGTCGAGCTGGGATGGTCTCCCGACGGTGGTGCCGGCGATGATCTCGCTCGGGCTCTCGGGCGGGATAGGCTGGGTGACCCACGACGTGGCGGGCTTCTCGGGCGGGCCGAGCAGCAAGGAGCTGTGGCTGCGCTGGGTCGAACTCGGTGCGTTCACGCCGATCCTGCGGACCCACGAGGGGCTGGCCTCCGGCAAGAACTGGCGCTGGGACTCCGATCCCGAGACCACCCTTGCGTTCTCCCGCTTCGCGCGCATCCACAAGGCGCTCGCCGACACCTTCGTCAAGCTCGGCGAGGAGCACACCGCGACCGGGATGCCGATCGTCCGCGCGCTCGCGCTCGGCTGGCCCGACGACCCGCGCGCGGTGCAGGTGAGCGACGAGTACACCATCGGGAGCGACCTCCTCGTCGCGCCGGTGGTGACCCCGGGCGCGACGTCGCGCGTGGTCTACTTCCCGAAGGGGCACTGGGTCGATGTCTGGGACCCGAAGGCGGCCTTTGATGGCCCACTGGAGCGGATGGTGGCCGCGCCGATCGGCCGCCCGCCGGTGTTTTCGCAGAGCGGGCGGGCCGACCTGAAGGAGATCCGATGAGCGGACACCGGGAGTGGAGGCGCTGAGCGAGATGGCCATGGACCCGATCCGATCGATCACCGCGCAGCTCTTCGAGGGCATTGCCGACGGCCCCGATGCCTTCCGCGGCGCCGCCTTCCTGGTGAGCTCGACCCATGCCATCACCAGCGCGACTGCCGTCGGTGAGCAGTCGATATTCAACCTGCGCTTTTGCGGGTCGCCCGAGCCGCGGCTGGCCCAGATCACGGCGCGCTGCGACGAGCTGGGCTTCGCGATCCTCGAGATGGACACCCCGGTCGAGGGGCGTAATCTCCTGCGGCTCGGCCCGGTCCCTGCCGGCGACGCGGCGGCGAAGAGCGGGATCGTCTCGCCCACCCTGCCCGAGCTGACGGAGCTGGAAGGAACCGTGGTGGTGAGCTTCGACAGCGTCGGGCAGCGCCGCCTGATGATGTCGGACCCGAAGACGGACGACGCCTGGGCGAGCCGGGGCGCGCCGCTGCTGGTCGATGGCGCGATCGTCGGTGTGATGCTCGGGAGCTACGGGCAGTCGTCGGGCGCGGTGGCGATCGCCGATGTTCTCGCCACCCGCGAGGGCGCGCTCCTCGCCACGCTCCCGGGCGCCGCGGCGGCTCGCGCCGGCGACGAGCGGCAATCCCAGACCCCGGCAACGGCAGCGGCAACGCGAACTTCCTTTACCGCGTCAGCGGAGTTGTCTCGGCGGGAGCCGAGGGCAACGGCAACGCGAACTTCCTTTACCGCGTCAGCGGAGTTGTCTCGGCGGGAGCCGAGGGCAGCGGGGCGTGACGACCTGTTCGATTCGCTGCACCTGAACGGCACAGCCGAGGGCATGGTCGGGTGGGCGATCACCCTCGCCCAGGCGGCTCCCGATCCCGATCAGCAGGTCGACGCGGTGCTGCTCCTCGGCGGTGCGCTGCTTCACGCGCAGAACTCCGACGATCCGTGCGCCGCGAAGCTCCTGCTCGCCCAGCTCATCAACTCCCCGCCGCCCGAGGGGTGGCCGGACGGCGGCGTGATCGCGCTGCTCGATCTGCCACGGCGCTACGGCGTGTCGGTGCTTCCTTTTGCATCGACCGCGCACCCCGCCTCGAATCTCCTGGCGGAGGAGGCGCGCGCGGTGCTGCGGCGGGCGGCCGGGTACGCGCGGCAGACGCATCCCTCGGGGCACACCGGCGGGCGACACCTGATCGCCGCGCTGCTGCTCGATTCGGCCGCGCGAAGGCTGCTCGCGGCGCGGGGGTACGGCGTCGACGAGCTGTGCCAGCAGCTCTTCCGGGCGCTGCTCGCCGACGAGAGCACCGCGCGGCTCGACGATCGCGCGGACGAGTGGAGGAAGATTCTGCCGATCCCACGGGCCGCGCCCGCCCCGCGCGCCGCCCCGGCTCCGCAGGGACGCCCGCTGCCCGGCTACGCCTCCGACGGCGTCGAGGGCGACGATCAGCTCCACCTCGCCTCGGAGGTGAACGCGCTCGCGTCGGTGATGGCGGCGGTGGAGGTGAGGCCGCCGCTCGCGATCGGCCTGTTCGGCGAGGGGGGCAGCGGGAAGACCTTCTTCCTCGAGCGGCTGCGGCAGCGCGTGGCCCGGCTGTCGTCGCTGGCACGGGCGGCGACCGAGGCGAAGCAGGAGACGGGCTTCTGCGCGCGGGTGGTGCAGGTGCGGTTCAATCCCTGGCACCACGGTGACGCGAACGTGTGGGCGAGCCTCGTGACCTGCGTCTTCGAAGGCCTGTTCGAGGCGCTCGGGGAGGCGCGCCCCGAGAAGAGCCGCGCGGATCTGGTGGCCCGCCTCGAGACCTCGCTGGGCCTGCTCGCCGAGGCGGAGAAGCGAAAGCGCCAGGCGGAGCACGCGCGAAGGCGCAAGGAGGACGAGCTCACCAAGCTCCGCGCCAGCTCGCGCGAGCTGCAGTTCCGGCTGAGCGATCTGGGGGCCAGCGACCCGATCAACGAGGTGCGCGACGACGACGAGGTGAAGCGCAAGATCCGCAAGGCGATCGATCCGCTCGGCCTGCCGCTGCGCAGCTTCCCGCCCGCGGATCTTCAGCGGCAGCTCCGCGAGCTGGTGCGGGTCTCGAAGCGGATCGCCCTTCTCTGGGACTCGCTGATCCACTCGCGCAGCGCGTGGTTCGTCGCCGAACGGGTGATGCTCCCGGTGCTGGTCGGGATCCTGCTCGCGGTGGTCTTCCAGTTCGCGCTCCCGGGGCTGCGCTACCTGCTCTCGATCGCCGGCGGGATCCTGGCGCTGCTCTCGGTGGCCGCGGTGTGGCTGCGGCGCGGGATGCCGGTGGTATCGCGGATGGTCGGGAATCTCGAGGAGGCGCAGCGCGAGTTCGATCAGCGGCTGGAGACGCAGCGCAAGAAGCGCGGCCAGAAGGAGGTCGAGCTGCGCCAGAAGATCGCCGAGCTGGGCCAGCTCGAGCGCGCGGCCGAGGAGGCCCACCGCGAGGCGCTGGAGCGGGTGCGCGAGGCGGAGGAGGAGATCCAGGAGGTCTCCGCCGGGCGGCGCCTGTTCAAGTTCATCGAGGAGCGCTGCGCCAGCGACGACCCGGGGCAGCAGCTCGGGATCCACGCCCTCCTGCGGCACGACTTCGGGCTCCTCAGCGAGCACCTCGCGCCGGCGGCGGGAGAGGGTGAAGGCCCTCCGTCTCCACGCATCGATCGGGTGGTGGTGTACGTCGACGACCTCGACCGCTGCCCCGAGGCGCGCGTGGTGGAGGTGCTGCAGGCGATGCATCTGCTGCTCGCCTTCCCGCTGTTCGTGGTGGTGGTGGCGGCCGATTCGCGCTGGCTGCTCCACTCCCTCGCGCTCCATCACGCCGGGATGGCCCGCCCCGGGACCGCCCCCTCCGCGCCGCCGGAGCGCGAGCCGTCCCCGTCGGCGGCGACCCCGCAGGCGTTCCTCGAGAAGGTGTTCCAGCTCCCGTTCACGCTGCGGCCGATGGAGCCAGAGGGGTACCAGCGACTGGTCGGGAGCCTGCTCGGGAGCGCAGCGCCGGCGGCGATCGCGGAGCCGTTGCCGCCACCTCCTTCGCGGACCCGGCGGCCGAGCAACCCACCGATTCCACCGGTGAAGCAGTCCCCGTTCCTCCCGATGGACGATGGGCGCGGGCACTCCCACGCGGGCGACCACGAGCTTCCGGTGATGCCGCGCAGCCTGGCCCTCGAACCATGGGAGGTCGACTTCGTGAAGCACCTCGGGCCGCTCGTCCCGTCGCCGCGCGCCACCAAGCGGCTGGTCAACGTCTACCGCCTGATGCGGGCGCTGGTGCCGGATGCCGAGCTGGGACGCTTCGTGGGCGATCGCGCCTCGGGGGGCGAGCACCGCGCGGCGCTCCTCCTCCTCGCCCTCGTCGCCGGTTTCCCGCACCAGGCGAACGAGCTCCTCCGCAAGCTGCCGACCGAGTCGCCCGACCGTCGCTGGTGGGAGTTCGCGCTCGGCCTGGTCCCACCTCCCGAGGAGGAGCCGGTCTCGGCACCGCGACGCCACCTGGCGGCCGCCTTCGAGGAGCTCCGCGCAGCGCTCCACCCGTGGGATGAGCCGCTCGGCACGTTCCAGCGCTGGACTCCGTGGGTGGCGCGCTTTTCATTCCAGCCCGTCCGGCTGATCGGGCCGCACCGGGGCGAACGGCGTGGAGTGGCGGTGAAGAAGCGGCGGCGAGCGGCGGACGATCCCAAGGCGGGATGAAGCTCAGCGACGGGCGGGCGGGCGCTCCGGCAGCTGCACCACGAAGCGCGCTCCGCCGCCGCCGGCCTCCTCGACGCGGATCGACCCGCCGTGCTCCTGGATGATCCCGTAGCTGATGCTGAGCCCGAGGCCGGTGCCCTCGCCGGGCGGCTTGGTGGTGAAGAAGGGATCGAAGATCCGGTCGCGATTCTCCGCCGGCACCCCCGCGCCACCGTCGACCACCTCGATCCGCACGCCGGCTCCGTCGGCCCTTGTGCGCACGGTCACCAGGCCCCCTTCGGGGCTGGCGTCGATCGCGTTGGCGAGCAGGTTCATCACCACCTGGTTGAGCTTCGCCTGGTGGCAGCTGATCCTCGGCAGCGTCGCCAGGTCCTGCGCGATATCGACCGACCGCTTGCGCCCGCGCCCACGGATGATGTTGACCGTCGACTCGATCCCCGCGTTGACGTCCACCTCGTGGATGTCCCCCTCGTCGAGGCGCGCGAAGTCGCGCAGGTCCAGCACGATCTTCTGGATCCGCCGCAGCCCCTCGCGCGAGCGCTCCAGGATCTCGGGCAGGTTGGTGAGCGTGTAGTCGAGATCGAGGCGCTGCGAGGCCACCCGCAGCCGCTCGCCGAGCAGCGGCTCCGTCCGCGCGATCGTTGCGTCCGCCGAGCGATACATCGCGAGCAGCTGCCCGAGGGACGGGAGATCGCGCTGCAGCACCGCGATGTTGTTGCTGACGAACGACAGCGGGTTGTTGATCTCGTGCGCCACGCCGGCCACCATCTGCCCGAGCGCGGCGAGCTTCTCCGACTGCACCAGATGGCTCTGCGCCCGCTTGAGCGCGTCGTGGGCCGCCCGCTCCGATCGCGCCGCCTCGTCGAGCCGTTCGTTGCGCTCGGCCAGGGCCTCCTCGGCGCGCTTGCGATCGGTGATGTCGGTGGAGATCCCACCGACGGCGTAGGGCGTGCCGCCGCCGTCGAAGAGCGGAAACTTGGTCGAGATGTAGGTGTGCACGCCGTCGTCGTGGGGCGCGATCTCCTCCATCACCAGCGGGGCCCGGTTGGCGAGCACCCGGACGTCGTTGGCCCGGAATGCATCGGCCATCGCCGGCTGGAAGACGTCGTAGTCGGTGCGTCCGATGATCGCGGCGCGATCGATGTGGAAGAGGCTCTCGTACTGCCGGTTGATCAGCAGGTACTTCCCGTCGCGGTCCTTGAGGTAGATGACCGCGGTGGTGTTGTCGAGCACCGCCTGCAGGCGGCCCTCGCTCTCGCGGAGGCGCGCCTCGATCCGCTTGCGCTCGGTGACGTCGCGCGCGATGGCGTAGATCAGCCCCTCCCCGGGCGACGGGAAGGCGTTCCATTCCAGCCACTTCCACGAGCCGTCCTGGCAGCGGTAGCGGTTCTCGAACCACACCGTCGGGACGCCGGTGCCAAGCTTCGAGCCCTCGGCGATGGTCGCCTCGCGGTCGTCGGGGTGGACGAAGTCGATCCACGGACTCGACAGCACCTCCTCGTCGCTGTAGCCGAGCGTGCGATGGAACGCCGGGTTGATCTTCTTGAAGTAGCCGTCAAGGCCGGCGATGCACAGCAGGTCGAGGGAGAGTTCGAAGAAGCGCTCGTGCTCGTGCGGAGTCATCGGCCTTCCGGCGCGGGTTCCCCCGGGAGCGTGACGGTGAAGGTGCTGCCGAGCCCGGCCTTGCTCTCCGCCGCGACGGTGCCGCCGTGCATCTCGACGAACGCATTGACCACGGTCAGCCCGAGACCGAGGCCGCGCGTGCCGAACTCGAACCGCCCCGACGCGTGGTGCCCGGGATCAAATCCTGTGAAGAACGGCTCGAACAGGCGCGCGAGGCTCGCCTCGTCGATCCCCACGCCGGTGTCGCGGACCCGGATCTGCGCGCCCCCACCGTCGCTGCGGCCGGCCGCCAGGGTGATCGCGCCACCGTCGGGAGTGAACTTGATCGCGTTCAGGAGCAGGTGATTCACGCTGTCGCGGATCTTCGCCGCCTCGACGGGGAGCGTCCCCAGCCCTGCCGGCAGGTCGAGCGCCAGCGTCTGCCCCCGCAGCTCGATGAACGGCCGCACGTCGTCGGCCGCCTCGCGAAGCAGCCCCGCGAGATCGACCGGCCGGCGCTCGAGCGGACGCTCGTACTTTCCGGCGATCAGCATGGTCACGATCTGGTCGACGAGGTGATGCAGGCGCTGGCTGGCTCGCGCGATGTGCTCCACCCAGTCGCGCTGCGGCCGCGGCAGCTCCGCCTTGCGCGCATGGGCGAGCTGGCTCATCCCGACCAGGATCGTCAGCGGCGTACGCAGCTCGTGGCTGGCCACCTGGATGAACGCGGCCTTCAGCCGGTCCGACTCGGCGAGCTCCCGGTTCTTCTCCGCCAGCTCCACGTTGCTGCGCTGCACCGCGGTGAGCAGTCGCCGTCGGTCGACCAGCAGATCGTAGTGCTCGACCGCGCCGCGGATCACGCTCTGGATCTCGTCGGGGTCCCACGGCTTGGTGATGTAGCGGTAGACGTTGCCCTGGTTGATCGCGTCGATCACCGCGCGCAGGTCGGCGTAGCCGGTGAAGAGGAGCCGTATCGCCTCCGGGTACTGGCCGCGGACCCGGTGCAGAAACTCGACGCCGGTCATCCCCGGCATGCGCTGGTCGGCCATCACGACGTGGACCTCCTCGCGGGCGAGGATCGCCATCCCCTCGCTCGCGCGGGTCGCACCGATCACGCGGTAGTCGAGGCGCAGCAGATCCTGCACGCTCTTCACCACCTCCGGTTCGTCGTCCACCACCAGAACGGTGTGCCTGCCGGCCATCGGGACCTCGCCGCCATTTCGTCCCCGCCGCGCCTGGCGCGCGGGGGACCGATTCGATCTGGGCGCAGCGTACGCCACCGGAGGGCGACCTACAAGGCGGGAATCCCCGCCGGGTGCTTGACGGAGAAGGGGGTCCCTCGGCTCACGTAGTCGTAGTCGTAGTCGATTCAGGGGCACTCTCGCGCGGGGGATCAGCTCTCCGGCACAAGCGCGTGAGCATCTCCACGATGCGGGTCAGCAGCTCCATGGCCTGTCGCCGGGTGTCTTCCAAGGCGAGTTGCAGGACCGCCAAGGCATCCACGATCGCCTTGCACTCCATCGCGGAGCCCCGGGCGATGCTGTAGAAGCGGGCGCCATCCGGCGCTCCGAACCGGCCCGCTCCCTCGGCGATGTTCCAGCGGATGGAGAGCGCCGCACGTTTGAGCTGATCAGTGAGAAACGAGTTCCCCCTGGGGGCGCTCGTCGCGATCTGCGACGCAAGGGCGAGGAACTCGATGGCGCGGCGATAGACGTCGAGCTTCTGGTCGGCCAGCAGGGGCATCCTCCTTGGAGGCCAGGGGGGTCGGTCGGCAGGAGGAATTTGTTGCGGGAGGAAGTTCGATTGCCGTCGCTGCGGACGGGACGACTACGACTACGACTACGAC
>SHYY01000146.1 GCA_009692555.1 Myxococcales bacterium
AGCGCCTTGTAGCCGGCGTCGAGCTGCTTGGGCCCGTCGCCCGCAAGTCGTCCGAAGGGATCGAGCATTCCCACCGGGGGCGGGAGCGCCTGCGCGGCCTCTCCCGACGGTGGGGCCGCTTCGCCGGGTGGCGGCGGCGATTTCTTGCAGCCCGGGGCGAGGAGCAGCAGCGCGGCGACGAGGCGAAGCTTCTGGCACATGGCGGCGACGATCGCAGGGGCGCCGGGGAGCGTCAAGCCGCGCCAGCGACGGTTGTGATACCGTCGCCGCGTGAAGGTCTGCTTTGTCGATCACCTGTGGGTAGAGAAGCTCGGGATCATGCAGCTGATCGCGATGCTGCGCCGTGCCGGCCACCAGTGCTCCTACGTGCTCGACGACGACCTCGTGCGGGTGCGGCGCAAGGTGGCGGCGATCGCGCCGGACCTGGTGTGCTTCTCGGTCACCACCGGGATGCACACCTGGGCGCTCGAGATCGCGGCGGATCTCAAGCAGCACCTCGGGGTCACCATCTTCGTCGGTGGCCCGCACACCACCTACTTCCCGAAGACGGTCGAGAACCCGGCGGTGGACTACGTCTGCGTCGGCGAGGGCGACCACGCCTGCGTCGCGGTGGTCGACGCGCTCAGCCGCGGCGAGGTGCCACGCCACGTCGCCGGGATCCACGGCAAGGAGCCGGGCGGCGGCACCTGGGGAAACGAGGTCGGCCGCCTCGAGGAGAAGCTCGACTCCCTCCCGTGGGCCGACCGCGAGATCCTCTACCGCCACGACTTCATGCGGCGCTCGCCGTTCAAGTCGTTCGTGGTCTCGCGCGGCTGCCCCTACCACTGCTCATTTTGCTACATCGACGCCGAGCGCGACCTCTACAAGGGCAAGGGAAAGTTCGTCCGCTTCCGCTCGCCCGAGTCGGTGGTCGACGAGGTGGAGTGGGTCCACAAGAAGTGGGGGATCAAGCTGGTCTCCTTCGAGGACGATCTGCTCACGATCAACCGCAAGTGGGTCTACAAGTTCTGCGAGATCTACGCGCGGCGGCTCCGCCTGCCGTTCAACATCAACGCCCGCGCCGACGACATGGACGAACCGATGTGCGAGGCGCTGGCCGACGCGGGGGCGTGGTGCGTCGCGTTCGGCGTCGAGTCGGGCGACGAGGAGATGCGCAACAAGGTGCTGAACAAGGAGCTCGACGACGCGACGATCATCGCCGCCTCGGCGCGCATGCACCGCCACGGGATCAAGTTCCTCACCTACAACATGATCGGCCTCCCCGGCGAGTCGGTGGAGATGGCGCTGAAGACCATCGAGCTGAACCGCCGCATCGGCGCCGACATGTGCCGCTACACCCTCTACGAGCCCTACGCCGGCACCAAGCTCTCCGACGAGCTGATCGCGCGCGGCGAGCTGGTCGACGACGCGGGCGCCTCGAGCTTCAACCAGTACCTCACCAGCCCGCTGCGCGCCGACAACATGCGGGAGCTAGAAAATCTACAGAAGTTCTTTTACCTCCTGGTGCGCGTCCCGCAGCTCGAGCCGATCGTGCGCCAGCTGATCAAGCTGCCGCCGAATCGCGCCTTCACCGCGGTGTTCTGGGGAACCTACGCCACCGTCCTGCGGAGGTACCTGATGCTCTCCTACCCGAGGCTGCTCTCGCTTGGCGCCCGCAGCGTCCGCCACTGGTTCCAGTAGGATCCTGGTACCTCGCCGCAGAGGTCTTGACTGGACCGAGGGCGCTGCGGCGCCCCGGCCGCGAGGCGCGACGTTGCTTTCAGAGCTTGCTGCACGTCGGCGATAGCCGACGAGGGAGCTTACCGGGTGCAAGTGACCGAGGAGCAACGAAGCGGACGGGGATGCCGCGGCGGCCGAATCCGTCGAAACCTCTGCGGCGAGGTACTCGTTGCCGCTGGCGTGATCGGCTTCCTCGCGGCGGCGTGGGTGCAGCCCGACGCGCTCGGGATCACCTCCGAGGAGATCCTGCCGCATCTCTTCCGCCACCCGCGGGTCGCCGACGGCTCGTTCGATCCGCTGGCCGGCGAGCCGCTGATGCTGGCCGAGCCGTTCGGGCGACCGGGCGAGGCGTCGATGTCGGGGCTGGTGGTGTCGACGGTGTGGCCGACCCTTTCGCTGGTGCGGCCGCCGCGCTCCTGGCCGCTGCTCACCGAGTCGTGGCAGGCGGCCTACCTGTCGTACTACGCGCGCGCTCTCGCGCCGCTCCTCGGCCACGGGATCGCGGGCCTGCGGCGATCGAACGGGCTCCTCGGGGTGCTGGCGCTGCTGGTGCTGGCCTCGCTGGCGATGCGTCTCGCTGCAACGCAGCATGCGGCGGCCCTGGCGGTCGCGCTCCTCGGCAGCTCGGTCGGGTTCCTGTTCCTGCACCGCACCGCGTACCTGATCGAGTCCGGTCCACCCCTGTTCGCGGCGCTGGCGCTGTGGCTGTGCCAAGGTGGGCGGCTGCGTCTCGCCGGGCTCGCGGCGGGGCTGGCGGTGGCCCTCAAGGTGACCGCGGCGTGGGAGCTGCTCGGATTCGCGCTCTACCTGGTGTGGGCGCGGAGGCTCCCGCGGGCGCCGGCGCGGAGCTGGTTTTGGGCCCTGCTCCTCGGCGCCGCGCCGCTGACGCTGTTTGCCGTGGGCTGGGCGGCCACGGGCGTGCCGGCGATCGGCCGCAAGCTCGGGCTGCTCGCCGCGCCGGTCGATGCGCTGGCACGGCTGCCGCGCACCGCGTGGGTGGTTGCCACCTGGCTCGGTGATCCGGTGGCGCTGCTCGGCCCGCTGTTCGCCGGGGATCGGGAGGTTCCCCCGGCCTTCGGCGGCGCGCTGATGGTGGGTCTGGTGACCGCGGCGGCGCTCTTTCGTGTGCGCTTCCGGCGCGCCGACTGCGAGCCCGAACGACTGTGGCTCTCCGTCGCTGCGGTGGTGGTGGTGCTCGCCGCCCTGTTCTACGACGACCGCTACCCGGTGCAGGTAGCGTTCCTGTGCGCCCCGTGGTACGCGCTCTGCGTGGCTCGCAGCCTCGTCCAGCTCGCCCATCTCCCGTCGCGCTGGCCGATCGGGCGCCTCGGTCCGCGGGCGGCGGCACTACTGGTGGGGGCTGCCGCGCTGCTGGTGCAGGGACGCTCCCTGCTCCGCTACGCCGAAGCCCACCGCGCGGTGAAAAACCCGATGCTGTCGGCCGAGGCGCAGCGCGCGCTCGCGGACGCCCTCGACGCGCAGGGCGCGCGCCAGCCACTCACCACCACCTACAACGCGGTCGGCGTCCTGGAGCACCTCTCGGTGGGGCGGATCGATCCGGTGCACCTCTACCCGCTGCTCGTCCCGCACCCCGGCGACGACGCGGCGGCCTACCAGCGGCGCGCCCAGGCGGGCTTTCGAAGCGCGCTCGGCGAGCTGCAAGGTCCGGTGGTGCTCCCCGTCGGTGGCAACCTCTTCGAGGGGCTCGGGCAGGATCCCGCGATCGTCCGCGCTGCCTTCTTCGCGGCCTGCGCCGACCTCGGCCGCCACCCGCGCGAGGTCGGACGCTACCCGGCCGGCGATCGCGCGCTGTTTGCGCTCTTTGCCGTCGAGAAAGCTCCATGATCGGGTGCGCGGTGATCGGCGCGGGCGGGGCCGGCGGGCGGCGGATCAAAGACCTCGCCGGGCGCTCCGACATCCGCCTGGTCGCGCTGTGCGATCGCTCGCCCGAGCGGCAGAGAGCCCTCGCGCGGAGCCACCCCGCGGCCCTGGTCACCGACGATCCGGAGCGCGCCATCACCGCTCCCGGCGTCGACTGCGTGGTGGTCGCCACGCCCCCCGGATCCCACGCCGCGCTCGCCGGGGCGGCGCTCGAGGCGGGCCGCCATGTGCTCGTCGAGAAGCCGCTCGCCGTGACGCTCAGCGACGGGATTGCCCTCTCGGCGGCGGCGCGCTCGCGGGGTCTCGCCCTCCGCACCGGCGCCAATCACCGCTTCTTCCCGCCCGTGGAAAAGGCGCGGGCGCTGATCGCCGCGGGCGCCCTCGGCCCCCTCCGTCGCGTGCGCGCGCGCATCGGCCACGACGGACGGCGCCTGCCGGAGTGGGCCCGCGATCCGGCCCGCGCGGGCGGCGGCGCGCTGATCGATAATGGCGTGCACCTCGCCGACATCCTCGCCTTCTTTGGTGTGGGATCGCGCAGCGTGATCGCCGTCGGGACGCGCGACGGGGCACCGATCGAGCACGCCGGCGGCGGGCGGCTCGAGTTCGCCGAGGGGCCCCGCGTCGAGCTGTGGGCCTCCTGGCGGGTGCGCTCGGACTATCTCGTCATCGCCGCCGAGGGCGACGCGGGCGCGCTCTGGCTGCGCGTCGGGCGCGCGGCGGCGCTCGAAGTGCGCGGCCGGGTGACCGAGCGCCACGACTGGGACGGCGCGCTCTTCCGCTCCTGGGAGCGCGACATGGACGCCTTCCTCGACGAGGTACGGGGCTCCGCTCCGCGCGGGCGCAACGATGGGCTCGCACCGTTGATGTTGATCGACGCGCTGTACCGATCGGCGGCGGAGAAGCGCCCCGTCGAGGTGCTGCTGCCATGAGCGACCAGACGGAGACGGAAACGGAAACGGAAACGGAAACGAGCGCGCGGATCCCGGTCGCGAGCCCCGACCTCGGCGGCAACGAGGCGGCCTACCTCGCCGAGTGCATCCGCGACGGCCAGATCTCCTCGCGTGGACGCTTCGTCGGCCGCTTCGAGGCGGGGGTCGCGGCCGCCTGCGGCGTGGCCCACGGCGTGGCGGTGAGCTCGGGGTCGAACGCGCTGCACGTGGCCCTCCGCGCGCTCGGGATCGGACCGAGCGACGAGGTGATCGTCCCGTCGCTGACGATGATCGCCTGCGGCAACGCCGTGGTGCAGACCGGCGCCCGCCTGGTGGTGTGCGACGTCGACCGCGCCACCTGGAATGTCTGCCCGCGCTCGCTCGCCGAGGCGATCGGTCCGCGCACGCGCGCCGCGCTGCTGGTCGACCTCTACGGCCGCCCGCTCGATCCCGCGCCGCTCGCGGTGTGCGCCGCGCGGGGCGTCCCGATCGTCGAGGACGCCGCGGAGGCCTTCGGTGCCCGCGCCAGCGACGGGCGCGCCGCGGGAGCGATCGGCCGCCTCGCCATCTTCAGCTTCTACGCCAACAAGATCATCACCACCGGCGAGGGCGGGATGGTGCTCACCGACGACGACGAGCTGGCGGAGCGGGCCCGCCGCCTGTGCGACATGTGGTTCGTTCCGGAGCGACGCTTCTTTCACCCGGAGGTGGGATACTCGTACCGGATGTCGAACCTCCAGGCAGCGGTGGGTTGCGCGCAGCTCGAGCGGGCCGAGGCGCTGATCGCGCGCCGTCAGGACAACGCCGTCCGCTGGCGCGCTGCCCTCGACGGGATCCCGGGGATCGCCCTGCCCGCCCCGCCCGCGCCGGGGTCGCGTCACGTCCACTGGATGTTCGGAATCCTCGTCGAGGAGCGGGCAGGCATGGACCGCGATCGCCTCGCGGCGTGCCTCGCCGCCGACGGGATCGAGACGCGGCCGTTCTTCCTCGGGCTGCACGCCCAGCCCTGCTACCCCGACGCGCGCCGGCTCCCCTGCGAGGTGGCCGAGGATCTCGGCGCCCGCGGGCTGCTCCTGCCGTCGGGACCGGCGCTCTCCGACGACGACATCGCCCGCGTCGCCGCCGTGATCCGGAGGGCGGGCCGGTGAGCGAGCGCTCCGCCACCTCGCTGGTCCCGCGGCCCTCCACGTCGCTCCGCCCCGCGTCCCCCGCGTCCCCCGCGTCATCAGTCGGCGGGATCACGCTGCCGCGCTCGCTCGACGAGGTGCAGCCGGGCGCGATGCTGTTCCTCGACGGCAACGGCGACCTTCTCGCCCCGTGGAAGTACCGCGCCGCGCAGCTGGTCGACAGCGCAGCGTGGATGGCGCTGATCGCGGTGGCCTCCCTCGGCTTCGCGCTCGGACCCGCCGGGCTGCTCGGTCCGCTCCTCCTCACCGCGCTCTACATCTCGGTGGCGGCGCGCCGTCAGGCCGCGTGGCGCCCGCTGATGCTCTACGCGCAAGGAAGGCTCGACGATGCGGCGGCCTGCTGCGAGGAGGAGATCGGGCGCGCTCGATCCCTGCGCGGTCTGGCGATCGCCCGCCATTGCCTCGGCGCGATCGAGGCCCGACGCGGCAACCACCGCGCGGCGCTGTTGCACGTGCGCGAGGCGCGCCGGCTGTGCGAGGGCGATCTGCGCCTGCGGGCCTCGGCGGAGCTGCTGGCCCTCGAGGAGATCTGGCAGCTGGTCAATGTCGAGGAGGTCGCGGAGGCGCGCGCGCTGCTCGATCGCCGTCGCCCACCCGAGCGCGGCGAGGTGGCCAAGGTGCGCTATCTCGGCGTCGACCTCTACGTGCAGTTTGCGGAGCGGCGCCTCACGCTCGACGACGAGGCGCTCTGGGAGCGGGCGCGGCGGGCGCTCCGTCTCAGCTCGGGCGCGTCGCTGCTCGCGCTGTGCGCCTGGGCCCACGCCGAGCGGCGCGACGAGGAGATGGCGGCCCACCTGATCGAGCAGGCGCGCGATCGCTACGTGCCGTCGATGCGCGGCCACGCCCCGTCGCTGTGGGAGTGGGTGGAGCAGCGCTCGGGGCCGCTGCCGGAGGCGGGAGACGACGTTGGCTGACGCCCCGGATCCGAAGGCTGCCTCGACCGCGCTGGTCAGGCTCGGCGACGAGCCGGTGCCCGAGCTGCGGCTGGCGCGCTCGCTCGAGGAGGCCGGGCGCGGCAGCTTCGTCCACATCGACGGCTCGGGGCAGGTGCGCTCGCCGGCCCGCTACCGCGCCATCACCGCGCTCGCCTATGGCCTCTCCGGGGGCGTGGTGGTGGCGGCGACGGCCTTCTACATCGGGGTGTTCGGTCCCCTCGGCGCCGCCGTCGGGATCGTGTTCGGAGCCGCCTACTGGTTCGGGCTCACGCGCGGCCGTCGCATGTCGCAGGCGGCGGCGCTGATCCAGTCCGATCGCCTCGATGAGGCAGAGGTCCTGTGCCGCCAGACCCTGGCCGGCCGGCTGGTCCCGAGGCGGCTGCGCGCGGTGGCGCACCAGAACCTCTCCGCGGTGGCGGCGCGGCGCGGCGACTTCGAGACCTCGCTCACGGAGGTGCGGAAGGCGATGAAACTACGCCATTCTTCGCTGCGGCGGAGCGTCTACCAGGATGTGCTGGCCTACGTGGAGGTGGCGCTGCTGGTCAACCTCGGCCGGGTCGGCGAGGCGCGGGCGCGGCTCGACGGGCGGGGCAAGCCGCCCGAGGGCAACTACCTGCGGGTGCAGCACTGGACGGTCGATCTCTACGTGCAGTTCGCCGAGGGGCGCCTCGGCCTCGACGAGGACGCGCTGTGGGAGCGCAGCCAGTCGGCGCTGCAGATCACCGGCGCAGCGCAGCTCCTGGCCCTGTGCGCGTGGGGCTACGCCGAGCGGCGCGACGAGGACATGTCGAGCCACCTGCTCGAGCAGGCGATCGATCGCGCGGAGCCGAACCTGGCGCTCCGCGTGCCGGCGCTGTGGAAGTGGGTGGAGTCGCGCGCCACACCGGCGTCGGGCACCGGGGCCGGGTCGAAGTAGTGTAAGCGCGCGCCAGGCTCGCGCGTTCAGGAGCAGGGTGATCGCCGATGCGGAGGTCGCAAGGCAGGAATCAGGGCTCGAGCCCCGGCTCGAAGCGGAGCGCCTTGCGATCGCGCGGGCAAAGGCCGGGGACCCGGGCGCCCTGGAGCCCGTGCTGGCGGCGCACGCGGAGCCGCTGTTCTCGTCGGTGATCATGCCGCGGCTCGGTGACCGCGCGCTGGCGGAGGACCTGCTCCGGGACACGTTTGTGACGGCGATCGAGAAGATCAGGGGCTTCACCTGGCAGGGGCGGAGCCTGTTCTTCTGGCTGCGCCAGATCGCGCTCCGCAAGGTGATCGACGTGCACCGCGCGCGCGGGCGGTCGCGGCGGATGCTGGAGGCGCTGGCGGGGGAGATCGCGGCGCAGGCGGCCGGCGGGACGGCCGACGATGCGCTGATCGCCGAGGAGGATCGACGCCGGGCGATGGCGCGGATCGAGGCGGCGATGGCGGCGCTCCCCGAGCGCTACGCGCGGGCGATCCGGCTGCGGCTCATCGAGGAGCGGGCGCGCGATGCCTGCGCCGAGACGATGGGGGTCGAGGTAGGCAACTTCGATGTGATCCTGTTCCGTGCGGTGCGGGCCTTCCGCGCCGCCTATGGAGAGCGTGATGAATGATCCCGGAAACGACGACGAGGCGGACCTGGAGGAGCGCGCCGCGGCGGAGGCGCTGGCGCGGGCGTTCGACGGGGAGGACGCGGGCACCGCGGCGGATCGCGAGTTCGCGGGCATGATCGGCGCGGCGGCGGGGCGGTCGGCGCCGCTCGGGGAGATCCGTGCGCGCGGGCTGGCGCGGGACGCGGTCTTGGAGGTGCAACGACGCGCGAGGAGGGCGCGGCGGCCCCGCTGGCCATGGGCCATGCTGGGCGTCGCAGCGTCGGTGGCGATCGCGCTCCTCGCCATGCGGGTGGTGCTGCCCGAGCCGGCGCCGGAGCATCTGCGATCGCGCAGCGCCGGTCGCCTCGTCCCGGGGCCCTTCCCGAAGGCCCAGACCGCGGCCGAGCGGCTCGATCGGGTCGCGGCCGATCGCCTGATCGCCTTCCGCGAGGTGCGCTCCCACGCCCGGGGGCGACGGTGACCCGCGGCGCGGTGGTGGCCGCAGTGATGCTCGTCGCGGTTGCCTCGGGCTGTCGTCGCTCCGGGGTCGCAGAGCGGCTGGTCGACGAGCAGCTCATGCTGGCGCTCGAGGAGGCGCGCGCCTGGCAGCATCGCGCCGACACCCACATGGCGGATGGCGAGCCCGCGCTGGCGATCGGCGACGTCCAGGCGGTCCTGAAGATCCGCTTTCCGCCCGGCGCGGCCGAGGGCGAGGAGGCGCGGCTCGATGCCTGGGCGCGCCTCGCCAAGCTTCGTCTCGACGCCGGGGGTGCCTCGTCTGCCGAGGACGAAGCGAGGGCCCTCGCCAGCGTCGAGGAGGGCCGGAGGGAGGCCACGCGTGATTCCTTCTACCGCGCCCACCTCGAGACGGTCGCCGGCGAGATCTTCGAAGCGCGCGCAAAGCGCCTGGCGGCGGATCCCGAGGCAGCGAAGGCGGCTCGCCGCGAAGCTTTGGCAGCCTACGCGCGCTCGATCGCGATCAACCAGCGCGTCCAGGCCGGGCTGCTGAAGGAGGCCCCGTGAGCCCGCGCGCGGCCTGGCTGCCGGCGCTGACCCTGCTTGCCGTGGGTTGTGCCGGCTCGCGCGTCGGCACACGGAGTGAGGCGCCCGCAGCGACGGTGGAAGACGCGCGCGCGCAGATCGCACGGCTGCAGGGGCGCATCGGCGCGCGGCGTGCCGAGCTCGGCCTCGATCCCCAAACGGCGTCGGAGGAGCCTGCCAAGGAGGCCCCTCGGCCCGCCTTCGCGGCCCCGGCCGGCCCTCCCCCGGCGCCGGGTGGGTCGCCCGCCGGGGGCGCAGCGCCGGTCGACTGGCCGAGGATCGAGACCGAGCAGAAGACCCCCGCGGCGGACCGCCCGGAGCGTGCCGGTGAGGACTCGGTGAGCCTCCCCGTGCCGGTGATCACCGCGGCGCCGAACGCGCCGGCCCGCTTGCGCGAGCGGGACTTTCCCAGGGCTGCGCGCCCCTCCTCGCGCTGCCGCCGCGTGACCGAGGCCGCCGACGAGATCTGCGAGGCCTCGCGCCGCATCTGCGTGCTCGCCGATCAGATCAGCGACGGCGACGCCCGTCGTTCCTGCGAGGGCGCTGGTGACGATTGCCGCCGCGCCCGCCACGTCGCCGCGGGCTGTCGCTGAGCCTGATCTCAAAAGATCCGCCGGAGGCGACTCCACAGCGTCCCCTGGGTCTTCGGGGACTGAGCCTAAGCGAAGAGATCCGCCGGAGGCGACTCCACAGCGTCCCCTGGGCCCGGGGGCTGAGCGCACCGTTGCCGTTGCCGTTGCCGTTGCCGTTGCGCGGGCCTGAACGGCACCGGGGCTGGCTACTTGATCAGGTCGCCCAGCTCGACCGCGTAGGCCGCCGCCCGCTTGTCATCGGACGATTTGTAGCTGGTGATCGCCTTCTGGTAGTAGCTCTTCTGCTTGGCCGGGTCGGTCTCGCGCTCGCCGAGCTTGCGGTAGGCCTCGCCAATCGGGAAGTGGACCGGCAGCGAGCGATCGGCCTTCTGCGCCTTCTGCAGCTCGTTGATCGCGCGCTCGTACTTGCCGGCCCGGAGCGCGAGCGAGCCGCTGCTCATCGAGAGCTGCGCCTCCTCGCGCGCGGTCTCCTTCTTCGCCAGCACCACCTCGGTTGGCGACTCGACCGGCTTCACGAGATGGACCGGCGCGGCAGCGTCGACAGGGAGGGCCAGGTCGGGCAGCGGCGCGGGCGACGCGAGATCGGGCGACACGACGACCGGCGCTGCCTGCGGGGGCGCGGGCGGCGGGGGAGCCGCCACATCCGGGGCCGCAGGGCTGAGCTTCGCGAGCAACCCCTCGGCCTTGGCGCGCACCGCCGGATCACCGTCGCCCGCCGCGCCGCGGAGCAGCGGGAGTGCCTGCGCGGCGCTCGCGCCCGCGGCCAGATCCCCGGTCGCCTCGACGGCCGCCAGCCGCACCCCGGCGTCGGGATCGCGCAGCGCCCGGCGGAGGAAGGCCACCGCTCGCGCCGGTGGGAGCCGGCCGGCGAACTCGACCGCCTTGATCCGCACCGACGGATCCGGTGCGTCGAGGAGCGCCATCGGGTCGATCTCCACCGCCGGCTTCACCCCGAGACGCGAGAGCGCCGCGAAGCCCTGCAGCGCCTCGGTCCCGCCCTTCTTGAGCGCCTCCTGGAGGACGTCGACGCCGTCCTTGGAGCCCTGCTCGGCCAGCTGATTCGCCGCGGCGAAGCGCACCGGGAACGAGGGGTCCTTCAGCGCGATCGCGTTGGCGTCCTTCGCCGTGTCGGGATCGCCCGCCGATTCCTCGACGGCGAGGCGGCGGAGCTCGGGATCCTTCGAGGCCAGCGCCAGCTTCAGCTCGTCGAGGTGGCTCTTGTCGCCGAGCTTCACCAGCTGTCCGGCCGCCACCACCCTCTCCTCGGGGGTGGCCTTGGCGAGGTGCAGCGCGAGCATCGGTGCGGCCTCCTTTGATCCGACGCTTCCGATCTTTCCCATCGAGCGCAGCGCGACCAGGCGCACATCCTTCTGCCCGTCGCCGAGCGCCTCGCCGAGGTAGCGCACCGCGGTCGCCGCCCGGGTGCGCCCGAGCGACCTGGCGGCCGAGCGGCGCACCTCCGGCCGCGCATCGTGGATCGCCTTGCCGAGTAGCGGCACCGCCGCCGACGGATCGGAGTCGCCGAGGATCGACACCGCCTGCTCGCGCACCACCCAGGACTCGTCGTCGAGCGCGGCCTGGGCCCAGTCGAGCGACTTCTGCGCGCGGGACGACGGATCGCTCCCGATGATCGCCAGCACGCCGCCCGCCGCGACCAGGCGCAGGCCGGCGTCCCCGTCGGTGAGCGCGGGACCGAGCGTCTCCAGCGCCCCCTTGTCGCCCGACGAGCCGAGGCCCTCGGCGGCGAGCTGCCGCGCCTCGATCGGCAGCGCGGCGTCGGCGAATGCCTTCTTGAACTGCTCGTAGCCCGACTGATCATCGAGCGCGGCGAGCACGCGGTAGGCGCGCAGGCGCACCGGACCCTCCTTCTCGGTCAGCTCGCCGAGTCGCGTGCGCCCGCGCTCGTCGCCCGCCCGCGCCAGCGCCTCGGCCACCGCGAGCTTGGCCAGATCATCGCCCTCGTCGAGCCGGGCGGTCAGTGCGGCCCTCGCCTTCAGGTCGCCGGCGCGCGCCAGGTGGCCGAGCAGGTTGATCGCCAGCGGCTCGCCCGGCGCGGCCGCCACGCGCTCGGTGAGCAGCTTGCGCGCGTTCGCGTCGCTGTCGCAGAGCGCGAGCGCGGCCTTGAAGCGGGTCGCCCCGTCGCCCTTCTTCAGCACCTCGCGCAGCTTGGCTCCGCCCTCGTCCCCGCCGAGCTTCATGATCGCCTCGGCCACCCACACGTCGACGTTGGCGTCCTTGCCGAGCGCCGCGTGGAGAGCGGTCCGGGAAGCGCGCGCGCCGAGGCCCGCCAGGCAGGTGGCTGCCGCGGCGCGCACCTGGAGATCGACGTCGTCGAGCAGCGGCTCGACCATCGTCCGGTGGCGCCCGTCGTGGCCCGCCGCGAGCGCATGGAGCGCACCTTTCCGTACCTGGGGATCGCCGTCCTTCAATCCGCTCGTGACCACGCCGAGGGCCTGCGAGCGCAGCGCGCCGATATCGGGGCCGCGCGGCTTGACCGCCACCATCGGGGGTGGCGGCGGCGGCGGCTCCTCCTTGAAGCTCTTGGCCACCAGGATTCCCGCCGCGATCGCGGCGACGCCAGCGACGGCAATGACGATCGTTCGCACCGGCGATGCCTTGGGCGGCGCGAGCACCACCGTCGGCCCGGCGAGGGTCCTCGGGCCAGGGCCCTGCGCTCCCATCGGCAGGGTCGGATCCATCGTCGGCATCTTCCCGGCCATCGTCGACCGCAGGAAGCCCGGCAGCGTCTCCATCGTGGTCTGCCCGGCGGTGGCGCGCTCCACCCACCACGCGCTCGCCTGCGAGGGCTGCGCGGAGAGCAGCCGATCGAGGTCGTCGCACAGCTCGCGCACCGTCGCGTAGCGGTCGTCGGGCCGCTTCGCCATCGCGCGGAAGGTGACCGCCTCCAGCTCCGGCGGCACGCCCGGCGCGAGCCCTCCCGGCTCGAACACCGGTGGCTGGTCGAGGAGGTGGGCCTTCAACATCCCGCCCAGCGTCAGCGCCTGGAAGGGCAGCGCGCCGGTCGAGAGCTCGTAGAGGATCACGCCGAGCGCGTAGACGTCCGCGCGGCGATCGATCTTGCCGCCCTCGATCTGCTCGGGCGCCATGTACTGCGGCGTGCCGATGATGCTCCCGGTGCGGGTCAGCTTGCTCTGCACGTCCTCGTCGGTCTGGAGCACCTTGGCGACGCCGAAGTCGAGCACCTTCACGAACGGCGCCTCGCCCTCCCGCTCGACGAGAAACAGGTTGTCCGGCTTGAGATCGCGGTGCACCACGCCGGCGTTGTGCGCCGCCTCGAGCGCCTCGCACACGTCGCGCATCACCGGGCCGAAGACGGGGAAGGGCAGCGGCGCGCGCTTCATCGCGGCGGAGAGCGAGCGCCCCTCGAGCAGCTCCATGGTGTAGTAGAGCCGCCCGTCGGGGGTGGTCCCGAGATCGAAGATGTCGATCAGGTGCGGCTGACCGAGCTTGGCGACGGTGCGCGCCTCCTGGGCGAAGCGTCCGGCCGCCGTCTCGTCGGCGAGGAACTCGCGCTTGATGACCTTGACCGCGGCCTTGCGCTTGATCGTCTCGTGGTGCGCGCGGTAGAGCAGCCCCATCCCGCCCTCTTCGAGCCAGGCGTCGATGTAGAAGCCGCCGAGCGTGGTCCCGAGCAGCGCGTCGTCTCGCAGCGTCGCGCCGTGCTCGGTGCAGGTGGTCACTTCGTCGGGGTAGCCCTTGTGGCAGCTGGAGCAGAGCTTCACGGAGTCCTCCCGGGAGTGGCCGGCGCATCCCTGAGCGCCAGCAGGGCCGCTGCCGCGGCGATCCGCACCGGAGGGGCCGGATCGTCGAGCAGGCGGACGAGTTTTTTTCCGAGCGTCGGGTGATCGGGCAGGAGGCGCGCGAGCCGCCCGAGCGAGGTGGCCGCGCGCGCGCGCACGGTGGCGTCCTCCGAGGTGAGCGCAGTGACGAGAAGCTGGCGCGCGCCCGCGTCCCCGAGCTCCGCCTGCACGGCCGCCGCGTCGACGCGATCCGCCAGATCGGGGGCGTGGGCGGCGAGGTCGGAGAGGGCGAGGATGCCGTCGCTGTCGTCACCGCGGGCGAGCGTCTGCGCCGCCTCCAGGCGGGCCACCTGGTCCTGGCCCTGGAGAGCCGTCTTCAGCTCGGCGTCGAAGCTCTGGTCGCCGAGCTGGTGCAGGCGCACGAAGGCCGCCCAGCGGAGCGAGCGCCGCACCGTCGGTGGGGCCGCCGAGATCGCTTTCCGCAGCGTCGCGGCGGGCAGCTTCCCGGCGTCGGCCAGCGCCACGGCGGCACGCAGCCGCACCGCCGGATCGGGCAGCTCGAGCGCGCGCTTGAGATCCTCCTCCGCCGAGGCATCGCCGGTGCGGAAGCGCGCCGCCGCCACATCCGCCGCCACCGCGCCCACCGAGCGCGCGCCGGCCTCGGCCAGCACCGCGCGCAGCTCGGCGTCGCCCGGTTTTCCGATCACGATCGCCGCGTGGGCCGCCGCGCGCCTCACCTCGGGGTTGTCGTCGCGCAGCGCGGCAATCACCTGCGGGAGCGCGCTGCGGTCGGCCACCTCGCCGAGCGCATCGACCACCGCGCGGCGCTGTCGCGGGTCGGCGGCCATGGCACCCTCGATCACCTTCTGTGCCTGCTCCCGCCGGAGCGCGCTCTCCGACGGGGGCAAGGCGGGCGCGACCGCCTTCGCCGCGGGGCGGAGGACCACCCCTGCCACGCCGCCGCCCACGAGCAGCACGCCGCCGATCGCCGCCGGAACGAGCCACCTTCGCTTCGCCACCGACGGCAGGGCGGCCAGAGCGACCGGCGGGACCACCCCGGCGACGCTGGTGGTGCGCGGCGCGGAGAGCCCAAACGCGGCTTCGAGGCCGGCCTGGAAGTCGTCCGCGTCGGAGTGGCGCTCCTCGGGCTTCTTGGCCAGCGCCTTCAGCACGAACGCGTCGAGCTCGGGCGGGATGGCCTGCCCCGGCTTCGCCCGCTGCGACGGCGGCACCACATCGTCGCGCAGGTGCTTCATCAGGATCTCCATCATCGCGCCGGGTCCGAACGGCGTCTCCCCGGTCAGCACCAGGTAGAGCATCGCGCCGAGCGAGTAGAGATCGGCCCGCCCGTCGACCGTGAGCGGCGAGCTGATCTGCTCGGGCGCCATGTAGGACGGCGTGCCGAGGACCGTCCCGACCTTGGTCATGCTCGGCAGCCCACTCGCCGCGGCCGCCTCGCCCCCGTCGGGGGCGCGCATCTTGGAGACGCCGAAGTCGAGCAGCTTGACGTGCGGCATGGCGCCCTTGCGCGGCTGGAGGAGCACGTTGTCGGGCTTGAGATCGCGGTGGACGATGTTCTGCGAGTGGGTCGCCCGGAGCGCACGGCAGATCTGCGAGAACACCGCGACGATCTCCTGCGCCGACATCGGCGGGTTGCTGAGCAGGCGGTCGGAGAGCGTCTCGCCGAGGATGCGCTCCATGACGTAGTAGAAGCTGCCATCCGCAAGCTGGCCGAGATCGTAGACCGCGACGATGTTGGCGTGTCCGATCCGGGAGACGGCCTCCGCCTCCTGCTGGAACCGCCGCACCACCGTCTCGTTCTTGGCGAACTCCGCCCGCAGGACCTTGATCGCCACGTTGCGGCCCAGCGTCTCGTGGATCCCTCCGAACACCACACCCATCCCGCCCTCGCCGAGTTTGTCGGTGAGGCGGTACTTTCCGATCAGTTGCCCGACCACCAGGCCGGGGGCCTTTTCGGAGGCTTCGTCGTCGCCCACGGCGGCGATTATCGGGAGAGGTGGTGAGACAAGTAAAGGAAATCTGTGTTACGGT